>JAYSUV010000076.1:0-19275 GCA_043718945.1 Planctomycetota bacterium
AAACGGTTCCACGTGAGTCAGCGGCACAGGGAGGGCGATTGGATGCGACTCTCGACTCCAGAACCACTTCCGGCCACGCCGCCACAGCAGTGTCCAAAGCAGCCGACCCGAGGCCGCCCCATGTAGTCGGACGCGAGTGGATGTTCTCAACGTAGAGACGAGCCGGGTGGCACCAGCATCCCGAGTCGCGAAATCCGTGAGGAATAAACGAGGAGTGGTTGCACCAAAAGTGTCGGAAACCTGACATGATTTACCAGTTTTCCGTATTCGATCTCTCCTCAGACCCACAGTTGACTATACTTCCAGGTAGTGAACAACCGATCAACATTGTCACAGTCCGATCATTCGCAGGGCCAAACAATGGACATCAACGCTCAGAAGGAGGAATTCAGTCATGCGTACGTTTTGGCGGTAGCGGCAGTTTCGGGGTTCTGTTGGTCGAAGCAGAGTACTGATGACGACAGCATTGACTTGACGATTCACCAGAAGGGGGGTGGAGGAACGATTCGATCACCCCGCTTGGATCTACAGCTAAAGTGCCATGCTGCGGTAACCCCAACGGAGGTACTGTTCCAATATCCAGTTAAGATCAAGAATTACGATGATTTGCGCCCCGAGAACGTAATGACTCCCCGTATTCTTGTGGTGGTTCTGGTTCCAGATGACCCAGCCGACTGGTTGAGCCATTCAGAAGAAGAACTTGCAATCAGGAGGTGTGGTTACTGGGTCAGCTTGCGAGGAATGCCTGAGACAACGAATACGAGTACAGTGACATTGAACATCCCTCGCATGCAGCTTTTCAACCCCGATGGGCTACGCTCTATCATGTCTCGGATTGAGTCAGGGAGCTTACCATGAATGTCGAAATTCGTGACAGCGAAGCATTCCAGTCGCTGAGTCCACCGGAAGTAGTCGCGTACCTTCGGTCTCATGGGTGGGCGCAGTCGCAGAAATCAGACCCGCCGAAATGGTTGAGTTGGATTCGCACAGAGAATGACGAAGAATTTGAGGGTCTCCAGCCGTTAGACCGCTCATTTCGTGATTATTCAATTCGTATGCGAGAACTCATGGAAGTTCTTTCTGCCGTCGAGAAACGATCTCAAAGTGAGATTTATGCAGACCTGCTGACAACATTTGCTGACATCGTTCGAATCCGGATTGATGACTCGGAAATTCTTGATGGGACGTTACCGATTGAGATCAATGCACAAATCGCACAAAAGACACGCGATCTGATGCTGGCAGCAGCGTGTTCTGCGACAGGTAAAAAGGCAGTCTGGCACTCAAGAAAGCCTCAACAAGCAGTTGACCAAGTCAAGAAAGTTCGGATCGGGCAATCAGAAAGGGGCAGCTACATCGTAACCGTGATATCGAGGGTCAGCCCAGCCCTGGAGTTACCCGGAAATGGGCAACTCTTTGAGACCGCGCCTCCATTCGAGAGGCAGGTCATTCAAACTCTAGCTACGTCTCTCGACACCTTGGACAAGGCGGCGGCTTCAGCAGCAATCTCCGGTCAAATGGATGCGTTTGACGCATCAGTTTCTAAAGGCGTCAGTGCAAATCTCTGTGATGCAGTAACAGGACTTTGGGGTGACGACAATGGGAATCGGTGCTTGGAGTTTTCCTTCTCTTGGTCACCAGCCAGACCTGTGAGCGCAAATATCCCCTCAAAAATCCGCTTCACTGCAGACCGGATTCCCTTCATCCGTGAAGCGGCACGTGTCATGAAGGAGCGTGAGCCAATCGGTGATTTTGAACTGGCAGGAACTGTCGTGAAGTTGGAAAAGGGAGAAAATGCTCAGTTCGGTCGCGTGACGGTCTTGGGGTTGGTGGAGGGTAAGCCGAAACGAGTCTGCCTCGAACTGAAGGATTCTGACTATCAACTCGCAATCGATGCTCACAAGCACGAGCGTTCAATTCGATGTTTGGGAACTCTTAACAAAGAAGGCAAAGGACTTGTCCTTCAGAATCCACTGGAAGTGTCGATCGATCAAGAGTGACTTACTACCGTTTCCCCACCTCAGTGATTGAACAAAAACTCCCGGCTGCTGAAGACGGCCCAGAAGAGGTCTTCGATGGACTCGCGGGTTTGGTCGGGGGGGGTGTCGGTGAGGATTTTGGCGAGGTTCGCGCGCTCGTCGGGAGTGGGGTAGCGGGAGAGGCCAGCCAAATAAACTTCGTCGATCAGGGCGGTGTCGGACATCCCTTGTTTGCGGAGTTCGAGCAGCTGGGTGACTCGTCCGGTGGCGGATTTGAGTTTGAGGTTAATGGTGTCGCCGTTGGACAGGTGCAGGGCTTGCACCATGCTGGGTTCGTCGGAGCGTTCGCATTCGCAGGTGATGCGGCGCTGGTTGCGGCCGAACTTTTGCAGGAACTGGGAGTCGACGGCGGAGTCGTAGAGCTGAATCGCGCGGGTGCCGGTGGGGTAGAACTTGGTGTCCTGGAAATCGGCTCCGGGGAAGGCGATGCGGGTGAACTCGGTCGGGGCGGCGGTGACCTGCGACACGCCGTCGAGCAGCACCTCGGCCATCAAACGTCTCGGGTAGTAGCGGCTGTAGAAGCGTTGTTCGGTCTTGTTGCCGGGGAGGGCTTCGCTCGTGCGCTGGTACGCCTCGGAGGTGAGGATCGTGCGCATCAGCACCTTGAGGTCGAACTTCGCATCGACCAGTGACTTCGCAGCTGCGGTGAGGAGTTCCTCGTTACTGGCGGGGTTCGACACGCGGAGGTCGTCGACCGACTCGACCAGCCCGACGCCAAAGTACGCCTTCCAGACGCGATTGGTGATCGAGCGGGCGAAGTAGGGATTCTCCGGAGCGGTCATCCACTGGGCGAGTTCCACCCGGCGATCGTTCGGATCATCGATGGCCAGCGGTGTGCCATCCAGCGGCGTCGGTGGTTGCGGCTTACCAGTGCGAGGCTGGACGAGGTCTCCGGTGTTGGAGACATATAGCGTGCGGTTGCCGTCGCCACTGCGCGGCTCTCCGCCCCAGCCCTTGGCCTTCACGCGTGAGAACATGTTCGCCATCGCGTAATACTGGTCGTTGGTCCATTTCTCCAGCGGGTGGTTGTGGCACTTGGCACAGCCGATCGAGAGGCCGAGGAACGCCTGGCAGGCGTTCTCGGTCATGTCCTCGGGGGACTGGTTGATGGCGTAAAAGTTGGTGGCCCCGTTCTCGAAGCTGCCACCGGTCGCGGTGAGAACCTCGCGGACGATCTGGTCCCACGGAGTATTGGCGGCGACGTGCCCCTTGAGCCAGGTGTAGTACGACTTCACTGCTTCGGGCCGTAGCAGGTTGCCGTTAATCATCAGCACGTCCGACCAGCGGTAGGTCCAGTAGTCGACGAACTCGGGACGGGCCAACAGCTTGTCGACGAGCTTTTCTCGCTTGTCAGCTGCGGTGTCGACGAGGAAGGCCCGCGTCTCATCGGCGGTCGGAAGCGTGCCGATGGTGTCGAGAAAAGCGCGGCGGATGAAATCGTGATCGGTGCAAACGGGCGACGGCGGCAGGTTCAGAGCCTGCAGCTGGCGATTGACTTGCTCGTCGATAAAGTTGCGGGGCTTGAGGGCGGCGAAGAGCGCGGGGTCGACTTCGTTCGGGTAGGGCGAAGTGATGCGGGCGATGGCGATCTTGCTGGAGTACCACGCGCTGATCGCTCCCTCGCCAGGACCGACGACCGTCACAAGACCAGTTGCATCGATGCGGGCGACCGCTTCGTTCGAGCTGGTCCATTTGACCCAGCGCGTGACATCGCTGGAGTGCCCATCGGTGAAGTGAGCGCGGACGATCAGCTGGACTTGCTCGTCCTTGGCGAGGCGGCTGCGACCGGGGAGGACTTCGAGGCGGTCGGCGATGGGGTCGTTGTCACTTGGGGCGACCGCTCCCTGGGCGATCCATTCGGAGAGGATGCGGTACTCGGGCGAGTCGGTCTCGAACCGGAGACCGCCCTTGTGTGCGATGGCTCCCGAAGGTTTGGCAATGAAGAGGCTGCGCCCGGGGGCGGCGAGTTCGATGCGTCGACCGTGGTCCTGCTTGACGGTGTTGAAGTGGTCGGCGACCGGGTTGTAGCCATTGAGGGACAGCCGGAAGCCGCCCTTGCCTGCGAGCGCCCCGTGACACGCCCCCGTATTACAGCCGCTCTTGGCCAGCACGGGGAGGACATCGTTGCGGAAGCTCCAAGCGTGGGGCTGGGTGGCCCCGGCGACCGTGACCTTGGTGGTCGAGGACTGATCGCCGACTTTGGCCGTGATCGTCGCGACGCCATCGGCGACGGGTTGAACCTCACCGGTTTCGGAGACGGTGGCGATCTCGGGATGGTCGCTGGTCCATGTGACGCCGGTGGCGACCTGGGAGGTGAGCGTGTCGCCCTGGGCCCGCTGCACGACCAGACGCTGGCGAGCCTCGGAGCCCGTGAGGGTGAACTCAGCGGGGAGGACGCGGAGGTCTTGGCCGAAACCGACCTGACTCCCCAATCCGAGGAGAGCGATCAACCAGCAACCGAGTGAGAGACAGGGACGCATCAAGAGGGCACTCCGGGATGGGTGTGGCGTCGTGGCCATGCGAGCGGTGAGGGACCGTGGACCGTGGGATAGGCTTCCAGCCTGTCATCATCGGTAAAAAGACAGGCTGGAAGCCTATCCCACGGGGCAGACAAGTCTGCCCCGTCGACGATCCGTTGGCACAGAATCCACGCCAGCTTCCGACGCATCAGACTGCGTCGACCAGTCAGCGTATCAAATCGGAGGGCCGAAGAGGAACGAGGGGCACCGATTCTCGCGGCGGCGGGTGGCGGGGTCAGGAGCGCAGCGCATGGCCCCGGCGTGGGGAGACGTGACCTGACACTGCGTCTCTGGCGCTGGGCCAAGCTTCGGATGTCCCTGCGCGTCACGTCCACCTTGGTCGGGGCCATCCGCCAAGCCTCCTGACCCCGCCACCCACGACCGCCATTCTGCTGGCCAGGCCACCACGCCGAATGGGTGGAATACGATAAATGGGATGTTTGGTGGACATTTTGAAACATGTTGGTAAAGTCTCACCACACTAGACAGGAAGGGCTGATCCATGCATACGTTCGTGGTGATTGGTGATGTAATCACCCACAGGATTCAAATTCCCGGAGAGACTCTGTCGGTTCATGGAGGTGCCAGGCTCTGTTTGGATGCAATCAAGGCTGCGCTTCCAGATGTCGCCTCGAATTTTGATAAGAATTTCCCTCCGTTCTACGGAGTCGATAAGCAAGGTGAAGGAGAGATTCGCTGTTGGATGTTAAGCGATCACGTCAAATTGGACTCGGAGAGAGACCGGTATGACTTGAAGAGCTTGGATGCTCCTGCAAAGAATGGAACTCAGCCCACGTTTGTTCCACTTCCCCAACGATTTGAGAAGGGGCTTCAGGCCAATTGGTGGCAGCAGGCGAAGGAGGAAGAACTCGTCAGGAATCTGTGCAAGGTGCCTACATGTCCAGACATTGTCGTTGTTATTGATAGTGGGGTCAAAAAGGGCAAGCTGAGCAAGAAGCAGACACAGCTTGTCGATGCACTCGCAACCGCCACGAAGCAGGCAGCGAAACTCAAATTGCCGATCATGGAGCCAGTGATACTCTATTACGCAACCAACTGTTTGCGAGAAATCGTTGCGGACGAAAAGAGACTTTTCAACCAGTTGCGAAATCAAAACAACGATCTCCCTGGCCATACAGTGGTAATTGTTGATGCGGACGATCTGCGAGACGAAGGCTTAGCGATCAGTTCTGGACTCTCATGGGAACGTACTGCACAAGACACAATACTTGCAATAAGGCGTCATGAAACTCTACGTCGACTTCTCAACTTCAGTCATCTCATCATCAGGTATTCGGACACCGGTGCGCTTCACATTGTTGGTGGAGAGAAAGCGATAGGCAAAGCAGAAGCTGATGAGAATGACTCACTGCCAGAATCGTCTTTTTATTTGCATTACATCGCCGAAGTGGATGACAAAGGCGAAACTGGTCTCAGTATCGGAGGGCAAGCCGGATTTGTTGCCGCGTTAGTCAGGCAACTTTACGACAACTGTAAGGCGAGTGGGGAACACCCGTTTTCTAATCAGCTATTCCCAGGATTGAAGGCAGGAATCAAGAAGGCGATACACGTTTCGGCACGGCTGAGAGAGACTGGAGTAGTAGTTGACAGTGGGAGCTTTCCGGATGAAGAGTACTTCCACAAAAAGATCTTTCGGAATGCGTTCAGTGTGGTTTTTGACGAACACGAGGAGGAAAACTCGTATACAAAGAGCTACTTGATGGGATACTGCTCTGTGCCGCCAGTGCAACTCTCTACGTGGTCGATTCTGAGTCAAATGGCCCAGCACGACCTGCACGAGATCGCCAAGGAAATTGTCCGATGTGGGGTCAAGGAAGCACTGAAGAACAAGCATATTGTGCCACCGATCGTCTACATGGGACAAGAGCCAAAGCCCGGTGAGCTTGATGATAGGACCGTTCTGATCGACCGACGTGACATTGAGGGGTATCGATCTCTTCAGAAGTTGATTGAATCGCACTGCACATCCGTCTTCAAGCAAAATGAAGAGAATGACAAAAAAGAGCATGACAAAAAGGAGCGAAGTCGCCCCTTGTCCATAGCCGTGTTTGGTCCCCCGGGATCTGGAAAAAGTTCCGCCGTCAAGAGCATTGTGAAGAACCTTTCCTCCATCCGGGGGAAAAGGCCGCACATCTTGTCACCATTCAATCTTTCCCAGTACACGAATCCGCAAGAGCTTGAAAACAATTTCGATCAGATCAGTCGTAGCATCAAAGACAACCCGATTCCCGTGGCTTTTTTTGACGAATTTGACAGCCGACTCAAGGATCCTTACGACTGGCTGAAGATGTTTCTTGGCCCCATGGAAGAGGGAGCCTACAAGAAAGATAACTTCAACAGTGCGATCCTGGTATTTGCGGGAGGTACCAGTTCGTCATTTGCAGATTTCAGCATGGAGAACCGCCCGAAGACGGATGAAAGGTATGTCGAATTCGCCAAAGCCAAGGGGCCGGACTTTGTGTCCCGTCTCAAAGGATACTTGAATGTTGTCGGAGTGAATCCCTCTGACCAAAATGATGAACTGTATTTGATTCGCAGAGCCATCACGATTCGTTCTATGTTAGAAGCGAAAGAGGCACAGCGGCTGACTGACGGGATGAAAGCGAAATATGATCCCAGTTTGCTCTATGCGCTGCTGCATGTGCCGGAGTACCGGCATCATACCAGATCACTGAGAACCCTGATTCATTCCTGCCTGGAGGGAGTTGATCGAAAGTTGTCGGCTGCATCTATTCCGCCAGTACACCAACTGAACATGCTTGTTGATGCCAAGGCGTTCCAGGAGTTGCTGCGAAACAGCGGATCCAGATAAATCAATGAAGAACCCCACAGATTTGCTGAGGGGTTCTTCAGTTCCGTATCAATCAGTCGTCGCTTCGCCTTCGTCGTCGAGTCTCCTCAGAGCGATCCCGGTCGAACTGAGTCTCAGTCCGTCGGGAACTTTGGCTTGAGTCAGGTCTAGGTACTGGTTGGACTTCACTGCCAGCGCGTCGCCAATAGTCGCTGAAAGGCCGTAGGGTGATGGTTGTCACGTTGGACATGGTTTGGATCCTTCCGCAGATTCCGGAGCCGCTTCGTCTTCGTATCGGCTGTGGACGCTGCTTACTTGAGGGGACACAGGCATGTCAATGCCAGTTCACTGGAACAGTAAGGGATGGGTATGACAATCTCAAGGATATGCCTCAAGATTTGTGCGTGTGTGTACATACACCCCCGAAGGGTAGCGCCCAGTTCATGGGAAGGTGTGACAAACCAGCAAACTTTGACGAGCCGATCGCTGTTCTGCAGTACGGACTGGCGAAACAGCGGGGGATACGCAAGGTTGTACGAATCCGCCGTCACTTCGCATTTGGACGACACGTGTATCCGCGACACTTTCGAAAATCTGGGCGTCTTCTATATGGGGCGCCCGTTCGACGTTGAGGCGGGGTGCCACTGACGGCAAGGCCCCGCAGTTGGGTGAGAGGTGATTTGGTTCGTCCGTGTTGGGGAGCGTGGCCGCAGCGGGGAACCGGGATTGACGGCCTGTGGGCGACTTCCCACCGGCGAGTCAAAGCCCTCGCCTGTGGTACCCAGCACCGCCGCCCGCTCGGCGAGGTAGCTCGCGTGGAGTACGTATCTTACGTGCCCGTCCCCGAGCCATATGACTCACAGGCGAGCTGGGTGGCGTCAGCCACCGGATTGAACTGAGGGGCAACTCATCATCGCAGAGTCCGGGGCCTGACTGACTCTGGCGGGGTGGCCCAGGTTGGCCGCTTTGGGCCTACCTGGGTGCCTTGGCACAAGAGGTTCGCCGTGATCAACCACGCGGCGGGGTCAAGAGGCTTGGCGGATGGCCCCGATGTGGGGAGACGTGACTTGACTCTGTGTCTCAGCCGCTGGGCCAGACTGGGAAGACCCCGCGCGTCATGTCCACCTTGGTCGGGGCCATCCGCCAAGCCTCCTGACCCCGCCACCCACGATCGCCCGCTGGCCCGGTCAGGCCGCATGAACTCAGATTGTGAGGCTCGTCTTCAACCGCGAAGCGGTGACAGCATGTAGCCGTGGGCGCAGCCCACGGACCTTGCAGCCCGCATGATATCCAGCCGCGAAGCGGCGACAGCGATCGCTCTTCACCGAGACGGTCGCTGGCGCCACGCCGCTCGTACTGTCGCCGCTTCGCGGCTCAGAACACGGCCGCCAGCGAAAGGAGACTTCACCGACGCTTGGGACGCATACAAATACGATGGCCTACGCATCGCTTGGGATGTCTGTGTGACGAAGGAGCAAGAGGGATGGAAGGGCGAGTGTGACCTCTGTAACCTCTTGTTGTTGCACAACCCAGACGCTCAAAGCAGCGTCTGGGCCATCCCGCCGTCTATCCCTCCCAGGACGGCCTGGAAAGGCTGTCCTTCGGGTATCGTTCAACTGCTCACTCGCCTAAGATGACAGGAGGCGGAGCGAGAAGTCCATGATCACCTACGAAGATCGTCTGATCCAAAATCGCCTCTGGGCATTCCAGGAGGGAAGTATGCATTTCGAAAACGAAAGTGCCGTCCACAAGACGTTACAACGGATTGTGTATCGACTGGATGAAGCGGGAATTGCCTATGCGGTCGTCGGCGGTATGGCCCTGTTTTTTCATGGGCTGCGTCGCTTCACGGAGGATGTCGACATTCTGGTCACGCGCGACGGACTCCGCCAGCTGCATGACGCATTGGATGGCTTGGGATATGTTCCCCCGTTTGCGGGCAGCAAGAACCTTCGCGATGTGGAATCCGGGGTGAAGATCGAATTCCTGGTCACCGGCGACTTTCCCGGCGACGGCAAACCCAAGCCCATCGCGTTTCCCGATCCCCAACACGTGACGACCCTGATCGAGGGCATTCGATTCCTGGAATTGCCGATGCTGATCGAACTGAAACTGGCTTCCGGAATGACTAATCCACTCCGGGGCCAGGATCTCGTCGATGTCCAACGATTGATTCAGATCCTGGCTCTCCCCCAGTCACTGGAGGAATCACTGAATCCGTTCGTGCGGGGCAAATACTCGGAAATATGGCATCTGGTGCAGACGACTGCGACCGAACCGGAATAGCTACGACACGGTGAAACACTGACCAACAATCCCCATTCCCGACCTGCCGAATCTGCAAATCCGAGTTGACAACTCAATAGATGCGGTATAGGCTCCTCTTTGTCCTGTTTTCATGAGACTCTCTCTTCACACGGACTACGCCCTGCGTTTCCTGATGTACCTCGGCACTCGGCCGGGGCGGGCGACCATTGCGGATGTCGCGGAATTCTACGGCATCTCCAAGGACCACCTGGCCAAGGTGGCCCAGCGGATGGTGCAGCTGGGGTACGTCCGCAGCGTCCGAGGGATCAACGGTGGCATCGATCTGGCGCGGTCGCTCGACTCGATGACAGTGGGCGAAATCATCCGCGATTTCGAGGGGGCCATGCACTACCTCGAATGCGTGGGGGCCACCACCCAGGTGTGCGTGATCCAGCCGGGGTGTGAACTCAAGAGAGTCTTCGCGGAAGCAGAACGCCTGCAATGGGAGTACCTCGACTCGGTGAAGCTGGCCAGTGTGGTCCGCCCGGGTCTGGATTTGGTGCAGTTGAAGATGCTGGCTGTTGAGTCTCCGTGAGTGTTCGCGGTCGACCGGGGCTGGCAGATCAGCTTCGGGAGCGAATTATGAATCGTCGAATTGCCTGGGCCTTGTTGCCCGTCGTGCTGGTCGGAGCTGTGGTGGCTCAGTCGAAAAGTGCGGAGAAGTCCAAGGTTGACCCTGCGGCGCTGGAGCGGACTCGCAAGCAGGTCCGGATGCTCGACGATCTGTACAAGACAGCTGTGGTGCTGATTACCGAGCACTGCGTGAAGAAAGAGGACGACGTGGCCGCCGGGACCGCAGCGCGGTTGCTGTTCGCGGCGATGAAGGAGAAGGGCTGGCACGAGGCCCGGCTGCTCGATGCGACGGGCGAGCCCTATGAGGAGAAGAACACCCCCGCTGACGAGTTCGAAAAGTCGGCCATCGCCCAACTCAAGACGGGTAAGACGTTCGTCGACGCCGTGATCGAAAAGGACGGCAAGCCCTACTTGCGGGCTGCGACGCCGATCCCGGTTGTCTTGGAAAAGTGCATTATGTGCCACGCCCACTATAAGAACGTGGAGAAGGGGCAGATCATCGGGGCGGTGGCCTATATTGTGCCGATTGAGTGACTGACTGTTTCGCCGTGACGAGAAGACTTCATAGCGGAGTGAATCGGTGTCGCGTGCGCGCTCCGCTACGAAGACTTCGCGTCGCGGCTAACCGTATGACTCACTGTGGATGAGTCGATTTCGTCTCAGCGAGTAATTTCACAAGCGTCGGCTCCATCGCCTCTGCCCAGATGCGATAGCCGGACTCGCTCAGGTGCAGGTTGTCGGGGGACACGCCGGCCAGAAACTTGCCGTGTTCGTCGAGTAGTTTGGAGCCGATGTCGAGGTAGGTCACTCCATCTTTCCCATCGAGCTGGGCCAGTTCCGAATTGATCGCGAGAATCCGGGTCCGGTGCCCGCCCAGCGGTTCCGCTCCCCGAGGCAGTAACCCAAGTAGCAGCACCTTTGTCTGCGGCGACTTCTTCCGGATGGCCGAGCAGACAGCTGTGATTCCCGACACGATTTCGGGGTCGGTGTTTTCTCGCACGTTGTGGCCGGTGAGGTTGTTGGTGCCGATCAGCACGACGGCGACTTCGGGGGTGATGCCCTCGAACTCGCCGTTCTCGATCCGCCACAGAGCCTGCTGTGTCCGGTCCCAGCCGAACCCCATGTTGACGGCGTTGCGGGAGGTGTAGAACTCCTGCCAGACCTTGTCCCCGGACTGCTTGTTCGGCTTGGGCGTGCCGCCCCACAGGTGGGTGATCGAGTCGCCGACGAAGACCAGCTTCACCGGCTTCTCGCGAATGGCCTGGCAGACGGTTTCGTGCCGCTCGGTCCAATTGTAGAAGTCCTTCTCGCAAGCCGGGGCAGGGATGACGGCGGTATTGGGGATCTCTTCGGCTCGTAAGCTGACAGCCAGGCTCAGCAGAAAACCAGTGGTCACAATGAAGCAGCGCATGAGATGTCCTCTGACGTGGGAGCGGGCAGATGAGCATGTTACCGAGGTTTGATGTGACGTTCGACATCCTCAATGGCGGATTACTGAAGGCGGACGTGAGACGTGTCTGATCCGTGGGATAGGCTTCCAACTGGTCTTGGTGGCGGATCATGACAGGCTGGAAGCCTATCCCACGGCCCGCGCGACTTTTCCGGTTCCGAAAGATCACCGGTCCCTGCCGGAGTTCGGATGGAATGTGCGCGAGATCGGCAAGATTTGACGGGGGCGGATACGTGAGTGTCGACATTTCTCACGCACTCAGCCGATGCGAATGATGGGCGGGGTTCTGCGACATTTGGAGTCTGCTGATCAACAGTGGCGAGAAACCGTTCGGCGTTAACTGCCGTACATCTTCTAGGGGCAATTTGCTCATGACGGTCACGACATCCCCGACGACTGAACCACTCACCCTGCCTGGACCGATGGCACCACATCCGATCAAGACACTGGCGATTTGTTTGGCGTCGCTCCTGGCCGGCGCTGGGTTCGCGGTTTGGTTTGAACGGCACGGCGATGTTCGGTTTGATGCATACTTGGCGGCACACACCACTCCGGTCACCGCAGAGCATGCAGGCCGCGTGGCGACGTTGGTGAAAAGCGAAGGCGAACGTATCTCGATTGGTGATCCACTGCTGACCCTGACTGACTCGCAGTTGTTGCAGGAGATTGTCACTCAGAAAGACGAAGTCGCTCACGCCGAGATTCATCTGGAGCACTGCTTGGCGGAAGCGGCTCTGGATCTGCAATGGCGTGCGAATGAGATCGATCAGCGGATCGTCGACTACCAGCTGCGCTCAGCGGGGTTTCTGAAAGAGAAATACGACTACGAGCTGCAAAAAAGCATGCTGACCGACATGTTGGCCAGCAATCAAACGGCGGCTCTCAGTGACGCCGATACAATGTTTAAAGCCTTCGTGGTCGAAGGGGGCATGCCCGAGGTCGAGCGGATGACCACCGCCCTCAAGCTCGAAACCGTGGTGAATGCGACTGACGTTTCCACGGCTCAGGTCGAGATCTGTGATCAGCAGTTAAAGCGACTGGAGGGGATCAAGGCCACACTTCCCGCCACGGTTCGTCGCAAGGCGGGGGTCGATTCGGCAGAGGCTTCGGTCGCTCGCTCGAAGTCGATGCTGGAGCGGATCGAAGGCCGCCGCACTGAGCTGACTGTGGGCTCGATGGCTGTGGGCAAGGTCGGCGTCTTCCGTGTGCAGGTCGGTGATCATGTCCAACCGGGGCAGACGATTGTGGAACTATTGGACGATTCGCGTCGGCATCTGCGAGTTGAAGTGCCGTCGTCAAAGATCTCGGGCATGGAGGTCGCTCAAGGGGTTGATGTGACGTTCCCCGGCGGCGTCAAACGCACGGGCCGCGTCGATAGCATCGCTCCCCAGGCGATCCCCACCGACGCCAATTCGCACGGCTCCGAAAGCATCATTATTATCCAAGTGGAGCAGACCGGAGCCCTGTGGCCCGATCTGCCGATCGGGACTCGTGTGGATGTGTCGCTGCGGTGAGCCGCCAGGCGCTAGCCGCGGGTTCTTCTCATTGTCCGCCCCCCAGAATTGGCGGCGAGTTCCGTGCGGCTCACTGTCCGGTGTCAGACCCCAAACTCCCGCCGGAGTTGTGCATACTCCGCTTGCACCTCGGGCATGGCTCCGGCCTTGGTGGCGACCAACCCGCCGACTCGGTTGGCGAACTTGGCCTTCACGGCAAGTGGCTGGCCTTCCAGCGTCAGCATGATGAACGCAGCTGTGAACGCATCGCCCGACCCGACCGCATCGACGACGGTCACCACCTCGCCCGGCAGGTCGATGACCTCGTTCCCCGAGGTGACGAAGCACCCGTGCTCGGCCCGGGTGACGATCACTGTGCCGATCGGGTAACGTCGTCGCAACGAGTCCGCGAACACCTGTTCTGACTTCGCTTCCAGCCCCAACTCAGCCGCCACGATCGGCATCTCATCCAGGTTCAGCTTCACGATCCCCGCTCGCTGGAACGAGAGATCGAGCGACTGGCGGTCATAGAAGTGTTGTCGCAGATTCACATCGAATACCACCAGCCCCCGCGTTCGCCGAATGAACTGCTGCACCGCCTCGCGCGAGACCGGCGACCGCTGGGCCAGCGTCCCGAAACAGACCGCAGCTGCCTTGTCGGCCAGTTGAAGGAAGTCGGCCTGTGGGGCGAGATAGTCGAACGAGACGTTCTCTTGAATGAGATACGTCGGGTGCCCCGGATCGCTGGTATCGACCAGCACCCGCCCGGTTCCATGCACGGAGTCGAACTGCAAGTACGACGTATCGATCCCCTTCGCATCAAAGTACCGCGCCAGTTCCACACCCAGTTCATCCGTCCCGAACCGACTGGCAATCACCCCGTGCGCCCCGAGCTGGGCTGCGTGGTAAGCAATATTCGCGGTGGCCCCACCGGGTTTGCGCGTGTTACCAAAGATGTCCCACAAGGCTTCGCCAAGACCGACAACGAGGGGAGCGGAGGGGGAAGCAGACATGGAGGACTCACACGAGGAATGGGTGGGTGGCCTCAGTGTGTTGTATGCACGTTGAGCTTGCTACTGACCGATGGGTGGCTGTCGTCGTGTTGCCAGAAAATGTGGGTGGCGGGGTCAGCAGCGCAGTGAATGGCCCCGGCGAGGGTGAACGTGGCAGGAAGCGTCTGTGGCAAGCCTGCCGAGCCAGCACTCGGGAATCGCACATTGGGAGTACACAACCCTGGACCGGGGCCATGCGCAAAGCCTCCTGACCCCACCACCCGCCGGTAGTGTCGCTGCGCTCAACCACCGGCTATTGGCTGCGTCCCCTGCCGGGGTCAGAAGCCGCAAGCCAGTTGGCCCTCATTTCGAGGACTTCTCTTCGGTATCTTTGGAGCGATTGTTGGCTCGAAACTCTTTCACTTCACGGACCAGTTCCGGATCTCGCTGACGAAGTTCCTTCAGGAACTTACGAGCCTCCGCGACGTGAGGCAGGATTGGCTCGGGAGCCGATTTGGGCTGACTCTCTTCGGCCTGCAGGGAGTAGCGAATGATCGCCCGCTTGGTCGAAGTCGTTGTCTGTTCATCGTTAAGTGTTCCATACAACTCAAAGAGTCGGCTGGTCACTGACCAATCTTCCCAGCGAATGAGTTCGACAATCGCCAGGTCAGCCAGTTCGGGATACTCCAAGAACTTCCGCATCATCGAACCCACTTTGTCCCTGGAAAAGAGATCATCCCGCTCCCAGGCGAATCGCAGGGATTGCATCACGGCATATCGCCGGGAAAAAGTGGGTGAGGGCATTGTCAGCACTTGGTCATCGAGGAACTGTAGCCCCTCATCTCCAGTCAGCAGCAGGTATCCCACTATGAAGTCACTGAGACCGTGTTGGTACTCCTGGGGGGCCGCCAGAATTCGCGTTTTCAAACGATCGGCGTCTTCCTCTGTCCCGCAATACCCCAGCAGTCGAGCGGCCAGTCCCACCCGGTCAGTTGCAGGACTCGTGTCGTCCAACCACGCTCGCAACTTGTCGGCGGGCAGCTGATCTTTGACGGCCATGATCTCTTTCGCGGGAGCCGACAGAAATTCCCGTTGTACATTTGTCGCGATGATTGCATTCGGTGAGTCGAGGAAGTTCGCCATGTAGGACAGACGTGCGAGGGGCGTGTCGGTCGGGCAATGGATCAGGTATTCCGCAGTGGATGCTTTCAGGTCGATCGGTCGAGACCACGTCAATTCGGGTGAAGCCGAGGCCGTCAGGAGGACCAGTTGCTCGGACCGGAGATGCGGTCGATGAGTGAGTTTGACCTCCTCACCCTGACGCAGCTTGCCTGACTCGTCCTTCAGAATGTGGACAATCTCATAGCGAGCCAGTTCAGGCGTGATCGGCAAGTCAGCAGCGGCTGCCGGGTTTAACCATCGCGCAATCACTGCGATGTCCGTCGACTTGAAGTATTCGGGAAAAGTCACGCTACCAAAGGACGGCGCGAAGAAGCCCATTCTCGGCGAAACCGGCTCGTCCGGCAGGACGGCATCCTCGATGACGTACAACAAAAACAGTTCCCCGTCTTGGACTCGCGACTTGATTGTCAACTTGCCGACGACATCAAACGGGCGACCAGGGATGTAGTCAGCGGTGACTCCCACACGCATGCGGACGCCGACTTTGTCGTCGACGTTAATCCGTCGTCCGAAATTCATCCATGTGTTGTCCCTCACCAACATAAACGCGGGCAGTTCGGTCTCAGTCGGCGGCGGAAACATCCACCCCCTGATACGGACTGTCTTGCCACTCAGATTCTTGAGCCACTCGGGCAGGCGATCTTCCACATCGACCGGCACCTCTTTGATGCCGAGCAACTGACGCAGCTCCAGATCATCAAAAGAAACCCGCAGCGCCTCTTCCGGGCCTTCGACTTCAAAGGTCTTCTCCGGCTTCACTGAGGGGAAGACCGCGTCTTTGGTCTTTTCGCCAAATGCCACACTGGTCAGCATCAGTGTCAACACAACGGCTCGCCACATGAGTTTCTCCATTCGGGTTTGGCGGCTCACTGATCCCCGACCGTGACTTCCTCGATCTGGGCATCTTTGAGGTCGTATATCCAAGTGAGTCCACATTCAATCGGTCCGTGGACCTTGAGCGTTCCGATGATCTGTAGCTCATGCGTGGAAGTATCTTTCCATTCGTCCCGACTTCGCAACCTGACGTGAATGACTTCATCCAGGTAGCCAGTCCAATAGCCCCCTCGGAATATCGGGACTTGGGGTGGTTCAATGTGAACCACGTCAGACGATTCGGGTTCTGCGATCAGTGAGAAATCGAATTCAAGTTCATTGCCATCGTTCCCCATGAAACGGCGAGGAGCAGGCTTCTCTTTCAGCAACCAGAAACCTCCGGATACATCGGGTTCGATGCCGTTCGAGTCGTCGATCCACCCACGAATCCGAACTCTCTTTCCATCCAAAGCCAGGATAACCTCGGGGATCCAGGTACGAACACCTTCTGGAACTTCCTGGACATTGAGAAACTTTCGAACATTCAGGTGTTCGAAAGTGATTTGTGTCACGCCGTCTGGAACGATGACATGTGGGGGCTTCACAGCTGTGGTGACGGCCACGGCAGGCGGGGGAGTCACGGCCTCAGGGGCTGCGGAGTTGCCGCACCCCGATGTCATCATCGCGAGAGGGATCGCCCAAACGGTCTTTCGCATTGAAGCCTCCCGGCGCTCTTCTCTGGCTTTCCCACGTTCTGGCGAACGTGGCTACGGTGGCTGGCCCTACTTATCCATCACCACGGCGTCCTCAATCACGTACAGCAGGAACAATTCTCCGTCCTGCAGGCGTGTCTTGATGACCATTCGGCCTTCGACATCGAAGGGATGGCCTTCGATATAGTCGGTCGTTTCACCGGATCGCATGCGGATGCCGATTTTGTCGTAGATCAGCACTTTGCGGCCAAAACAGCAGTCCTTGTTGTCTCGCACAAACATGAACGCGGGCAATCCTTTTTCGACCGGTGGCGGAAACATCCAGCCGCGAATTCGCACCGTCTTGCCGTGGAGGCCGCTCAGCCAGGCGGGGAGGTGCTGTTCGACATCGAGCGGGACGGGGTCGGCGTTCAGCACCTTCAGCAGGTCGACATCGTCGAAGCTGACGCGGAGCGCTCCGTCGGGGCCTTCGACGTTGAAGGTCTTCTCGGGGATCAGCAATTCCAGCTGACGGGCCGGGAGCGCGGTCGGCAGAGCGGCCAAAGCCACTGCAGCGGGTGGAGCCGGTGGGATCGAGAGGGCCAGTTCGGGTGTGGCGGGCTGGGGATGGGCCAGTGGGGCCACAGGGGGGACCGGCTCCGAGGGCAGGGCGGACCCCACTGACTCGGGGCCCACGACCGGGATCGGCTCGCCGGTGGTTGGGAGAGCCTGCGGTGTCGCGATTCGGGCGATATCCGGCAAGGGCTTGGTTGTCTGCGCCGAGGCCGGGACGATGCCGGAACCGCTGGTCGGGTCGGTCGGAGCGACAGTGGCCGGGGTCTCGGCCTTGAACGGTTCGTTGTAGGTGTGGAACCCCGTGTCGTCGTTCTGGCAGCCGGAAACAACGCCCAAGCAAAGAGCTGCGAGAAGGGCGGTCAGGGGCTGCGGACGAACGATTCGGGGCATCACGGTTCCTTCAGTGAACGGCCAGTATTTCTCGTGGGTGAGGTTTTCCGCCGGTCGGCTGCGACACAACGAAAGGCGGAAAGCCTATCCCACTCCCTCGGGAGGGCGAGGCCATTGCTGAGAACACGATCGTGTTCAAGTTGTTCGCAGTGGAGTACGTTCCCGCAGTGTCTGTAGCTCATGTCGCTCCGCGACTGAGATTCCTCCCGCAATACACCCTTCCGAACTGTCTGTGACCGGCCGATTCGACAGGCGGAATGCGACTCGCGGAGCGACATCGCCTACGTTCCCTCATGCTCGCAGCACTAGAAGTCCGAATGGGAACGTTCGACGATCTCACAATCCAACATGTAGAGCGCCTCCAAGGCGTCCTCGTGGAACTTCGGGTTGATCCGGAACGTCCCCGCCACCGACACACGACCGGCCAGGTAATTGGTGGTCTTCCCTCCCTGCATCACACAGCCGACCTTATCTCTCAGATCGGGTTTGCCGCCGAAGCAACACTCCTTACTGTCCTTCAAGAGTAGGAAGGAGGTCAACCCCGAATACTGGTCGGTGGGGAACACGAACCCTTTGAAGAAGACTTTCTTCCCCACCAGTGCTTCGACTTCCGGGTTCACCTTGGCCCCGTGGCGATCGGTGACGAACTCCTTGGCGGAGATATCCTTGACGAAGCTGATGCGGGTGTAACCTGCGGGGACTTCGTGCTGGAAGGCCTGGATCTGCACGAACGTTCCGGCAACCAAAGTCACGCTTCCGAAAAAGATGCCAGCGACGGCAACTCCGGTGCCGGTGTACTCGCCCTTCCAGCGGCGAATGGACAGGATCGCGATCCCCCCCAGAATCACCGTCAACACCGCCACCGGCAGCATGGGCCACAGCAAAATGCCGATCAGCGACAACAGCCCCAACACCAGCGAACAGACCGCCAGCGAGGAGACCGGACGGTAGTTGAACTCGTTGTCCTCGGAGCTGGAGGCGCGAACGAAATTCTCCTGCGGCTCCATTTCGACCTCATCAATGACCTGATTCGACATGCTGGACCCCTTCCGCTGGACAACATCAGTGCCGGATCAACATCCGCACCCCAAGAATGCGGGGCCGAAAAACAACGGTCCCTGTGAAAGTATACGCATGGGAGGGGGCCATTGTCCAAAACCTGCCCCCCGAGGAGCGGTCGGTGGGCCTTGCCGGGGCTGTTTACGGCTTGGTCGGTACGACTGGTACAGTGTGAAGGGGAAGGCGTTTACCTGCGGTGAGACAGCGAGCGTTGGACGTAAGTCCAACGTGCTGATCGACTCCCAGCTACCGAACCTGCCCCGCTCCGTGATCGCGTTGCCCGGGCACGGGGGACTCACCGGCCTGTTGTTTTAATTCTCCTCTCGATTACCATTCTGCCCGTCTAGGGAGGCTGGCGGCACAGGGAGGGGTGGGTGA
>JAYSUV010000751.1:0-23308 GCA_043718945.1 Planctomycetota bacterium
ATCGGTCTGATCTCCCAGTCCAACGACGAGTCCGCCGCCGTCGCTCACGAACGCGGTCAGACGGACGACCTCCTCTTCGGGCAGGCTCGCCACATCGCAGAGCACCACGCAGTCGTACCGGCTCAATTCCATCTCAGGCAGCTCTGCGGAGGTGCAGACGGTCGGCTGGAACACGCTGCTCGAGGGTGAGGGAGTCGACCCCGGTAAGGGAGTCGGCGAGATCGCCAGCTGGATGAACCCACTGGCAGACTCCGCCAGCGACTCGGACGGATGACCATCAACCAAGAGGACATCGAGGCTCTTTCGCGCGGCGACCACGCGGCGAATCTGGTTGTCGCTGGCGATGGCATCCGGACCGATGCGGGCTTCGATCGTCACCTCGGCCCCCGAGTCGGGAATCCGCAACGTGGCAGTCACCTTCTGCTCGCTCCGCGGGGGCAGCGTCACCGCTTGGCTGGAGCGCACGACGTTATCGACGAGAACCTCCAGCGAGCGCGTCTCCTCATCCGCCGAGAAGCTGGCGATGTCGACCTCGACGCGGAACGGTCGTCCAGTCAGAGCCACCAATTCCGGGGTCTGAAGCGACTTCAGTGCCACATTCGCAGACCCGCGATTCCCCGCATCCACCAGATACAACTTGGCTCGTGCGGCCAGATCCTTCAACGCCTGCCGCAGCTGAGATTCCTGCGCGGGGGTGTCGCCGGACCAGTTGGTCGACTGAAAGTCACTGAGGATGTAGACCTCGGTGGGTTGATCGAGGGGCACTTCATTCAGCAGTTCATTGACCTGACGCAAAGCTCCCGCGATGTCCCCGGCATCGTCGAGCAGCGGCACGCGGTCGATCTCGCGCAGGACATCCGCCGGGTCACGCGCGGGTCGGCGGATGATGACGGGAGAGGTGGCATTCCCGATCCGGCAGAGATTGAACGCATCGCCCGCCGAACTCTGCTGCACGATCTCACGAGCCATCTGGCGGGCTCGGTCGAAGCGGGACTCGGAGCCGGTCTTGGCTGACATACTCAGCGACCCGTCGAGCAATAGCAACTTGTGAGTGCGGTGCGTCCCGCTGGCCGCGACAGAGTCCATCTGCTGAAACGGTTCCGCAATGGCCAGTGCCAGCAGCGCGAGCAGCAGACACCGCACCAGCAGCAACAACAACGACTCGATCCGCAGCCGCCGGGCATGACGATCCAGCGCCGCCCGCAGGAACTGCATCGCCGCCCAACGCTCGATCCGCGGCGTCTGCCGTCGCCACAGATGAATGGCAAGCGGAATTGCCATGCCCCCCAGCGCCCACAGCCACAGGGGACTGACAAACCCCAAGGCCAGCAGTCGCGGAAATACGTTCATCCTGAACAGCATAGCAGCCCAGAAGTAGAACGGAATTCATTCCGTTCCTGGCCACCGTGTGTGCGCCTGGCTCACAGCACAATATGAGACTACGAACGTGAACTCACCTCGGAGATCCCCTCGTGTTCCTGCGTCACCCAGACGCCCAAGCAGCGTCCGGGCCACCCTGCCACCCGACCGGTGAGCAGGGTCGCCATCACGAGCATCTGTCATCCCTTCTTCCTCTGTCGCATCTTTCTGTGAATCGACCTCGGCATGAATTCTTCTTTTGTGATGCCCATCGTGAGCCCCGTCTGGGGGGGCACCCCGGCTTCGACGATGAACTCTTTTCGAACGATCTCAATCCCCGCACCGTGATCGATCATCGTATCGTTGCCCCCAATGCGAATGATGGTGGGGAGGAGATACACGACAAATGTGTATGGGCCGGGTTCGCGAACTCGAAAATGGCCCCATTGCCAACGGACTTCGGACTTCATCGTCGGGGGACGATCCGGAGATTCCCAGACCAGTTCCCCTCGACGACTCCCAACACATTCCTCGCCATACCACTTCTCATTGTGAAATGGTCCGCCGATCGGCAGCAGCTCGCCCGCGCGTTCTATGTTGGCGACAAAATCCCACTCCTCGGGAGCCACGACTTTGCGTCCCTCATACTCCCGCGGGTGGTCAGCGACGATCTGATACTGAATGGTGGGATCGATTGGACTGGCGATCGGGATCGTCCACTTCTCGGGAAGGGGTGTTCCGTCTCGCGTCAGAAACTGCAGGGCGGTGAGAAATGCCGGGGGTGGGGTCGCTTTTGAGCATCCTAGCAACGCGCCGAGACCCCAACTCGCCCACAGAAACTTGCGACGATTCAACATGGTCACCAGCGATCCTTTCCACAATCTCAGAACGAGATGGACTCGGACTCGTGTCCGCTGATCGTGCCAGCGGCTTGCCAGACAATCGAATCGATCGAGTCCGAGATGAACGAGACGTGTCCGTCCACGAACAGCACATGCACGCCGCTGGTGTGATAGCTGTTGGCCGGCATGTACGCTTCCAGTCTCGTATCGTTGACGGGGGCATTGTTCCAGCACCCGCGCGAGTTCGGAGTGAGCAGGTGGGTGTAGCCGTATTTTTGCTCAGGGCGCAGAAGGGGCAGAGCTGAGTTCCCTGAATTTCGGCACGCCTGGACGAACTGCTGCTCCGAGACTCCCGCGATCCACGCCGGGCCCGTCAGCCACAACGCATATTTCTTGGGATCATCGATCGGCTGTTGGGCCTCGGCCATAGTCAGGATCGCCTGCTCGGAAAAAGCGGTCGTTTGCGAGAGTCCATCGGTGAACTCGCTGGCTTCGCGCAAATATCCTTCGCGAGCGGATTGACCCACTTGGTAATAGCCATTGCCCGCGCCGAGTACAGCCCCACAGGATGCCTGATACGAGACCCAGGTGTCCGTTGTCCCGGAATTCGGGTCGGCGGGGCACCGAAACACCGGCCCCAAGATCGTACTCGTCGATCGTCTGTATCCGGGAACTCCCATTCCGTAATGATACAGGACACGGCGATCGCAACTGAATCGTTGTTTGGCGTCTTGGACGACGTGAATCGCCACGCCGATCTGCTTGAGATGGTTACGACACTCCGTCCGCTGTGCCGAGGCGCGAGCACTCTGCACAGCGGGGATGACGAGTGACATCAAGAGACCGACAATCGCTATCGACACCAGAAGTTCCGTGACAGTGAATCCGGATCGCCTCATCGGACATCTCGTTTCTCGGTCTAGTTTCCGGTCCAGGTTTCGGAGGAAACTTCTTGATCGTTCCATCCCGGGCCTTGTCCAGATCGGAGGTAGGTCTTGGCCTGATACATCTGCCCCGAAACCAGATTGGGGAATGTGTATTCGTATTCGTAATAAAACATTCCGGGCATCATCGGCAACGGCGTCGCCGACGCGACAGACATGGCCTCATAATCCCCCGATGGGCAATATCCGTAGAACGGGGGATTGAAGGAGAACGCATACAGGTGACAGACGACATATTGGGGCTGGGCACCGGAACCCTCAACTGAGACAGTGTGTTCACTAGCAATCAGCCCCCCCCCCCTGTGACAACGAGAACTGCGATAACCAAGATCAGCGACTTGACAGAGCAATACATGCGATGACTCCAATCTGCGTGACATCATCCTTGATCGAGAAAGCGTCAAGACTCCATGACTTCGCCGAGAGTAAGTCCTAGAGACCACGAAATTAAGAGCAGATTTCGAAGATCATATTTCGAGGGGGGCAGGACGGGTTGGCCCTGACGTGGCCTTGACCGAGCACCGATCAGGCATTATTCCCCGTCGGGTTTCGGGAGGATTCCATCCGCCTGTATCGACCCGAGTCCCAGATGGGATTTCAGCGCTTCATATTCACTGCTGGCAGTCCGACCTGCCTCAGCACTGCGAGATCGAGTGGCCCGAATGAGTAGGTTCTTCGGAGTGTGGTCGAGGTCGACGAACTCCAGAATCTGCGTTCGGTAGCCTGCCGACTCCAGGGCGGCGGCTCGCAGCGCATCGGTGGCGAGGGCGGCGAAACGCTCTTTCAAAATACCGTGCCGTAACAGCAGATCGAGCGGCTCCGACTGAATTGATTTGGCGACTTCGTGCTGGCAGCACGGGACCGCCAGGATCACGTCCGACTGCCAGCGGACCGCCTGAGCGAGGGCCTGATCCGTGGCTCCGTCACAGGCATGCAGCGCGACGGCCAGATGCACGGGCTCCGTCTGCTCGACGGCTGAAATCGGCTGAGCGGCGAACTCGATGCCGTCGAGTTGCAGCCGCTCACACAACCCTCGGCAGGTCTCGATGACGTCGGTGTTCTGGTCGATGGCCAGGATGTGGACCTCACGCTGCTTGACCGTGACCAACAAGTGATGCAGTGCAAAGGTCAGGTAGCTCTTGCCCGACCCGAAGTCGACCACTCGCAGCGGTCCCTCTGGGGGGAGGTGTGGCACGATGTCATGGACCAGTTCCAGAAAGCGGTTGATCTGGTGGAACTTGTGGCTCATGCTCGCGCGGACGCGGCCCTCAGCTGTCATGACGCCGATGGCTTCAAGGAACGGGCAGGGTTGGCCGTCGGGGATCAGGTACTGCTTCTCGCGGTTGTGCGAGACCGGCGGGGGCGTGCGCTGGGTGGCCTTCTCGGTGGCTTTGACGGAGGCTCCGTCTCGTGAGCGGAACTGAAAGTCCGATGCGGTCGTGAGCAGGTTGGCTTCGCGGAAGACCTGCGGGAACAGTTGTTCCGCCCGCGAGAGGCTTGCGCGGACGGAAAGGTTCTCATGCTTCTCTTGAGTCCCGATCCGCGCGGTCCATTGCAGCTGGAGTTCGTCCTTGAGCTGGATCATGCGGACGGTGTAGCGAGTCGGGGGCGGCTCGACGTTCGATTTCGTCCCGGCTTTCGGAGCACTGAGGACGAGCTTGACGAGCGTTTGTGCGGCGACTGCGGCCTCGAATGCCGGGGTGAGTGAGGGCGGCATATGATGGTTGATTCCGTGAGCGGCAAGGCGCTAGCCGCCGGTTCTTCTAACCGTTGTCTCTATGGAGCGTGGTTTCTGGGCGAACATACGCTGAGGGGAACCGGCGGCTAGCGCCGTGCCGCTCACAATGTGTGCATCACTCGTGGGCCGCGCTCAGTATCAGCCACGATCCCCCATGTTCTGGCGAACGTGACTACACCGATTCCGAGGTCAACTCGACGGGAGCCGACTTGGGCGGCTCGAACCTGGGAGCGATGATCGTCTCGTCCAAGGAGGCCAGTGGTTCGGGGCGCTTGGCTGAGGGGGTCGGGGTGTAGGCCGGGGTATAAGCGCTCTTGTTGCGGCCCTCGAGTTCGTCCTGGAACCCGCTCATCCCCTTCTTGAACTCGGAGAGTCCCTTGCCGAGGTTCTTAGCCACCTCGGGCAATCGCTTGCCAAACAGCAGCAGACCGATCATCCCAAACACGAACAGTTCGCCGACACCTAAACCAAACATCGCGCACCTCCGACCGGCGGGTTCTGACCGAGATGGCAAAACGAGCGCCGGAACATCGACAACAGATAATACCATCCTACTGGCCACGATGTTCGAGTCAAATCGGTCTGAGACACGATTGAAGTGTCGTGGATTCAGGGAAGGTTGCTTCAATTCCGTCGTAAATAACTCACACGAGGCGAGTTGCATCATTTCCGCGTAGTGAATGACACGTTGACGCCATTCAAGCGGCCCCTATAATCCTGCCAGTCGATCGGGGGACAAGGAGTCAAAAATTCCGCCCTGTGACGCGGATGACCCCCACGCAGGAGCAATTCAGATGGCCGCAGCCAACGTTGTTGAGATCACCGATGCCAATTTCGATGCCGAAGTCAGCCAGAGTGCTGTCCCCGTGCTGGTCGACTTCTGGGCCACCTGGTGCGGGCCGTGCATGCAGCTCTCCCCCACGATCGATGCCCTGGCCACGGAGTTTTCCGGCAAAGTGAAGATCGGCAAGGTCAACATCGACCAGAACCGTGCCCTGCCGGTCAAGTACCGCGTGAATGCCATCCCGACGTTGATCATCTTCAAGGGCGGAGCCGTCGTTGAAACAATGCAAGGGGCACAGTCCAAGGACAAACTGACCGCGATGCTGAACAAGCACGCCTCGTAGTGTCGCTGCCTTCGCCGGAAGGCGGCCGTTGACTCTGGGCGTTGTCGGTGCCAACAGACTTCCGAAGTCTTCCAAGACTTCGGAAGTCTTGGTCTATATCTCCACAGAGAGCGTCGCGAGGAGTGTCGCATGCGGTGGCTCAATCTCTGCATCTACTCCACACTCTCATTCGTATTACTGGTCCAGCTGACACAGGCGGATGAGCCCCTGCCCGTGGAACCGCCTGCGGCGACCAAAGCCAGTCCCCCAGTTCCCCCGACCATCGGTGCGGACGCCTGGGCGGAAATCATTCGCGAGGTCGTCATCGCAGCTGTCCCGGAAAAAACGGTCGAAGACGAGCACTGGGGGGGCACCGCCAAGGTGTTCTCTCGATACGAAATCAAGACGAAGAAGGGGCGCATCTCCATGCGCCCCCTGACCAGCGAGGTCAATCACGGGTTCTGGCAGCGGTATACCTTCACGATGCTCAAACCCGCAGAGACGTTCCAGATCGAATTTCAGAACGTCCAAAGACTGCCCGATGGGCAGCTGACATTCACCATGCAGTTGATGCTGCAAGCGCGGGTGAATTCGGAATTCGAGCACTGGGTCTATGGAGTCAAGGGCCTCAACGGGCAGGTCGAGGCGGACGTGACGATCACCGCTCAGACCGATTGCTCGTTCGACTTGAAGGCAGTGACCGAGAAGGGCCAACTGCTGCCGTCCCTGCAACTGGTCCCCGAGGTCACCGACCTAGACCTTAAGGTCCACGATATCGACGCTCGAAAGATCGGGTTGATCGGCGGCTCGGCGGCCGAGGAACTCGGGAACAACTCTCGGACGTCAGTCAACAACGTCCTGAATGAGTTCGAAGGAGCGATCCTGAAGAGTCTGCGGCGGAAGATTGAGAAACAGAAAGATCGCCTGCGGATCGCCCCCGCGAAGCTGCTGGGGAACTGAAGTCAACGGACGGTGAACGTGTCCCAGTAGCGTGGGCTTTAGCCCACGCGAACTCGACTTTTCTTGGAAACAGCATCTCACAACCATTACGCGGCGACTTCCCAGTTCGCCACGCATAACCGATACCACCCTCAAGCTGCGGGCCTTGGCGGGTGCCTGAAGTAAATCCGCTTCGTCTGGGGGATTAGCCAGTCTCTCCACTCGTGATGGACCCTACCCTCACATCAGGTGTTCGACACTCATTCATTCATCAAGCCCACCCATGCGCTCCGTCCTCATTTGCCAGCATGACTCTCCTCTCGTTCGAGAGATCATGCCCCGTTGGCTGGCCAGCTTTACCGACTTGGCGGGGGTGCTGGTGATTCGCGAGCCGAGAGGGCATCGTCTGGCGAAAGTGAAACGCAGCCTTCGCCTGCAAGGTCTGTGGGGCACGATCGATCTGCTCGCCTATCGCTTGTTCCACCGGATGCGCCACGGTGCCGGGGATCGTCAACAAGAAGCCCAGATTCGAGAGACCAACGGGGCGATCTATCCCCCCGTCCCGTACCATGTGCCATTGCTCGAAGTCAGTTCTCCGAACTGCCCCGCAGCACAAGCTTTCATCCAGTCCTGCCAGCCGGAAATCATGCTGGCGTGTTGTAAGCACATCCTGAAGCCCGCCATCTTTGAACAGGCCAGCCAAGGGACGTACGTGATGCACCCCGGCATTTGTCCGGAGTATCGCAACGCGCATGGCTGTTTTTGGGCGCTGGTGAATGGCGACATGGAACGGGTCGGCATGACCTTGCTGAAGATTGATCGTGGCATCGACACCGGGCCCGTCTACGGGTATTTCTCCGCTCCCTATGACGAGGTGCAAGAGTCGCATCTCGCCATCCAGCGTCGCATGACTTACGACAATCTGCACCGCGTTCAGCGAGTTCTGGAGCAGATCCAAGCCGGGGTCGCCAAGCCGATTTCCACCACGGGACGTTCTTCCGCAGTGTGGGGACAACCGACGCTGTCGAGTTACTGGAAGTGGAAGCGATCGGCAAAATACCGTCTGGCTCATCCAGTGGCGCTGCCGGAATCTCTGGAGATGATCGAGGCACTGGTTCCGGAAACCCCGGTTCCCGACCAGCACAGCAGTCCTGCTGTGCCGGCCCAACCCGTGCAAGAGTTGGCCCAGCGTTAGAGCGGTGTCTCTCTCTTGTTATGTCTTCTTGCTCCCCCCTCCACAGGGGAGAAGGGCCTACGGGTGAGGGCGGAGTGCCAAGACGACTCACGAAACTCCTCGAAGATCGCAGACGATGTCGCTCCGCGACTGGCCTCTGTGGTGAGATACTTCTCCGCCACGGACGCACACCATCGACACACAGAGGGGTCCCGGTGGTGCGTGACGAGTCGCTGATCTATCATCGCGGCTGTCACCTCCCGACACCATCCCGTGATCGATTTAGCACGCCGCCGGGCGCGCTCCGGGGGGGCTCGCCGAGGAACCGGCACCCACCTCTGGATTCCATTGATGCTCGACAAAAATGTCCCCCTCCTGCTCAAGTCGGCCCTCGACGAGGTGGCGATGTTTTCTCTGAACGGTCGGACTCACATCGAAATCACCGGAGCGGATCGGGCCTCGTTCCTGCATAACTTCTGTACCAACCACATCAAGGGGCTGGCCACCGGGCGAGGTTGCGAAGCGATTGTCACCAGCATCAAGGGCCGCATCCTGTTTCATGTCCTCGTCTATGCGGGAATCGACAGTTTATGGGTCGAGACTGAGCCGGGCTACGGGCCAGCGCTGATCGCTCACCTGGATCAGTATATTATTACGGAGGACGTGCAGCTCGCCGATCGTACTGAAGAGATCGGGCAGATGTATCTCAGTGGAGCGGGAGTGGAGGGGCTCCTGTCGCGAGTGTTCGATACGCCCGTCACGCTGCCAGCGAATCACAACCAGATTCTCCACGAAGGTGTCCTGGTCCGGCATTGGGGGTTTGGGGCCGCACCGGGTGTCTCACTCGTGGTCTCCCAGGGCGCTCTCGATTCCTGGCGATCGAAGCTGCTCGCTGCGGGCGCCATCGAAGACTCGCACGAGATATTCGAGGCCCTGCGGATCGAGAATGGCTTCCCGAAGCACGGCGTCGACCTCACGGAGGACAATCTCGCACAAGAGGCCAACCGCACCAAGCTGGCCATCAGCTTCACCAAGGGCTGCTACTTGGGGCAGGAGCCGATCGCCCGCATCGATGCACTGGGGCATGTCAACCGCTTGCTGTGCGGAGTGACCACCGATGAACCGGCGGAGTTTCCCGCGGGTTCCGAGGTCTTCGCCACGCGAGACGCGCCCACCCCCGCAGGCACGCTGACCTCCGCAGCAGTCTGGCCACTGACCGAGCGCGGCATCGGCCTGGGGATGCTGCGTCGGGAGATCGCCCGCGACGGGGCCGAGTGTTATGTCGGGCCGACTCGGATTCCGGCTCGCGTGCGTCTTTGGCCTGGGCGATAGGCGTCATGGTTTCGGTGGCTGTGGCTTCCCTTTCGCGGGTCGCTGCGAGGGGGGGCGACTCGGCTTCGGCGGAGTCGCGAAGGCCACCTGACGATACAGCTCGCTGAGCAGCACGGCCCCCGCCACCGAGACGTTCAAGCTCTCGACCAGATCCGTTCCGGGAATCAGCAGGCAGCGGTCCGCCAACTGGAGCAGATCACCCGACACGCCGTTCTGCTCGCCTCCCAGCACGAACACGGTCCGGGCGGTCAGCGTCTCTTTGTAGATGGGTCGGCCTTGATGGCTCGAGGTCGCCAGGACCACGAAACCGCACTCCTGCAAGGCGGCCAAGGTCTCCTCCGGCGAGTGCAAGCCAATCACCGCCACATGTTCGGCCCCGCCTTCCGCAACACGGGCCGTCGCAGCTGATACCTCGGGCAGATCGCCTGCTTTTCCGAGGATAGCCGAGACACCGAAGTGAGCGGCTGTGCGCAGCAGCGCCCCCAGGTTATGTGGGTTCTGAAGCCCATCCAGATACAAGAACGGCCCTGTCATTGACTGATCCCGCACCCCGCGCAGCAAGGCCGTGTCATCCAGTCCCTGTGGTTTGCGGGCGAGGATCATGATCCCCTCGTGATGGCTCGACCCGGAGAGCCGCTCGAGGTTCTCCACCGCCACCACGTTGTAGGCTCGCCGATTGGCGGCACACCACTTGAGCATCGCGCTGACATGCCGCGTGCGGTCCTCGGTCAGATAGACCTTGATGATGTCATCCGGACGTCGCTCGAAGACACCCTGGCACGCATGGAAGCCGCAGATCTTCTGCTCATCGTCGCCACGGAACTTGGGCGACCCCGACTCCGCTGGACCCGATCGACGAGCATCCGGTGGCCTCTTCCGATTTGTATTCGGAGGACGCGAACCGGGAGTACGACGGGGACCATCCGACATCACTGCCACCCTGCAAAGACCCGGATCACTGCCACCCGGCAATTCCCCGCAGCGGAGCCAGAATGGCGGGACATGACGCAGGACACACCCTGGAACCGAAACGAATACTCTTTGTGAAGAGTCTCTGTCAGCCAGAATACTTGGCCTCCCGTGTTTTCTCAATGATCGATGAGACAAGTGGCAATCTGTCTCATGGAACTCGACAGGCCACGCCATCAGGCGGCTGATGCCTCCGAGTCAGGGGGGCATATCACATGGCCCACAAGTTGATTCGCGCAGTCGCCGACGGAGACTTCCATTCGACTGACATCAGAATGTCGTAGACATCGGTCAAGCAGTCATCGCGACCACTGGAGTGGTCGGTCAGTTTGAGTCCCCTCTGTTCTGAATCGAGCAAAGACGTGTCTGTATTCGTGCAGTGACTTCAGCAGCCGTCAAGCGTAAGATCATTGACACCTTTCGGAGATTTGCTCCATGCCCGCTGTTCCAGAACCCCCTTCCGATCTCATGGGAACGATCCGTCGTTTGGCGGATCTCGCCGCGATTCTGGACAATGAATATTTCACCGCCTTGCGTCAGGGCACCATGAGTCGGGCCGCTTTCAGTGAGACTCAGAAGCAGTTCTTTTATGCGGTCGGCTATTTCTCTCGACCGATGGCGGCACTCGTGGCCCGCATTCCGGATTCGGGGGCGCGGTCGGCACTGATTCACAATCTGGCGGATGAACATGGGTTCGAAGATCATGGAAAGCCACCCGCCGCATTCGATCCTCAGCTGGCCCATGATCGGACGTTTCTGCGATTTCTCGGGACTCTGGGGGTGACGCTGCAGGAGATGGGTGGGCTGACCGAGCGGGCACCGGTGCGGGCCTTCAACGCAGGGCTGATGGGGGCTTGTGTGGCGGAACCGATCGAGGTCGCATTCGGTTGTCTTGGAGGCATCGAGTACGCCTTTGCGGACATCTCGGCATTGATCGGCCATGTGGTCGTGGAGCGCAGCTGGGTCAGCTCCGAGCAACTGGTCCATTACAAGCTGCATGCGGAAATCGACAAGCTCCACGCGGCGGAGTTCTTCCAATCCACAGCTGAGGCGTGGGCGGGTGGTGGAGCGGGGCGGGCGAACGTAGAGAACGGCATTCAGCTGGGGCTGTATCTGTTTAACCGACTATATGTCGACCTGTACCGCGATGTGGGAGCCGTGGGATGACCGCAGCACCGATTCCTCACCTGAATTCGGACCTGTTAGAGACCTCGCATCAGATGCACTCCTGGCGAAACGGGATCCGTTACTGCCAGTTCGTATTGATCTATGTGGCCAGTGCGGCGCTGACGATCTTCGCTGCCTCTCACATGAATGCCTGGTGGCAGTGGGGGCTGCTCGCTCCGTTCTATCTGCTGTCAGCGGCCTCGTTGCATGGGATCAGTCTGTTCACGCACGAGGCAGTGCATGGGACGCTGGCGAGGAATCGGTGGCTCAACGATCTCCTGGGAGCGCTGTGCGGGTTCCCGGTGCTACAGACGTGTACGGCGTATCGGGTGCTGCATCTGCGTCATCATCAACATCTGGGGAATGATGGAGATCCCGACCATTACGAGAACTACACGCGCTGGACGTGGATGGTGTTTCTGATGAACTGGCTGAGATTGCTGATCGGATACCCAGTCTACATCACAGCGATTCCGGTCATGGGGTTCAGGCAAGGGACAACTCGTGAGCGATGGTGGATCGCCGCCGAAGTGAGTGTGCTGCTCGCTCTGGTCCTGCTGGTCTGGTTCTCTCCGATCCCCCGCATCTGGTTGCTGCACGGGTGGCTGATCCCCATGCTGTGTATCAACAGCATGGTGAACATTCGCGGGATGAGTCAGCACACCTTACTGGAGCATGCAGCTGATGAGGTGCTGGGAACTCGCACCATCCTGACTAGCGGACTCGTCCGGTTCTTTATGTGCAACGAGAACTACCACTTGGAGCACCACCTCTATCCGGGAGTCCCGTGGTACAGCCTGCCGCGCGTGCATCGCGCGCTGCAGGACGAACTCCGCGCTCACGGCGCTCCGTACATTCCGTCGTACACATCGTTCGTGTGGGAGTTCATTCGTGACAGCCTGAAACGCAGCCCGCTGGGCTGGGGCCGAAGTCATCCGCGCGCATGAGTCCCCGTATGACTGACACGGACCACGGCGATCCGCATTCCGCGATGGTGTCGAGTCGCCATCACTGGACGCTCCCCGAACGGCTGTTCACGGGACTCGGGGCAGTCATTGTCATCGGCTTGCTCTGGCGATCGGGCGCCAGTCGCACAGCCCTGACGGCGGCTGGCCTGTGGGTGGCCTACATGCTTGGCGTGGTTCGTACTGCTCCCGCCAGTCGATTGCGATTGTTCATCAACTACTTCACCGTCTGGGCGTTCTATGGGGGTTCGAGCTTCGCGATCGAGGCACTCGGCCTCCCGCTGCATCACGAGCAATTGCTGGCTTGGGATCGGGCTCTCTTCGGAGAAACGCCGGGCGTCGCCTGGCAGGGACAGGCTCCCGGATGGCTCAACGATCTGCTCAGTGCCAGCTACCTCAGCTATCACGTCTATCTGCACTGGGTTCTCGTAGAGGCACTCTGGAAGTCGGACGCCTGGCGGGCGGCTTATAGTCGAATTCTATTCACCGCATTCGGGATCGGGTTCATTGGCTACTTTGTGTTTCCAGCGGGTGACCCACGAGTGGCCTTTCCGGAGTTGTACGCTGGCCCCGTAGAAGGCGGACGGATGACCCGCTTCACTCACTGGATCGTGGGAAATCTGGCGGCGAAGTACGATGCGTTTCCGAGTGTGCATATTTTGGTGACCACGGTGATGCTGGCGTGTGACTGGCGGTGGAACCGGACTCGGCTGTGGTGCATGGTCGTTCCCTCAATGTTCATGGTGGCCTCCACGATGCTACTGCGACTGCACTTCGCGGTGGATTTGTTGGCCGGGGCGGGACTGGCGGCGGGAGTGTTGGTCCTCATTCGCATACATGAGATTCGCATCGATGACTGAAGCCACGAACAGTTCGACGACGACCTCTGCCGATCCATGGGCCAGAGACGCCGCAGCGTTGCCTCTGGCCTTTGCTCAGGTCCGGGAAGATCCGCAGTTCGATCTCCAGGTCGTCCGCCAACTCCCCGCGTGGCCGACAGTCGTCATGATCGCCTCGGGCGGCGAGACCGCGATCACTTTGGGCCGTGAATCACTCGGGGCACTGCATCTCGTTGACATGAACCGGTCGCAGCTCGCGCTCACTCGTCTCAAGTGGGAACTGGCCGGTAGATCGCCCGATCAGTCCAGCGCCCTTCTCGGGCATACTCCGATGCCTCCGGATGAACGCTCCGTTGAGTTGAGCCAGTTACTGTGCCAGCTCCATCTCGCCCCGTCGGTGTTTGGTCCACTGGAGTTTGTCTCACTCGTGGGGCCAGATCACGCGGGGCGCTACGAGAGAACCTTCGCGGCACTACGATCCACATTGCAGCCTCATCAGTCGCAGCTGGAGTCCGTCCTCGCCTCTCACAATCCCGAGTGGGCCGCGAAGATCACGGCTCCGGAGACCGCGTGGGGCAGGGCTCTCGACCGGGCCTTTGAGCAGGTGATGTCGCTGCCCAATCTTGTCCAGCTGTTCGGAACGGAGGCGACGCAGAACCCGCGTCAGTCGTTCGCGAGCCACTTTGCTCACCGGACCCGCGTGGCCCTGGAACGGTTTCCAGCAGCCTCCAATCCGTTTCTGTGGCAGATCTTCGCCGGGCGGTTTCCCCCAGGCCACCGCTATGACTGGCTCCAGCCCGAATGCGGAGGCGGGACGCCTTGCCGCGTGACACCGACCTACCATCATGGCCGGATGAATGAGGTTCTCGACACGCTGGAGCCGCAGTCGGTCGACCTGGTGCATCTCTCCAACATCCTTGACTGGCTTTCCCGTGAACAGGCCGAGGCGACCCTAGCGAGTGCGAGCCGTGTGCTGAAACCCGGAGGGCGAGTCATCCTCCGTCAGTTGAACTCGACGCTCGACATCCCTTCGATCCCGTCGACTCTTGACTGGGATCTGGAACTTGGCACCCGATTGGAGTCCATCGACCGCAGCTTCTTCTATCCCGGAATCTTCGTCGGAGTCCGGCCATGACGATTCACCCGTTGAGTTCTCCGCTGCCGCCGGAACTCGGGATCGCTCTCGAAGAGTTCGAGCAGTCGTTCCTGTATCCGCTGGGGCCGGAGCAGAGGTTTCGGATCTCGCACGGGCGAGAGTACCTGCCGTTCTTCCGAGCGATGGGTGAGGTCACTTTGATCGTCGCGGAACAGGAGGGAGAGGTTCAGGGGACTCTCGTCCTCGTTCGAAGACTCATCCGAATCCGTTCAGAATCAGGAGAGCATGAGGAGCCTGCGTACTACTTGTGCGACCTCAAGCTGCGACCGGAGTGGCGGTGTACTCCGCTCCTCGCGCGCCTGATCGGCACGGCCCGGACACTGATCGAAGCGAGCGACTGTCCACGGTGCTACTGCGTCGTCATGAATGGCACCGGTCGCGTGCCAACTGACTACACCGGTCGGTTGGGTGTCCCGCTGTTCGAGTCGCTGGGTGAGATCATGATCATGCGGCTGTCTCCGCGCGAGGCATTGGCGGTCGACGACACTGTCCGCATCGCCACTGTGCCCGATGTGGAAGAACTCTGCCAACAGATCCGAATTGCAGGTGTCACCGCAACGTGCGGCCTCAGCTCCGAACGATCGCTGATGACACCGCTGGGCCTGATCGACTCCACTGGTCAGGCCTGCGGAAAGCTCGAAGACACTCGTCGCGGCAAGCGGCTGCACATGGAGTCCGGCGAGGAACTGCTGTCCGCTCACCTCTCCCATTGGGCGTGGACCGATGCTCGCGCCGGAGCGAGAGTTCTCCAGCAAGCTCTGTCCACGAGCATCCAAAACGGCTTCCCTGCACTCTTCGCAGCCCTGCCCCGCCAGTGGTATCCCCAGTTGGCTCCGCTCTTGCACCAGATCCAGATCCAGGAAGCCCCCGCGACCATCTTCGGCACTGGCTTGGATCTCTATCAGGACTGGTGGATCGATACCGCAGAGATCTAAAGCGTCACGTCACATGGATTATCCCGCACAACAATCCACACACCTCGACATCAACAAGGCAGTGAACGGATGACGTTGTCATCCACAGTAGGCTGGCCTCAAACACAGGCTCCTCTGTGGTTCAGGAACTTGCGACAAACACGCCAGACAGCTCCCCGCAGGCAGATGAGATGTCGAGAGCTTCATGAAATGAAATGGACACTCCTGCAATCTCGCATCCTGCCCCGGGTCAAGGGGGACTTGGCACTCACCCTTAAGTGTGTCAGAAAAGTCGGCAGTCTTTTACCACAGAGACACTTGCCTGGGTGAGGCTGTATGCTTACATTTGAAGTACAACTGGAGGCGATCGCCTCATATCACATTCATCCATGACAATCCACGAGAGACAATTCCATGCATCTTCTGGCAGCTGGGGACACAGGCTCGGCAATTGGCATGATGGCGGGGGGGCTGCTGATTGGCGGGTTCACTTTCTTCTGTGCGTTTCAGGACTACGATTGGTTCATGAACAATCGCAAGGCGGCGCTGCTGGTCATGATTCTGGGACGGTCGGTCGCCCGCATCTTCTACATGTTGCTGGGACTTGCCTTTATTGGCGGTGGACTGTTTCTGGGTGTCGCGACATTGATGGGGAAATGAACGCTTGGGCGACACATCTCGCCGTAGCCGACAGCTTGCATTCGAATGCTAAGCCGACCACTTGCTGGTCGTGACTCACGCATTTTGGATTTGGATGTCGGAAGGGAGGGATTTGTACACAGATTTCACAGATCGGCCCAGATTCCCAAAGGCGGAGGCAGACACCGACGACCAGGGGACACTGCCGAAATCTGCTGCTGATCTGTGAAAATCTGTGCGATCTGTGTACCGCCACAACAGATACGACCCACGGGCCGCTGGTTGGTGGATCACTCGGGAATGCCTGTCGGCTTCAGTGCGGAGTGTCCTTGGGGCGATTGAATGCCGGGTCATGTGTCAGGCCCCTGACCCGGCGACTGCGAGCGTGATCTGGCGTGATGATGGATCATCGATCGGAATGAGCCATGACAGGCCGCTCATCGGGGTTGTTTCTGCCTGATCCACAATCTTTTGAAATCTTGCGCCGGAATTCATGGCGTAGAGAGACTACTATGGAAGCCTGCGTTGACCATCCCCAGCGATGAGTCGTCGTGCGGTGTTTCCCATTCGCCTTTTGTTTCTGGGTGTCATCAACCCCAGCAACACGTTGGCCCCGGCGTGTGCTGCGTTCGACTGCTGCGTGCGAAGGGATCACTCTGGCGAATCAACACGCGACATCTTGTCATCGCATTCGCTCAAGCCTCCCGTTCTGGTGGCTGATGTCTCTGCCGATCTTGATCGCCGATCGATCGTCTTCTCGGGCTGGCGGTACGTCTGTGAAGGACGTTGACGACGAGGTGGTGGCCACGATCCCGATCAAGGTGCCGCTCCCGACGCTGCCTCTTTCACCAGAAGCCACGACGACTCCGGTCGCTGAAACGACTCTCGTACTCTCGGATGTCGAACTGCTGGCGGCCTTCGTCCAGCGGAGCGACCCGGCCGCCTTCACCCAGATCGTCGAGCGGTACGGCCCGATGGTCTACCGCGTGGCGATCCGGGCAGTCGATGATCCACATCTCGCTGATGATGTGTTCCAGGCCACCTTCCTCGTCCTCGCTCAATCGGCTCACAAGATCCGGAGCGGCGAAGTCCTCCCCGCGTGGTTGCATGGCACGGCCCGCAACATCGCCCGACGCGTCTTCATCCACAAAGCCACCGAGCGCCGACAGCTCGCCCAGTTCGCCATGCAGACCCTCGCAGAGAAAGGCGGGGAGATGACACCCTCGACCGAACTCGATCCCTTCGATGAACTGGTACGCCTCAACGAGCAACAGCTGCTCGATGAGGAGCTGCAACAACTCCCCGAGGCCAGCCGCGCCCCACTCGTGCTGTTCTATCTGGAAGGCAAGAGCCAGGCCGAGATCGCTCAGCAAATGGGCTTGTCGGTGGAAGCCATTGAGGGCAGACTGCGGCGCGCGAAGCAGGAACTGCGGCAACGGCTGATCCGGCGCGGAGTGTTTCTGTCCACCGTCGTGGCCGCTGCGACGGTCCTTACCCCTTCGATCGCGTGTGCCGCCCCGGCGTCCACGCTCGTGTCCGCCACTCTCGCGACAGCTCTGGGAACCACAGCTGTTGGCACATCACTTCTCGGAGGCACCGCCGCCAGCACCACGCTGTCGGCGGGAGCCACCACAGCTGCCCAACTTGCCGCCCAGGAGGTTGCCGCCATGTCCGCTGCCAGCAAAGCCACCGCGATCTTTTTGACGACCGCCGCCTCGACGACGGTCGCCACGGGGTTGCTCTTTGGGGCAATCGCGGGGTCGCTCTGCGGAGTCCCCGGACTCGCCCCCGCTCTGTCCAACTCACCCGCTGCCGAGATGGAATACCCGCTGAACCTCGTTCGGGAGGAAGGTGGTTCTGATCCGTTCGCGCTGGAGGTTGTCGAGCCGGTGCTGTTAGCACAGGTGGAATTGCCAGTGACGGTCTCCGATCCGGATGACACCAATGAGTCCGACGGACGATTCCGGATGACGCGGCAATATGACGTGTCGGACTTCGATGCCGACCTCCGCAAGAAGTTCGTCGACTTCTACAAATTGGAGAAGTCGGTCACTTTTCGCGACAACATGATGCAGATCAGGGCGTTAGAGGAGAGTCACTGGCTCTATGAGATGGCACTGAAGAACTATCGAGAGAAAAGGAATCAGGGCAAGCTGAACGAAACTGAGTTCGAAGCAGCGCTGTCGGAGCTTCGTCGGGTATTTGCCAACGCACCAGACGCCGCGATCCAGAATCTGAAAGCCGCAGAACAAGTTTTGACGGACAGAGAACTGACACATGGTCTTATGGACGCCGGGACTGGTGATTTGCGACGGCGGGTCGATCTGTGGCAAGCGGTAGTCAACGCCGTTCAGAACTCGGAGCAACCCAGGCCGCTCAGCGACAAGTCTGTCCTCATGAGCGAGCCCAACCCAGAAGCCAACCCCGTCGCCTACCAAGTCGCGGATTTGGACATCGATCACAAGTGGATCGCGCTCGAGTATGTTCGGACACTGGATGTGTACGTAGCGAGCCATGAGAGTACCCAGTCGTTCGTCGTCCGCGCGAACGAGCAGATTCACAAACAGATCAATGAGTTTATCGAGAACCTGCGGAATGCCGCCTACGAGCAGAACATTGAGTCCGTGAGTCGACAGCTTGTCCAAAGACTCAAGACTCACAGTGACAACCACCCCGCGGTGGAACAACTGCGGCAGTTGCTGGCACAGTTGGAACGAGTCGAGAATGAGCATCGAGTGCTTGAAGCGGAAGCGATGAACAATGATCTGTTTGCTCGGCACCGGAAGCTGTCGTTTTACGCGGGTGTGACGGAGGAGAGGCCAGCGGGAGAGGACACATTCAACACTCATCTCGATTCGGAAACCGCCCAGCTCTTGGACAACAAGGTGGTCACAATCGACACCCCCGAATCGTCACTGCGGATGGTGGTGAGGCACAGCCGCAAACTGACGTTCCCGACGAAGATTACCACGGTCGACGGGTTCGATAACAAGCTGTTGACCGTCACGCCCCTTTCGGTGGACACGATCCAAGTCGTGCCTGAAGCCGTGGGTGAGACAACGATGACCGTCACTTGTGAATCTGGCAAGAAGTATCGGATCTCCGTTCTGGTCAACACACCGATGGTTCACGCCCTGCATGATGAATTGGTCCGTCAGAAGGATGCCGAGATCCTCAAGTGGCAGCAGTCCTACCGCGACGAGCAGGTCGATAAGGAACTCATCCGCGACGAATTGGGACGGGCGACCAAGGAGTGGAGCGACCGGGTTTCTCGATTGAACAAGATTGTCGACTTCCAGCGACTGCAACTGGAAGAGTTGCAGGTCTTTGACTGCTTCCCAGAACCGGATGGAAAGATCACGACCGTGGACGCGGCCAACGGCACGGTGTGGCTCGACATTGGTCGGAAGGACCATTTGCGGACGCAAGTCACATTCAGCGTGTATGGAAAATCGACCAAGGGGGTCGGCTGTGATACGAAAAATGTGAAGGCGAAGATCGAGGTGGTGGAAGTCCGCGAGAATTCGTCGATCGCCCGCATCGTCGAGGAGGACCGCGCCCGCCCTATCGAGGTCGGCGATGTGATCTATTCCCCCGCGTGGTCGGCGGGCGTGACCGAGTCTTTTGCTATCGTCGGGAGCTACGACCTCAACGGCGATGGCGAGATGAACGCCAAGGACCGCCAGATCCTGAAAGACCTGCTGGATAATGCTGGAGCTGAGATCGACCTCGAAATCACAGCTGACGGATTGCGGGAACCTGCCGACGGGAAGCTCACCGTACAAACCAAATGGCTCATCGTCGGCGATCTCGATCAAAACGCAGTTCTGGAGGAGACCCGTTACAAGGCTCGTAAGCAAAAGCTGAATCAGGCTCTCGACCGAGACATTGCGTTGGCCCAGCGAGCGCTGTCCACCTCACCCGTAGGAGCCGTCATTCTGCTGGAGGGGATACGCGCGGCAATCCAGTCCGCACCCTTCGACCCCGACGATAAGTCGAATTTGCTTCAGCGAGCGGATGCTGCCTTGTCCGACGCCAAGAAAAAGCTCGAAGTCCGCAAAGTTCCCACTCCTGTGGAGAATCCGCACAAGGAAGAGGCTGAGACCATTCCGCAAAAGTTAGACCCCACTGCAGCGGAGAAAGCGAAGCTACTGAAACAGCTGGTTGACCGCGTTAGGGAACTCATGGATGAGGCGTATCATTTTCATTTTTTACCGAATGCCATTCAGGGAGCAGGTATCAGTATCGCCGAGCCACACCCACTCAACTCATCCACAAACACAACGGAACTCAACTCTCAAACTAAAGTATCCACCCAGCACGAGCTACTGGTGCAAGAAGCCCGCGAGCTAGGGATTCGAGTCGTCTCGCTGAAGGACTTCTTGACCTACCTGGGCTGGAAGCCGGAGAATCGGGTCTACCTCCCCGGCGGCGTTGTTCCATTCCCGCTCAACGCCGGAGGCCGCCCGCCCGCGTTAAATGAACTCGCTCAAGCCCCCGCTGCGACTGAGCCACTTGAAGCGAAACCTGTGTCCGTCGCGAAGACGATCCCCATTACCAATCCCGAGACCGAGGTCGAACTCCCCGTTCACGAGATTCGTCTCCTCAAGTTCCCGGTCCCCATCGCCAAGGCCGAGGTGCAGTACGATCCGGTTCTGGAGGTGGAACCGGTGCGGGGCCAACTCGACACGCTCCATCTGCGGGCCATCATGGATGGCCGTTGCCAGCTGATCGTGACTGGGACGAATGATGCGGTCTATCGCGTCGGCATCACGGCCGGAACTCCTCCGAAGCATCGGTTCCGCGAAATTGATCAGAATGAATCGAAGGCGCTCAACGCTCTTCAGGGGCAAGTCAGTTTGGAGTTCCCGGACAACTCTCTGAAGGAAATCTGCGAGTTCATCGCCCAGCTGCACAACGTGCCAGTCACCCTCGATACGGAGGATCTGAAAGCAGCAGGGGCCGATCCTGATGTTCACGTCTCAATCACCGCCAAGGGGCTATCGCAAGCTCAAGCACTGACCGCGATGTTGGAGAAAGTGAAAGAGCCCCCACTCGACTACTACATCGATGGCGGGGCGATCCACATCTCCACAGTCGCGGCGATGAAGGAGCGGGAACGACTGGTGTACTACCGACTCGCCTCCCTCAGCCCCGAAGGCCAAGCCGCAGCGGAGAAGTACATCACCCCGCTGGCCACCGCGGTCGCTCCGCTGGAGGGCGATTTGCTCGTGGATGCGTCGGTGTTTACGCACAAGAAATTCGAGGAGTACCTGCAAGGAGCGTGGCGACTGGAGTCCCAGCGACCGGCGCGGGCGATTCCACTATTTTCGAAACCAGTCTCGATGAACTCCGGTCAGGTTCAGCCTACGACGGAGAAACCTAACCCGTTAGTTGGCGAAGCAGCGCCGCCGCTGAAAGCACAGCTACACCAAGTCGCGTCCCCGCGCAGCATCATCCCCCGCGTCCGCGTGGTGAGCGAGGCCGAGCGCCAGGTGTACGATGCTCTCGCCCTGCCCGCCGATCTGGAGATCACCGATGTCCCCTTGAAGGAGTTCATCAATGATCTGGCGAATCGCGTGCGGGTCGTGTCAATCGACGGCAATCTCATGCCTGGGCTGAGCATGGAGGAGACCACCGTTTCCATCTCGGCCCACGGTTGTTCCTGGCATACATTGTTAAATGCGCTGGCGCTGGAACTCGACGAGGACGCCCGATTCACGGTGGGAAGCACGTTAGGCCTCCATCGCGTGAACCGTCTGAGTCATTCATACCTCACGGTCGCCTATGACCTGTCGGAGGCTCCCAAAACCCCGGGCGAATTGGAGGCATTCGTGTCACTGTTCGTCAGCCCGCATCCGGACAGGAAATTCCGGCTCACTCGGGCTGAGAACATTGTCACCGTTCGCACTCTCGCCAAAGGGCACTGCCAGATCGAGAATTTCCTCCTCCAGGCTCAAGAGGCACAAGATCATCCCGCATCCCCTCGGCCCCTCATCCGCGTTACAAAACGGCCTGCCGTGCTGCCAGCGGCAGAACACTTGCAATGGGAACTCCAGAATCAGACCTCTCTCAATTCACCCGCTGGCACGCTCTCGGAACTGATCGAGAAAATCCAATCTCGACATGAAATCGAGATCAGGCCCGATCGTCCCGCTTTAGAAGCTGCGGGGGTCAAGTGGACTCAACAAGTGAATCTCGTGGTCTCTGGAATCCAGTTAAAGAGTGCTTTGAGGTTATTGGCTCAAAGCATTCACCATCGTGCCGAGTTTCGGAATGAGGGGACACATCTGTTGTTGACGGTTTCGCCCGAAGAGTCGCAGCAGCCCCCAATGATCGAGGAGCCACAAGGGGTCACTCAAAGTCTCGCGACACCTGCCGCTCCGTCAGTGACGGCAGAGCAAATCGAAACGGCGTTTCAGGAGATCATCGAACGTAAACCGACCGCGCGGGAGTTGGAGGCTTGGCTCAAAACTGGGAATCCTGACAAGTACAGCCTTCTGGAAGTGCGATCCCACTTGCTAGCCAACAACCATGTCTACAACCGCGCGGACCGAGACCCGACGAAGTACATCACTCTGCTTTATCAGATCGAGCTGAAGCGATCACCGACTCCCGAGGAAGCAAAACCTTGGATATTGCGAGCGACTGAAGCGGGTTTCGTCCGCTTGCCACTGATCCACGACATGCTCCAGGATTTCGCCAACCATGCGGCTCAGGACAAGCCCTGACAGTTCAGCGGTGAGGCGACAGTCTTCCCCCCTGTTCTCGGTTGTCTTTATCGACATGCGATCTTGCAATTCGCTTCGGAAACCGCGAACCTTGGACGTGGGTTGTGACTCCAGCTGTCTATCATTGGTGCGGCGGATGAGCGGAGTGTTTCCGGGTCGTCGCCGCCCGATTCTGGAGTTGTGGATGACATCCCCCCGTCGCGGTCGATCCGGTTCGAACTCACCTCATCGACCTGACCGTAAGACAATGCAAATGTGCAGCCAAGTGCAGCGCACACTGGATCAAGTGCTGTCCGGCGAGTTGGATGACGACCGGCTGCGCGATGTGTATGTGGTGCAGGTGACTCCCGCTCCCGATGCGAACTGCTTGCTGGTGACGGTGGCTCCGCTGGGGTTCGCGAAGGACTTTCGCCCGGAAGAGGTGATGGCCCGTCTGGCGGCCAATAGTGGACGAATGCGGTCGGAGTTGGCCCGGGCGATCAACCGGAAGAAGA
>JAYSUV010000752.1:0-7346 GCA_043718945.1 Planctomycetota bacterium
CGCCGCCCCGTCGCGCACCGGGGAAAGGGGAAAACCAAGGATACGTGGAAAACCATCAATAAAATCAACAGGCCGTTACGTCCAGCCGCTCGCAGTCGACTTGCCAGCAGTGCAGTCGTGAAATGGCGATTTGTGATCTGTGTCAGATAACATGGCCCAGCCCAGTCAGGGCGCACAACGGATTCACAAGGAATCACCTGCATGTCGACTGCCACCAAATCGTTGATCTTGTTGCTCGTTTTCATTCTTCCCGCATGGATCCAAGCGGAGGAGAAGGCCCCCAATTCTGGACACGAGACCGTCACCTTTTTTGAGTCCGGCACGATCCCGGAACTCAAGCTGGTGATTGATGGCGAGGGGCAGCAGAAGCTGCGGGATGCTCCGCGCGACTACACGCGCTGCACGCTGATCGAGGACGGCACGACGACGCTCAAGAGCATCGGCGTGAAGCTCAAAGGGGCGGCGGGGAGTTACCGCGATTTCGACGATCGACCCGGCCTGACGCTCAACCTCGACAAGTACAAGAAGGGGCAGCGCTGGCATGGCATGGAGAAGCTGCACCTGAACAACGCGGTGCAGGACGAATCGCTGTTAAGTGAGTGGCTGGGTGCGGAACTGTTTCGCGAGGCAGGGTATCCGGTGCCGCGGGCGGGGCATGTGCGGCTGTGGATCAATGACCGGGACATGGGGATCTATGTCCTGCGCGAGGGGTTCGATGGGCCGTTCCTGAAACGGTCATTTAAGGACAACAACGGCAACCTCTACGATGGCGGCTTTGTGCAAGACATCGACTCCTCGCTCGAAATGGACGCCGGGGATGATCCCGACTACCGGAGTGATCTCGTCGGGCTGGCGGCGGCCTGTTCCCAGCCCGATGCGCAAATCCGCTGGGCGCAGATCAGCGAGCGACTCGACATGAATCAGTTCCTGACGTTCATGGCTCTGGAGCGTCTATGCGGGCACTGGGACGGGTATACGCTCAACATGAATAACTACCGGGTCTACTTCGCCCCGCAAGGCAAGGGCGTGTTCCTGCCGCATGGCATGGACCAGCTCTTCGGTGATCCCGGAGCCGGACTCTATGACCACACGGCCCCCCTGCTCGCCGCTGCGGTGATGCAGAATGACGAGTGGCGAGGACAGTACCGCGAGCGGCTGATGAAGCTGTCGCAACTGTTGCGACCGGTGGATCGCTGGTTGCCGAAGATCGACAAAAAGCGAGAACTGCTGAAGCCGATACTGGAATCAATCAATGCGGATCAGGCAGCGGCCCACGGCGACCGGGTCAACGAGCTGAAGGACCGGTTGACCCAGCGGGCCGAGGCACTGGAGGAGTTAATCAACCACGGGATGCCCACGCCGGTGGAATTCGACGAACAAGGGGGACTCCACCTGACCGATTGGGGGGCGTCGGTCGAAGCGGAGGAGGCGAAGCTGGAAGAGGTCGACCTTGCCGGAGTGGCGAGTTACTCGATCACGCGCGAGCCGTTCGGGGACTACTCGTCCTCGTGGAGGCGACGTGTGCTTCTGCCAAAAGGGAACTATCGCTTCGAGGCTCGCATTAAGACCGACAGCGTCATCCCCATCCCGGAGGACCAGGGGCGCGGAGCCGGTATTCGCCGCCTGCAAACGGGTCGGTCGAACGAACTGGTCGGCACGAACGACTGGCAGCTAGTCACGTTCGACATCGCCGTGCCCGAGGATCAGCGGGATGTTGAGTTGGTGCTGGAATTGCGAGCGCGGCACGGGTCGGTCTGGTTCGATCGTGAGTCACTGCGGTTGCGGCGAGTCATGGCGGAGTAATGCCGCGAGTCTGACCCGAGTACCCTGTCCACGCTAGGAATATGGGTTGCGAGATAGCCGCCCGGGAGGGCGAAGCTCCTGCTGAGCCGTGAGCCAAGGGACTCGTGAACTCGCGGTAGCGGCTCGGCAGGAGCCTCGCCCTCCCGAGGGAGGCGGACCCCACATTAGGGGTGGATGACGAATCATCGGTACGGCAGCTCGGCGATCACGGATTCGGAGTCATCGCCGGTGCGGAACTCTTTAGCAAGGTCGGTACGCCCTGAGCATTGGGGCCTTGGACTCCGACGACACTCCCCAAGGCGGATCGGACGGCGGGATCGGCCTCATGGTTCCACACAGTCACCAACTGCATCCGCAGATCATCCGACAACAAGGACTGATGACGACGGATGTGGGCAGCGGTCAAGGAGGCCGCGAGCGCGCGTTTCGGGGCGGGGTAGTTGCTGTTGAGCGCCGCTTCGGCTAACCGGATCTGGACACCAGCGGTCGGGATGGCCCCCAGAGCGATGAGGGCGTCATCCCCCTGATCCGTGCGAGGAGCGGCGATCACCAGAGCATCCTCGGCGGGAGTCAGGTCGTAGACGTGTGTCCGGCTGTCGGCGATTTTGCGCAGCCACTTGGCAGCCTGCAGCGATTGCATTGACTGCTGAGCCTGCGTGAGAGTCGGTGGCTCGACTTGGGCCAGGAACGGTCGCAGCTGGCGAGACAGATCGGTCGACAGGACCGATTCTTCAACATAAGTCGTCAGCGGGTCACGAGCGAGCAGATGCTCGATGGATCGCCGAAAACCATGCGGTCCGTAGATGGCGATCGGCATGTTCTTCGTTCGCGAATCGGCCCGGAAGTTGGCAATCGTTGGAGAGAGATCCCAGCGGATCGTGTTGAGGTGCAGCACCGCCAGCTCCATATCTCCCTGAGTCGTGGCGGCTTCAAAGCCAGCGGCACCCGTTGGAAGAATCTGAGCGTCGTAGCCCATTTCATTCAGGAAGGTGGCCATCGTCGATCCCCGCGTGTTGTTGGGGTCGACGACGACTCCATTCGCACGAGCATCGGCGTTCAGGGCGCGAGCCAAGATCTCCACAACTCGACGCGATCCCGAGAAGGGCTGCTGCGGATCCCACAGGAGAATCGTTTCAGCGGCGGCATACTGGACTCGTAACGACGGATGATCCAAGGCCGCGACGATAGCTCCGCGCTGTCCACCCGTTCGCAGCAGTGAAGCCGATCCATTCTGTGCCAGTGCGCGGACCAGTGATTCGGCAGCGGCAGTGTTGCCCATTTCGTTGGCGAGAGCGAGGGCTTCGAGGCAGGCCGAAGAACCCGAGAGAATGGCGACCTCGTGAGCGGAACCGGGACTGCTGGGGATCGGTTGATCCCAGCCCGCAGCTTCGATGTCACGGGTCAGGATGGTGTTGAGCAGAACACTCTGCGTCCGGGTATCCGTCGGGGCCAGCTCCAGTGACTGGCGGGCAAACTGCTCGGCCCGAAAGATCGCGGCGGAGTGCGGAGTGACTCGTCGTTCGACCAGACTCGCCGAGGTCTCGTCGGGAACCCAGACGGGAACCAATCCGTCCTCCTCGGGTTCCATGACGGTCTCTCCCTTGAGGAGCTTCTCGGCGGTGATTCGCAGCTGGGCGGCGGCTCCGAAGCCTTCCAGACGCCCCGCTTGGCTCGGGTCTTTGTAGAGCAACCGCGAGAGGGATTGTCGGGCCGTCTGGCGGAGTCCGGGCTCCCCTTCCGTCGCGAACGCTGTCGAGTACAAATAAGCCGCATCATTCTTGGTCGCGACCCAGCCAAAGGCATCCACTGCGAGCGACTTCTGAGCCTCGTCACCCTGAAACAAGTAGCCAATCAAGGGGGCCACCGCAGATTCGCCCATGCGGGTCAGGGCGATGAACGCCTGGTCTCGGTCGACTCCCGAGTTCGGATCAGCTGCGGCCTGGACGAGGCGTGAGGCTGCTGGCGCCCCCAGGTGCTGCAAGTCACGCATCGCGAGGTCAGCCTCACGCGAAGATCCCGAGAGATTCTTGAGGACTCCATCCATGAAGACGGGGTCGCTGGCCTGGCGGGTACTGGCGGCATTCAGACGCTCCAGCAACACCGTGGCGGGCGGGTTGAGTTCTGGAAAGCGAGCCAGCTGCAAGAAGGTGCCCGTCCCGTACTCGGTACGGAACCCAATCAACGTGGCGTCGTCCGGATCGAGAGCGAGCAATGCCTCAATGTACTTCTTGGCGGCTTCGGGCCTGGCGATCTTCATGGTGAAGATCACAGCCTTCATATGCTCGGCGGGGGTCGTCGGCTCGGTGATGAGCGGTGACGCCTCGGTGGCCTCGATCGCGGCGAGTGCCTCGGGCGCATCTTGAGCCACGACATGCGTGGGGCGGACGAGCCATGTCGCCAGGAGCAAAATCATCAGTGTGCAGTGCCGGGAAATCATCCTTGATCTCCGGGAAGAATCACCAGCGGGCGAACGCGTCCGAATCGGGCGCGGAACATCAGCGGCGTATTTCATCCCTTACGGTTCTATCGAGGTCAACGGACATTCCGCTTGAGAGGGGGCTTGCCCGGAGCGAGGATCGGGCAGTATCCGAGGAGGCTCGTCCGGCATCGTCCGCATGACTGGAACACGAGGCCGGACCGGCAGAGTTTACCAAAGCTACGCAAGGCGATATCGCTCGGCGAATAGTTCTCTCGCCTTTCCGAGTTGCAGACGCGACGGTCACATGCCAGCGTCCAGCCCGCTGCGCCAGCTAGGGCCGCATGCCAAACCCATTGCACTCACGGAGGATTTCCGACCGACCTTAGCCGCCGTTCGGTCGAAGAACTGGCGTCCTTTTTCGACACTCCTCGCCCCAGCCGACAGTCTCTCACGGAGCACATAGCATCTTGAGTGAGAGCCCATCGTCGATTCCCTGAAACCTCTCGCCCGCGACAGAGGATCGGTACACAGATTTCGCAGATTGGCACAGATTCAGAGGGGGGGAGAGGAGATCTCTCCTGCCTGCAATCACCGACCCCGCTGGCGTCGCATCTGTAAAAATCTGTGGAATCTGTGTACGACAACCGGCCTCTGCCAGCGTGATTGAATTGCGGTGTGCGCGGGCCTTGGCGGGGAACACTCGGGAGACTCTGTCGGCTTGGCCGAGAAGTGTCAGAGTTGGCGTCCTTTTTCGGAGAAAAAGGCGACAATCGGAGATCGCCCCTCGGCTGCGCTGGCCAGAGTTTCTGGCATGCGGCCCTGGCTAGCGCGGCGGATTGAACGCGATCAAGCGGCGTGTTCGGTGTCGGGCTCTACGACCGGGGCGTTGGCGGATTGACGCAGGACATCCGCCATCGGCATCTCATCGAGCGAGAGTACCCCGAACGATTCCAGGAACAGCCTCGTCGTGCCGTACAAATACGGTCGCCCGAGCGAATCGTGCTCGCCGACCACTTTCACCAGCCCGCGTTCCATCAGTTGCTTAAGGATTTCTGTCGACTGCACACCGCGGACCTCTTCGAGGTCGGCGCGAGTGAGTGGCTGGCGATAAGCAATGATCGTCAGCGACTCCATCGCGGGGGGGGAGAGCTTGAGCCGGGCCTGCCGCTCGTGAATCTTATCGAGCCAGCGAGCGAAGATCGGCCGCGACATCAACTGGTAGCCGGTGGCCAGTCGCTCGACCCGGAAAGAAGTACCGCTGGCCTCGTATGCGAGATTGAGCTGGTCGATCAGTTCGGGGATTTCCGAGGCACTGGGCAAGGCGGCGAACTGCATCAACTTGCGGGCGGTCAGTGAACCCTCGGCGACGAACATCGCCGCTTCAAGACGTTGCAGGGCCGGGGTTCTGACATGCCCCTCGTGACGTTCTGCATGGGCTTGGGGGGCAACGCCGGTCGATCGAATCGCCCAAGCCCACATCATTCCCGGCCGGGGTGTGGCCTCACCCCAGGGCAGGGAGGCGGACTGGGAGAGTGGATTCCAGATCGACTCGTGCATGGTCGCTACTCCCCCGATAGGGGTTAGGTTTGAGGTTGGAATCCACCCTTTAGAGCATTTTCACAATTGGTGTGCAGGACTTCGGATGTCTGCCCCTCCTTTTTTCTGTCCTCGATTTTCCTGTCATCCTCTCTTCTTGAACTAGGGTCGAGAAGACTCATGACAGGAAAAACAGAGACCGGAAAATGGGAGGAAGGGATTGCGATTGTTGCTGAACACCAATTCTGAATCCCCTTTAGACTGCTCAGGGGCGCGATAAAGCCTGAACTTCAACCCCAATGATGAGTCCTGACACGACAGCTACATCGCATTCTGGGAGATCGGCTGCTTGTCGCGGAATCGCTGGAGGAGCCAGCTGTCGATTTGCTGAACGGTCTCTGCAGCGGCGCGGTCCGGGTCATCGGACTCCGCTTCGAAGCGATGGGTCAGACGGGCGTCGTCTCCGGGAACAAACAGGCAGACGAACAGCCACGTATCCTGATCGGAGCCTCGTTCCAGGTGGTAATGCTTGACGCCGAGGGAGTTGAGCTTCTTAAGCGACTCTTTCATGGAGGTCGGCGGGGAGTTGCGGTCGGAATCGGCATTCTTAGCGAACCGGGATTTCTCCGCCTTCGAACCACCGCGAGGCGACAGCAGGGAGGGAGAGATCGAGGGTGAATTGTCCGCCCATTTGTTGTCCAGGCCCTTCTGGGGACTCGATCGCCGTCCCTTGGTCTGCAAGTGAGTCGAGTCGGGGTCTTCCTCCTCGCGAGGCACTTTCGAGAACCCGAGATCGTCGCGATCGGTGTCTGTCTCGTCGTGAGTGCCCCCTTCGATGTCGGTCAGGTCAGCATCGTCCGCCTTCCACTCAGGAGCAGTGCCGGAATCCCAGTCTTCGAACTGGCTCTGGCCGGAATCTCGACCTCCTTGATTGTCTTGATTCGCGTCGGTTAAGCCGCGCGTCGCGGCAATCACCGACGCCAGTGGGGGAACGCCGAACACCACCATCAGGCCCATCGCGGCCAGCGGGATCGACACCAGGAACGTCAAGAACGTACTGCCAGCTCTGGAACTCATGCGCGGGCCTCCATGCCAAGTTGATCGCGATTCGACTCATGACAACCGCAGCTTTCGGGGGCATCCTTGCTCACCCACTGACAGCTCACGAGTCCCTCGGCAGAATCTGCCGGTGAAGCGCGGCGGGATCATACCCACGCCCCCCAAGGGCCACAAGAGCATTTCGGGGACGTGGGAGGTCGTCAGAAGTTCGGGTTCATCCGACTATTGGGGGGGGATTTCGAAATGCCTGACGGTATATGGATTTAAGGAGGCATGGCACTGATGTCTCATGTGCCAGTCCGGAAAGAGGCTCCTGGCCGAGAGCCTCGGCCAGGAGTTGACACGCCCTGGGCGCATCGGAGTCCAAGAGATTCCTTGGCCGGTGGCTTCCCCGCAGAGCCAGCCTCCGCGTCTCCTCGCGCGGGTATTGCAGCACAACACTACATCTCCCTGCAACCATTGGACATCGGAGAGATGCCTTGGAAATCCACCCCCGCTTCGGGGCACCCCAATAAATAGTCGGATGAAC
>JAYSUV010000753.1:0-7318 GCA_043718945.1 Planctomycetota bacterium
CCAGGCGCTAGCCGCCGGTTCTTCGAGCTTGCCCACGACCGAAGAACCGGCGGCTAGCGCCCTGCCGCTCACAGAGATTTCTTCTCCGTGCCTCCGTGCCTCCGTGGTAAAACGCTCTATTGGCGGCCCTCGCTTACGCGTCGGGTTAGTATTGGTTCCGTTCTTTATGCCGGGGCTGGTCGTCGGGTATGCGTACCGTAATGCGTCGCTGTCGCTGGTGCAGACCCCGCTGCTGAACGAACTGCTGTACCTCGCCATCATGGTCGCCCAATTGACGCCGGTCGTGGTACTGGCCTTGGAGTGGCTCCCAGCTGCGGCGCTCGGGCCATCGGGGGTCTATCTGTTGCGGTTGGCCAAGCGGTCGGGACGAAAGACACCACTCGGAGAACGGCTGCGGGCCATCCTCGCGGGCGAACTCCCCCGTCAACTCACAGCTGCCGCCCTCGCTGCGTTGCTCTGTTTTCAAGAGGTCGAGGTGGCGACGCTGATGCAGGCTCGCGGCTGGGCCGAGTGGATTTTCACCAAGCAGGCCGGGGGTGTCGAATTGGTGGAGGTGTTGCCGTTTCTGGTACTGCCAGTGGGGTATGGGTTGATGCTCACGGTGCCTGTGTTGGGGTACTGGACGTGGGATAGGCTTCCAGCCTGTCTGGCAAGTGGAATGCACCACGGAGGCACGGAGGCACGGAGGAGCAGTGTGAACGGCCAGGCGCTAGCCGCCGGTTCTTCGTGGGCTGGCAAGCTCGAAGAACCGGCGGCTAGCGCCTGGGCGCTCACAGGGTCCACTGCTCCGGGTTCCCGTGCCTCCGTGGTGAATCTCTCGGCTGGCGGTCCTCGCTGGCGCGTCGGGCTGGCGGTCGTCTGGATTGCCGTGACTTGGCTGTTGACGGTGGTCTGGCCCGTAGGAAGCCTAGCGATCGGGGCCTTTCGTGGACGGGGTTTGATCCGGTTCCGGTCGGCTCTGTGGCAGGAGATCGGCGACTCGCTCGTGCTGGGGGTGACGGTCACGCTGGGGCTGTGGCTGATTCTGTGGAGTGTCCAACGACTGGGACGGCGAGGCTCCCGCCGAGCCGCGATCGTCGGAAGACGTTTGCACTGGTTCTTCCGGCTCTGCCCCCTCTCCCCCACGATCAGCGCTGCCATCGGTGAGGACTCGACCGGGGGGGAGAGGGCCGGGGTGAGGGGGCCACACTCCTTAGTAGACCCCCTCACCCTCACCCTCTCCCCCGCAGCGGAGTCGAGCGAGAAAACCACGTCGATTGCGGGGGAGAGGGGACCGGAATCGAGCGAAGGACGGAGCGGGTTCCGGCTCGCGGCTCGGCAGGAGCCTCGCCCCCTCGAGCGCACGGCATCAGCTAGTGGGGAAGATCGCTTGCGCCACCTGTCACCTGCCTTGGCATGTGAGCACCCAGCGGAGACGGGCAGGATTGACGCACCCGACAAAAGACGATGTCGCGTGGGCTTCAGCCCACGCTTCCTTCAAGATCACGTTCCCGCGTGGGCTAAAGCCCACGCTACGGTGGCGCGGCTCGCGTGGGTCGCGGTCCTCCTGCCGGGGTTGCTGGGTTCACTGGCTCTTGGCCTGACAATCTTTGAAATCTGCCAACGGATCGGGGTCCAGCCGTCGTATTCTCCGGTGCCACTCGTACTGGCGATGGTGTTGTTCCTGCTCCCGAGGGCGCTGGCGATGCAGGCCATGCTCCGGCGCAACGAGCAACAAGCCGGGGTGTTCCTGGCCGAGTCGCTCTCTCAACTGCCGGGTCCGCGCGGGGCTGAGGGAGCAGCGATCCTGTGGAGAATTCGGGATGCGGGGCGATTCTGGACGCTGGCATTGCTATTCTGGTGGTCGTATCTGGAGCTGACGCTGCCCGCACTCCTGCGACCGGCGGGGATGGCCCCAGCTCCGCAACGGCTTTACAATTTCCTGCACTACGGCCACATCGACGGAGTGGCTGCGATGCTGGCGGTGGTGCTGCTGGTGCCGGTGTTGTTGCTGACGGTGGGGAGAGGTTTATGGTTCATGGTGGATGGTTTATCGACGGAGGAGCGATGAGGGCGGACTCGTCAAACCGCGACAGGAGTCACAGAAATTAGCCGGTGATTGAGCGCAGCGACACCACCGGTTGAAGGGAGCCGAGACAATCCCATCCTGGAAGGATGGCAGAGATCGCGCGGCGTTGACCGACGCGAGAATCAACACCCTGAACCGCACCTCTGGCATCCCTCCGGGATGCGAAAGCGTATGGGTGGATTCGCCCAATGGCGAACTCCGGCCCCCTCTCCCCCGCAAGCGACATCCATCCCAGCCAGAAGACACGTTGCGGGGGAGAGGGTTGGGGTGAGGGGGGCCACACCGCCCGCCATGCCCCCTCACCCCGGCCCTCTCCCCCACAGTGGAGTCCACTCCGAAAGTCGCATCCCTTGTGGGGGAGAGGGGGCAGAGAGAGCGGAGTCCCACCAATGGGCGAATGCACCCAAAGCGTTCCGGTGGTGTCGCTGCGCTCAACCACCGGCTAATCTCTGGCATCCCTCCGGGATGAGTGGCCATGCGCCAGAGGCACACTTCAGCTGTGTCACGGTCGATCAAGTCTTGTTCCCTTCTGAATTGCTTGTCCCTCACCTCTCAGCACTCCCCACCTCATGCTCTGGACCCTCCACAACGTGACACTCAACGGCCGTGGTCGCCCACGGCTGGAGGAGGTCTCCGTGGAGATTCCGGCGGGGCGAGTGGCCGTTCTGGGGGCCAGCGGGTCGGGGAAGACTTCGCTGCTCAATTTGCTGGTCGGGTTTGAGCAGGCGGAGGAGGGGGGAGTGGTGTGTGGTGAGAGGTTAGTGAAAGAAGGGGCCGGAGGCCTAGGGCCCAATGGGACTGACTTGAGATCGCTAGCCCGACGCGCCAGCGAGGGATTCTTGGGGAAAACTCGCTTTCGCTCGCCCTCGCTGACGCTTCGGGTTGGTAAAGTCGGTGCCGGTGGCCTCGAGTCAGCGGGCAGACCTTCTGTCGATCGCCCCTCAACCCTCAACCATCAACCCTCCTTTTTCTGGTCCCCGCCGGATTACGGTCTGTGGCCGCACCTCACCGTTCGAGCGCATCTTGTGGCGGTCTCGCCCACTCGCGATGAGGCTCGGATAGAACGCCTGCTCTCCGGTTTTGGATTGGAGTCTTTAGGCTCGGCCTCTCCGGCGAGTCTGTCGCAGGGCGAGTGCTCGCGGCTCGCCGTGGCTCGGGCAGTGGCAGCTGAGCCGCGCTGTTTAGTCCTGGACGAGCCGCTGGAGCATGTCGACACCCAGCTGCGGGATCAGTGCTGGCGGATGCTAAGAGATGAGGTCGCAGCCACTGGGGCGAGTCTGGTGTTCTCGACGCATGCCCCCGATCGGGTGTTGTCCGAGGCGGAGTGGTGTCTGTGTCTCGATGAGGGGCGGTTGGTTTGGGCCGGTCCGGTCGAGGAGTTGTACGAGCGGCCCGGCAGTCCGGCGATTGCGAGGTTCCTGGGGCCGTGCAATTGGTTACCGTGGGAGGGCGAGGCTCCTGCCGAGCCGCGAGCCAGGGACAGCGTCGCATCCTCTTTGCGGCACGGCGGGAGCCAGGTGTATTCGCCAATGAGTGGTTCTCGACTCTCTCTGCCCCCTCTCCCCCACAATCGGCGCTGCGAACAGAGTGGACTCCGCTGTGGGGGTGAGGGCCGGGGTGAGGGGGCCACAGCGAGCGATATGGCCCCCTCACCCCAACCCTCTCCCCCGCAAGACGCACACTCCGAAAATCACATCGATCGCGGGGGAGAGGGGGCCGGAGGGGGACCGCCAATGAGCGAATGCACCCGCGGAAGCCTAACCCTCCCGCACGACACGCCCCAGACGGACGGGCCAAAGGGGCCCGTCCCACGACCGGTCCGACCTGAGCGGTTACAGATCATCGTCGAAGAGACCGGCCCGTACCGGGTCGAGTTCGAGCGGTTCAGCGGGCACCTGGCTGAGGTCGAACTCACCCCACTCGCGACGGGCACCACACAGACGGTCTATCACCGCCCGCCGCGCCCCGCGCTCGTCACTGGTCAGCGGGTCTCGCTCCGCATCCTCGCGCTGGTCTGCGCGGTGGCTCTGTGCTTGGGGCAGTCGGGTTGCCTCGGTAGTTCCGGGGCGGCGGAGTTGCCGGTCGTGGACTCGACGATCATTCGCATCCCGGTCGATGGCAAGCGGATGCCTGCTCCCCGTGCGCTCACGGTGTCGAAGGACCGCGAACTCTACGTGCTGGATGACTCGGGCCGCATCCTGGTCTATGACGAGACGAACAAACTCATCCGCCAGTGGAGCATGCCCGAGTCGAGCGTTGGCAAGCCGGAGGGGATCCGTGTCCTGCAAGACGGGCGGGTCGCCATCGCCGACACGCACTACCACCGCGTCGTGTTCTTTTCCAAGCAGGGCGAACTGCTCAGCATGTTTGGCAGCGAGGGCGAGAAGCCCGGCGAGTTCACGTACCCGGTGGACCTCATGCAAGACCCGCAGGGGTTCCTGTACGTCGCCGAGTACGGCGGTAGCGACCGGATCCAAAAGTTCGCCCCAGACGGAAAATTCGTGCTGGAGTTCGGCGGACTTGGCACCGAGACCGGCAAGTTCCAACGCCCCAGCGGCATGGTCTGGCTCGACTCCAATATCTACGTCGCCGACGCCATCAACAGCCGCGTGCAGGTCTTCACCGACCAGGGCCAGCCGCTGGAGGTTCTCGACTGGGCAGATCAGGGCGGACTCTACTATCCTTACGACATCGCCCTCAGCCCGCACGGCCAGTTCTTCTTCGTCGAGTACGGGGCGTGTCGTGTGAGCGTGGCCAACCCGCATGGCCAGCTGGTGGCCCAGTTCGGGCATGAGGGGCGCGGCCATCATGAGTTGTGGACGCCGTGGGCGATCGCGGTGTCGGAGGATAACCGGCTGTTCATCGCGGACACCGGGAACCGCCGGATCGTGCAGTTGACGTTGCCAGGAGGACGGCTGTGAACGAATTGACTCGCGTGCTGAAGAGTCTGTTCCCCGCTCCGCGCACTCCGCTGAGGGGGCTGGATGGCATCGGCATCACACTGACCATCGTGGTCTATCTGTTCGGGATGTGGCTGCTCCAGCGGAACCACTTGATGCAGTTCTTGCGTCCGTGGGCGTTCGCGTTGACTCCGCTGGCGGTGTGGGTCTGGTGGATGCACCGCAACGGGTATCACGGACTGGCTCAGGGCCGGGCGAACGCGGCGATTGTGGTGCGGTTGTTGTTACTCGGGCTGTTTCTGGCCCTGCTGGCTGAGCCGCGCTCGGTGCGGTCGACGGACCGGCTGTCGGTCGTGTTTGCCCTCGATAGCTCTGACTCGATCGGGCGGGATGCTTCCGAAAAGGGAGCCGAGTACATCGCCAAGGTCGTCAGCCAGAAGCCGCCAGAGGACGAGGCCGGGCTGGTGACGTTCGCCGCCAACGCCGCGGTCGAGTTGCCCCCGCGCGAGTCGTTCCCGCTGGAAGGCGGGAGCATCATCCTCAACTCCCGCATCAGCCCCGATGCCACCAACATCGAGCAAAGTTTGTCGTTAGCAGCTGCGATGTTGCCGGAGGACACGCGCGGCCGCATCGTCCTGATTAGTGACGGGGCCGAAACGGCGGGCAACCTGAAACCGGTCCTCGACAACCTCAAGAGTCGGGGCATCTCCGTCGATGTGAAACCGATCACCTACAGTTATGAGAAAGAGGTCTGGATCGAACGCCTCGAACTGCCGCAGCGAATTCAACTCAACGAGCGGTACGATGCTTCGGTCGTGGTCTCCTCGCTACAAGCGGGCAAGGGAAAGCTCAAGCTCACCGAGAACGGCCAGCTGATCGCGGATGTGCCGATTGAGTTTAAGCAGGGTAAGAACCGTTACGACCTGCCGATGGAACTCAAGACGCCGGGCTACCTGGAGTATCAGGCGACGATCGAGGTCGCCGACGATCCCGCACATCCAGGGGTGAAGCAGGATTTCCTGGTGCAGAACAACCGCGCGGACGGGTATCTGTATATCGAGGGCAAGGGCAAGGTGCTGCTGGTCACCGATCCTTCGGGGACGGAAGACGAGTGGAAGGCATTGCGGGATTCGCTAGTCCGCGCTCAACGCGAAGTGGAGGTCATGCCCGCGCTGAACGTGCCGCGTGACGCTCTCTCGCTACTCCCGTATGACTGCATCATCCTCTGTAACGTCGAGCGGTTTTCACTGGATGAAGCCCAGATGCAGGCCATGCACGACGCTGTCTTCAACGAAGGAACCGGCTTCCTGATGGTCGGCGGGGCGCGCAGCTTCGGCCCCGGCGGCTACCACAAAACGGTGATCGAGGACGCGCTGCCGGTCAGCATGGACGTGACCAATAAGAAGGTGCTGCCCAAGGGGGCACTGGCCATCATCCTGCACACCTGCGAATTCCCCGAGGGGAACACCTGGGCCAAACGCATTACGAAGGAAGCGATCAAGGTTCTGAGCGCTCGCGATGAGATCGGCGTCATCGACTACGAAGGCGGCGAGCAATGGGTCGTGAAGCTCGGCGATGTCGGTGACTACGAAGCGATGGCCACCAAGATCAACGCCGCTGAGCCGGGTGACATGCCCGCCTTTGCCCCGACGATGCAGCTAGGACTGGATGCCCTCAAGAAGAGTGATGCGGCCTCGAAGCACATGATTATCATTTCGGATGGTGACCCGGCCCCGCCGCCGGGACCACTCTTGAAAGCGTTCGTTGACGAGGGGATCACGATCTCCACGGTGTCGATCTTTCCGCACGGGGGCCAGGAAGTGAAGCTGATGCGGGAGATCGCCGATATCACCCACGGGCGGTACTACTTCCCCGATGACCCGAACAAGCTGCCGACGATCTTCTTTAAGGAAGCCCGGACGTTGAAGCGGAACATGGTGTTCCGGGGAGACGTGACGGTGGAGCAGGGGTTCGCCTCGCCGGTCATGCGGGGCATTGACACCATCCCGCACCTGAATGGGTATGTGCTGACCTCACTCAAGGAAAGCGGGTTACCGCAGAATGTTCTGTTCACTCGTCCAGAAGGAGATGGGGATATCGACGACCCGATCCTCTCCATCTGGAAGTATGGGCTCGGGACGACGGCGGCCTACACAGCCGACTTTGCGAGTTTCCTTGGCCCGAAGTGGGTCAACTGGGAGAAGTTCGATCCGTTCATTAAGCAGCTGATGATCAATATCTCCCGAGTCCGTCAGCCGGGTCATCTGCGGATGTGGGCGTACTCGACCGGAGCGGAAGGGGTCGTGATGGCGGAAGACTTCCACCCCGAGGAGATGTTCCTCGATGTGGC
>JAYSUV010000754.1:0-2633 GCA_043718945.1 Planctomycetota bacterium
AGCTTCTGCTCGCGAACCTTTCGCTTGCCCCCCTTGGTCTCCACGATCTTTTCAGTCGGGATCACCACGTCGCCGAAGTCAGCCTCCAAGCCTTCCATCTTGATTCGCCGCAACAGCGAATCCCGAATCGACTTCTCACGATTACTCTGAACCTTCAGGACGTACCACAGCTTATCGTCCTGGAGTTCACCAGTCGGAGGAGCTGATTCAGTGGTTTGCGGCTCAGTAGTCATAGGAGGGGTGAACATGATCGGCGAAAAACTGTGAAGATGCAAGCCATCGCATCGTATTTTTTGACCTAGGGGTTCTGGACTCGAAGGAATCCGATCTTCTCAAAGAGATAAATCCAAGCAAAGTCACACACCCAGAGAAACGCAGCCGCGATGACCATTGTCACCAGCACCACACCTGTGGCACGAATGAGATACTCCCACGTCGCCCTGTTCACCTTGTCCAGTTCACCTTGAACCTGTACCAGGAAGTCGGCAAACTTCGGCCAATGAGTGAGACGATAAACTCCCCACGCACCCAACGCGAATAGCAAGGCGGGAACACCCAGCGAGAGCAGCTTTCCAGAATCCTGGAGATACTCTTCGGAGAGACGGAAGCACCCAAGCAGCACCCCCGACAGGAGTACAGCCAGCGTGACCTGACGAACCATCCGCCCTTGCGTGCGCTTGTACAACCGTGTCGAAGCGAGGGTGGAGAAAAGCGATGGATCATCCGCTGCCGTCGACATATCGCGTCCGAATCCAGTGAAGTTCACATGAAGAATTGACTAGGTGGACCCACGATTCACCAGCCACCCAGAGCCATGAGCACGGGCGGAAGGACTCGAACCTTCAACCTGCGGATTTGGAATCCGCTGCTCTGCCAATTGAGCTACGCCCGTGTGTCGCTCGTGCCCCTGAGGCACGGCGAAAAGTTCGCTCGCCAAACGGGTGAGTGTAACACCCGTCTCAACAAACGACTACTTCTTCCGGGTTTCCTTGTGAGCGGTGTGTTTGCGTAGCTTCTTGTCGTACTTACGCAATTCCAGCCGTTCGGTTCCCCGAGTTTCTTTCGGAGTCCGGTAGTTGCGGCTACCGGACTCGATGCATTCCAACCAGACGTATTCGCGCACAGCGGACACTCCCATTCAAACAGACAACCGCCCGGCTCGCTGTGAGTCGGGCGGTTGAGTCTGCGATTGAAAACTACTTGAGGATCTTCGTCACGACACCGGAACCCACTGTACGGCCCCCTTCGCGAATGGCGAAGCGGCTTCCCTGGTCCATAGCGATCGACTTCTGGAGTTCAACTTCCAGCTTGACGTTGTCACCGGGCATACACATTTCTGCCCCATTCAACAGCTTGACACCACCGGTGACGTCTGTCGTACGGAAGTAGAATTGCGGACGGTATCCGTTGAAGAACGGGGTCTTGCGGCCCCCTTCTTCCGCCTTCAGCACGTACACTTCGCACTCGAAGTGGCTGTGAGGCTTGATTGAGTTCCCAGCTGCCAGCACCTGGCCGCGTTCGACATCGTCCTTCGATGTGCCGCGGAGCAGCAGACCGACGTTGTCGCCCGCGATTCCCTGATCGAGGGTCTTGTTGAACATTTCGACGCCGGTGACAGTCGTTTCCTGAGTGTCACGCAGGCCGATGATCTGAATCTTTTCACCAACCTTGACAACACCGCGTTCGATACGGCCCGTGACCACGGTCCCGCGACCGTCGATCGAGAACACATCTTCGACAGCCATCAGGAACGGCTTGTCCTGCTCGCGGGTCGGCTCCAGAATGTCTTTGTCCAGAGCAGCCACCAGGTCGGTGATGCACTGGGACGCGACTGGATCCTTCGGATTGGCGTAGGCTTCCTTCGAGTTGCCCCGAACGATGGCCACAGTGTCGCCAGGATAGCCGTACTTGTTGAGCAGATCGCGTATTTCCATCTCGACCAATTCGAGCAGTTCCGGATCGTCAACGAGGTCGACCTTGTTCAGGTAGCACACGAGGCACGGCACGTTCACCTGGCGGGCCAGGAGGATGTGCTCGCGAGTCTGAGGCATCGGGCCGTCAGCGGCCGACACCACGAGAATCGCGCCGTCCATCTGGGCGGCACCGGTGATCATGTTCTTGATATAGTCGGCGTGCCCGGGGCAATCGATGTGGGCGTAATGGCGAGTCGGGGACTCGTATTCCACATGCGAAACAGCGATGGTCACAGTCTTGGTGGCGTCGCGAACCGTACCGCCCTTAGCGATATCAGCGTACGACTTGAGCTTGGCCAACCCCTTAGCGGCCTGGACCGCGAGAAGGGCAGCTGTAGTGGTCGTCTTACCATGGTCGATGTGGCCAATGGTTCCGACGTTGACGTGCGGCTTTGTCCGCTGAAATAGTTCCTTGGCCATCTCGTGCTCCAAACCCCCTTGAGAGTCTTCCGTCTTCGGGATCCCGCAACCCGACGGGGTTGCCACCGTTCTCATTCATCAGCGGGCCTTGCAGCCCGCCGCAGGAGCACTCGCCCCCGCCGACCTCTTCTCACCGGCAACGCACCGGTAAGCTACTGCTGGGATTCGAACCCAGGACCTCGTCCTTACCAAGGACGCACTCTACCAACTGAGCTACAGCAGCGGATCCCAGACTTCGCA
>JAYSUV010000755.1:0-7279 GCA_043718945.1 Planctomycetota bacterium
CTGCGGAATCGCCCACTTACACACTGTCCGAATGAGCGTCCAGCCGGAGGAATCTCAGTCGCGGAGCGACGTGAGCTACGGGCACGTCGAAAACGTGCCACACAGCGAATGGCCCACAACCTACTGCTTCCTCACTCCGCAGCTGTACTGTTCCCGGGCACCGGTGAGGCGGGAGCAGCGTACAGCGGGAGTGCCCGTTTCGCTTCGCCCAGCAGGAAATCGACATCCATAAACGGCTCGGCTCCGATGTCGTGCCACAGCTCTCGGCCATCCGCCGAGATCAGGTAGGTGCCATGCAGCGGCTTATTTTCGAAGTCGTCGAAGCAGCGGTAGCTCTTGAATGCCGACTGGTCGTTGTTCGACAGCAGGCGGAACGGGAAGGTGCCGGTGTAGTTCTTATGAGCCAGTTGCAGGTCCGCCGGGGTGTCGGTGCCGATGCCGATGATCTCGATGCCGAGCTTGGCGAACTCTTCAGATTTTGGGGCGAACTTGTGCAGCTGTTCGACACAGTGCAGGCATCCGGACCCCAGATAGAAGACGAGGACCACGGGCTTACCGCGCAGTTCCGCCAAGGTCACGGGCTTGGATTCATGATTGGTGAGTGACCACTCCGGGGCTGGTGAGGGTTGCCAAGTGTACGGCCCGAGCGAGGCCAACTCCGGGCGGACGCCGGTGTCCGTGCGAGGTTCCAGGGGCAACCGCCAGTCTGCGGGCCAGGTCAATTCCGCAGCGATCGGGGCCAGCTTGCGGAACACCGGTGCCTCCAGATCGATGGCCTCGGAAAGCTTGCGGAGCTTCTCGAACTCGACCTTGGCGTCATCTTTCTTGCCCGCCTGCCACAGGATGGCAACCGCTTGGGCCAGGGGAATCGTTTCGTTCTTATGGGAGCCGACAAACTCCTTGATCATCGTCACCGCTTTGTCGGTTTCCCCAGCGGCCAGGTGCGTCCGGGCCTGCAACGGGCGGTCGACGCGTGTGGTATTTTTGAGGGCCTCTTGGGCGTCGGCATAGGCCCGATGTGCGAGGTGAATTTGAGCTTCGAGGTCGCGAATGGCGTTCCGCAGCGGAGTCAGGCGACCATTGAAGCCGTTGCCCGCATTCTTGACCGCCTTGTCGATCTCCTCGGTGGGCTTTTTGGCAGTCGTTGCTTCGTCGCGAGCCTTGGTCTCAGCGGCCTTTTGCTCGACTTCGATCGCCTCGCGCTGGCGGATTAGCTGGGTCGTATAGTCGCAGCCGCGCGCGAAATCTCCGGTTTCGAAGGCGGCCAGCCCAAGGTACTGCAACCGCTTGTGCTTCAGATCGTCGTTGGCCCCCTCTTCGAGGTGCGGGTCATCGGCCAGTTTGAGCAGCCGGTCCCAGTCCTCGAACTCGACCAAGGTCTCCAGTAGACGCGCCCGACCAAACCCGGAACTGCTGCCGCCGTTGTCGGGCTTGTTCCATTTCGGATGCCGAGGAAGTTCGACCATGTTGGTCGCCATCTCGTAGGCGGCGTGTTCGTTTCCGATATGGATCAGGTTCCGGATCAGCCACTCGTTGTTATGGGAAAAGTTGTGGATCTGATCGGGCAGGACGCCATACCGCATCATCTGCGCATAGTCGACGCGGGCACTCGCTTCCTGTTGATAGACCGCATCGTGGTAGCGATTGAGCTTCGAGTAGATGTGCCCCGGCATGTGCCACATGTGGGCGATTCCCGGAGCGGCTTGACCGCACTTGGAGGCTGAGTCGAGGGCTCGCTCTGCCTTTTCGTAGTCCCACAGGTGGATGATGTAGTGGTGGCACGGGTGCAACGGATTCTTGTCGAGCACATCGTGCAGCAGCGCATCAACTGCGAAGTAACTCACGATCGGCACGTTCTTGCTACGACTGATCCACAGATGCCAGCCGAGCAGGGCCTTGGCTTCGAGGTCGTCCGGATGCTCGTGCAGGATGTTTTCGAGGTCACCAGCCAGTTTCTCTCGGCGTTTCTTCTCGAAGTCCTTGTCCTTGCTGTCCTTCGGCTCCTCTTTGAGGAAGGCCTCGAAGGCGTCGATATACATCTTCTCGTGGGCCGAGACTTTCTCCTTCCGCTTCACCGCTTCGGCCATGAAGCCCCGCGCCCGCTTCATGTTTTCGAGGTTCGCGATCGCCATTCCCAGATAGGCCGTCGCACAGTCGTGATCGAGCTTAGCGGCCTGCCGAAACGAACGCTCCGCCTCGAAGTACCAGAACCCGTGCAGTTGGCCGATCCCCTGGTTAATGAACTGCTCGACCTGGGGCACTTGGCTGCCGACCGGAAAGTGGACATCGCCGGTGTTCCCCATGAGGACAGCCGCTTGGCGTGGACCTTCGTCGAAGACCTCGCCGTGAACCGAATGACCGGGGGCTGGTTCCGGAGTGGCTGCGGGCGGGTCGGCAGGCTTGGTCTCGGTCTGTGCGAAGGCGGGTATCGCGACGCTCGTGGCGATCAGAACCACGGCGACCCTGACGAAGTAGGACGGGCCCATTGGCCCGTCCTTCTGGCAGGGAGTCGCTACACGGCGGGCCATCGCGATGAGGAATTTGCACAAGGCGTTTCCCAAGGTTCTGCTCGCTCTCCCCCACAATCGATACTGCATTCGGATGAGACTAGACTGGGGGGGAGAGGGCCGGGGTGAGGGGGCTGATGCGAATGGTGTGGCCCCCTCACCCCATCCCTCTCCCCCGCAACTCACCCCTTCCGATAGACACATCGATCGCGGGGGAGAGGGGGCCGGAATTGTGTCGCCCGACTGGTGGAGGCCATCTCCGAGAAGTCCCTCGCGAGGTGGCGGACAGGCGGGTCGGGCCGATGGGCCAGTCCGACGGGGGACGCTCGATTTCTGGGACTGCATCATCACGAGATCTCTCCACATCTCAAAAAACGACAACGCCGTCAGAAGGCCACTGTCGCTCCCTGACGGCCGGTGTCGTTTCGAATTGCATGAACTCTACCCCCAAACTTCCGAAGTCTCCCGAGACTTCGGAAGTTTGCTGCGGGTCTCAGACTACTCGCTCTTTTCTGTCTTTTCCGGAGTTTTCGGCTTCTTCGTGGGTTCAGGCTTCTTTTCCAGCGGTCCGAGCAGTTTCGCCAGCATTTCCGGCAAAACCTCGCCCCGACACTCCAGCGAAACGACCTTCCCTTCCTGATCGATCAGGAAGCAGGCCGGAATCCCATTGATGGAATACCGCGCCGCGTTGTCATTGCCCCAGCCCGACCCGTCGTTCTGGTGCAGTTGAATCCAAGGCAGCTTCTTCTCTTCGAGGAATGCTTCCAACTCAGCGCGGTCTTCATCGAGACTGATGCCGACCACTTCGAATCCCTTGTCGTGGTAGAGATCGTACTGCTCCTGCACATTCGGGAGTTCGGCCAGACACGGTCCGCACCAGGTCGCCCAAAAATCCACCAACACGACCTTGCCCTTGAGTTCTTCGATATTGAACTCTTTGCCATCCATCTTCGTGCCCGCGATCTCCATCGGGTTGCCCGGCAGGGTCAGCTTGCGGGCCGTGCCCCGGAATGACTTCACGATCTTCTCGGCATTCGGGCTACCGCTCGCTTCGACGTACTTCGCGAACAGGTTCATCGCCGCAGCTGCTTCCTCGGCTTCACCCGCTTCGGCTAGGGCATTCCCGGCTGTCATGGCAAACTGGACTTCATCATCGGTCAACTCGCCGTCTTGAATGTCCTTGGCCAGTTCTTCAATCAGCGCGGCCCGCTCGGGCTGCTTGAGTTCGCCGATCTTCTGGACCTTTTCCATCTTCAGGTACTGCTTAGCCATGTTCGCCACGGCGGGACGCGGATCTTCCAGTGACTTGGTCAGAAACTCCGCACGCCGTTTGACAGCCCCTTCGTCACCATACTGCGGCAGCAGCGACAGCACTTGAATCTTCATGCCGACGACCTGGTCGACCATCTCGCCTTCGATCTCGCGTCCCAGCAGTTCATCAGCCACTTTTTCCAACTTGTTCAGATGCTCCAGGATCCCCTCGGGCGTCCGCGCCTTGGGAGGCGTCCGCTGCAACCGAGCCAGAAACAGCCCCAGCACCTTCGCATCCGTCCCTTCCGGAACGGCGAACGGATCGACAGGCTTCTTCTCGGCAGCTGGCTTTTCAGCCGCCTTCTCGCCCTCTTTCTTGGGAGTGGCAGCGGGCTTCGGCTTAGCCGGGGCCTCATCCTCAGCCCGCATCCAACCCGTTGTACACACCGCGAAGGCGGCCAGAGTCACCACAGTCAAACCGATCCAGCGACGAACCATGAAAATCTCCTTGAATCCCCCACACAACCGCTTGATCAGCGTTGAGTGGACGAAAGCCTACCCAGAAGGCAGGCATGTTGAGGCCGTAAAGGCATCATGCCAGAAACAGATCCACTCACCGGCCCATGTCGTCTCAGGATCGGCGGAGTGGCTCGAAAACTGACTGATGTGAACAGTTCGAATTGTAGCCAGACGCCGGAAGAATGGATATTCCGGCGTTGATGAGTCGGCGATTGGATGGAGGAGTCGGTAACAGAATTCGTGAGAATTCTGGGGAACGCGTAGCACATGACATCAGGCAGTCAGAAGTCTTACGACTTCTGCGACAGCAGGCTCCCGATTGACACCCGCCAGACTTTCGCACACAGTGGACACTTCTGCGTCGACTGCTCGCCGTGCGGAACTTGTTGCCCAAGGACGATCACATGTCGGTTGAAACACCTACGGCTCCCGCTGCCGCCCTGAAGCCATCACTCGAACTCAAGATCGTTCAGGACGCCACTTGCACCTTTTGCGGGTGCGTGTGCGACGACATCGACTTGAGTGTCCAGGGCAACAAGATCATTGAGGCCAAGCGGGCCTGCGTCCTCGGCAAGGCGTGGTTCCTCAACCACCATATCGAGAACGAGCCCGAAGCCCGTATCGACGGCCAACCCGCCAGCTATGAGCAGGCGATCGAGCGCGCTGCCGAGATTCTCTCCAGCGCTCACTACCCGGTCACGTATGGACTCTCTGACACGACCTGCGAGGCCCAGCGTGTCGCCGTGGCGATCACCGATTGGATCGGCGGGATGGTCGACACGACCACCAGCGTCTGCCACGGGCCCAGCGGCATGGCCTTTCAAGGCGTGGGCGAAGTCACCTGCACGCTCGGCGAGATCCGCAATCGCGCCGACTACCTGCTGTTCTGGGGCGGCAACCCCGCCGAAAGCCACCCGCGACACTTCACCAAATACAGTTTGATGCCCAAGAGCGAATACCTCCCCAACGGCCGCAAGGATCGCACAGCTGTGCTGATTGATGTGCGGAAGACGAAGAGTTCGAAGGCGGTCGACCTCTTCTTGCAGATCAAGCCGAGGTCGGACTTCGAGTTGGCGTGGGCGTGGCGACTGATGGCCAAGGGACTCGATCCTGATAAGAGTGTGGAGGCCAAGACTGGCATCTCGATCAAGACCTTGCGCGAGGTGATGGACGGGATGATCAAAGCCAAGTACGGGGCGATCCTGTTCGGCATGGGTGTGACGATGACGCGAGGCAAGCACTTCAATAGTGGAGCGGTTCTGGCCCTGGCCCGCGACATGAACAAGCACACCCGCTGGGTCGCCAAGCCGATGCGCGGGCACGGCAACGTGACCGGAGCTGATAATGTGGTGACCTGGTCGACCGGCTATCCGTTCGGCGTCAACCTCTGTCGCGGATACCCGCGGTTCAACCCCGGCGAGTTCACGACCTCAGATCTGCTCGCGCGGGGTGAGGCCGACGCCGCGATGATCATCGCCAGCGATCCGATGTCGAACTTCAGCCAACCGGCCCGCGACCACCTGCAGAGCATCCCGGTCATCACCCTCGACCCCAAGATGAGCGAGACCGCCCGCATCGCCGCAGTGGCCTTCACGACCGCGACGTACGGCATTAACACAGCGGGCACAGTCTACCGCATGGACGACGTGCCGCTCCCGCTCCGCCCGGCGTTCGAGTCGCCGTATAAGAGCGACTACGAGATCCTGAAGATGCTGGAGAAGCGGGTGCGGGAGAAGCTGGCGGAGAAGAAGGGCGGCCTCCAATAGATGAGCATCGAAAGTTTCGTCAAGAACAATGTCCGCGAGCCTGTCCGACAGAGAATCATCGACGCTTGCAATAACGATCAGGCAGCCACATGTGTGATACTGGCCTGTGCCTGGCTTCGAAATCACCCCGACGATCTCTACGTCATTCACTGCTACGCGGAAATGCTATATCAGATGACGCGATACGAGGAGGCGGTGTTAGTCTACCAGGACGCCATTGAGCGATTCCCGGATCACCGTTGGGGAATCTGGAATCAGTTGGGGCACTTGTACCGCTATCGTGGCGATCTCGAACAAGCAGCGGCGTGGTATCAACTCGCAGTGGTCGAAAACCCGGACGACGCGACCAGCTACATTTTTCTTGGCGCTGTTCAAGCACGGCAAGGTCACTTGGAACTCGCCGAGCAAACGTTCCGGCGTGCGACAAAATGTCTCGAAGGTTGCGTCGATGAAGCGTATCACAATTTAGGACTGGTCCTTCGCGGCCAAGGCCGACTGATGGAAGCAAAGGAATGTTTTGAACAGGCTCTTGTGATTGACGATGACTATCATGAGGCGGTTGATGCCTTGAGGGACGTGATCACGGCGATCGAGATCGAATCATCCCGTGAATCGGACGGCTCTCAGTGACTTCTGCCCATGCAATTTCTCCAAATCATCTCGCCCTTTGACATGTGACGAGGTACACTACCACGATGATGCCCACTCTTACAGACCAGATGCGGCAAGCTCTGGAATCCGAACATGGCCAGCCCGTGAAGCTCATTGACGAGCAAACGAGCCGGGTCTATTACGTCATTTCCGCTGAGCAGTACGAGGCCGTGCGGGCTTTGTTTTCGGACGAAGAGTTTGATCCTCGCGAAGCCTATCCGCTGATGGCGAAGGTTGCGCGAGAAGCTGGCTGGAACGACCCTCTCATGGACGCTTACGACAACTACGATGAACATCGGAAATAGCTTGAGTCGGGGCGACGTGGTGCTACTGCCGATCGCTTTTGTGTCGGGCGTCGGCACGAAAGTGCGTCCTGCTGTGGTTGTTCAAAACGACAACCCGAACCATCGGCTGAATTCCACGCTGGTAGCGATCATCACTTCGATCAATACGCGGGCACTCACCGAGCCATCGCAACCTGAGTTCGGGATAAGCCACTCGATCTTGGCGAGTTTGGGTAAAGCAGGTATCTCCCCCGTTGCTTATGGTTCCGAGGAACACGGAGGAGAGACCCATGGATTGGGA
>JAYSUV010000756.1:0-23021 GCA_043718945.1 Planctomycetota bacterium
AGCCGCTCAAGGTGTTCATCCTCGCCGGGCAGTCGAATATGCAGGGGCATGCGGCCATCTCGACGTTTGACTCCCTAGCCGATGATCCCCAAACGTCGCCGCTGCTCCAGGAGATGCGCAATGCCGACGGCACGCCGCGAGTGTGCGAGCGGGTCTGGATTTCATCGATCGGCTGCCAAGGCGATGCTTACACCGATCTCACCGAGAAGACTGGCAAACTGACAGCGGGTTTTGGGGCTCCGGAAGACAAGATTGGACCGGAGTTCACGTTCGGTATCACCATGGAGAAGCTGCTGGATGAACCAATCCTGATCATCAAGACCGCCTGGGGTGGCAGAAGCCTGCATACCGATTTTCGTCCTCCCAGCGCGGGGCCGTACGTGTGGAGTGACTACGAGTTGGCGCGGCACAAGGAGCGAGGTGATGACCTCGAACAGGGCAAAGCTGAGAAGATCGAAGCCACGGGGGTGTATTACCGAGAGATGGTCAAACATGTGCGAACGGTACTGACCGACATCAAGCGGGTGGTGCCAGACTATGACGAGCAGCAGGGTTACGAACTGGCGGGCTTTGTCTGGTTCCAGGGGTTCAACGACCTGGTCTCCGACTGGACCTACGACAAGCGGATGGAGCGCGGCGGATACGACCTTTATGGAGATCTGCTGACACACTTCATCCGCGATGTCCGCCAGGATCTCTCAGCTCCGAAGATGCCCTTCGTGATTGGAGTCATGGGGATCGGCGGCATCAAGGAAGGTGAGAAAGCGCCGCAGAGGTATTTCCGCCAAGCTCAGGTCTTGCCGTTGTCGGTGCCGGAATTCAAAGGCAACGTCGCAGCTGTGCAGACGGCACAATTCTGGGACGACGATCTCGGTGCTATCGAGGAAAAACACGGCCAGGTCTCACAGATGGAATACCTGCTCCGTGTGAAGGACAAGAACGCGGCCAATAAAGAGGGCAACATGACCAAGGACGAACAGCGAGAGTACCTGAAGAAGTACGAGGCCGAACTCATCACGCCCGCCGAAGTCGCGTTGTGGAAACGTGCGGCCTCCAACGGGGGGTATCACTATCTCGGAGCCGCTAAGATTCTGGCACCGATCGGCAAGGCATTTGCCGAGGAAATCGTTGCGCTCCATGTTGAACAGCAGAACTAATCAGAATCAACATGCCACTTTTCGGGATGCGACCGCACATGAAGCGAATCACCATTGTCGCCAGCCTCATCATCGCGGTAGCTCTGGCGAATCCCGACCCGGCAGCTGGGGAAGGCCAGCTGACCATTCCTGACTTCACCACAGGCGAGACAATCCCAGCCGACGCCAAGCACGATTGGAACCTCGGCCCCACGGGGCTGCGGGGTTGGATGTTTTGCGACAAGCTAATGACCACCGATGCCCGCCAGATTTCCATTACGAAAGTGGAGCAGGGGTCTCCTGCCGCTGGCATGTTGCGCGTCGGAGATGTCATCCTCGGTGTGGGCAACCAGCCGTTTTCCTATGACCCGCGAACCGAGCTGGGCCAGGCACTTACCACTGCCGAATCGGAAGCGGGCGGCGGGAAGCTGACACTCACTCGTTGGCGAGCGGGCAAGAAGGAAGAGGTCGTCCTCACGCTCCCCGTGCTGGGCAGCTACAGCGCCACTGCGCCGTATGACTGCCCCAAATCGAAGCGGATTCTGGAACAAGGGTGCCAGACGCTGGCTGTCCGCATGGCCGATCCAGCCTATCCCGAGAGTCCCCACCAGGATCCGATCACACGTTCCCTCAATGCGCTCGCTTTGTTAGCCAGCGGTAATCCCGAATACCTCCCGCTGGTTAAGAAGGAGGCCCAATGGGCGGCGGACTTTTCAGCGGACTCGATGCAGACTTGGCACTACGGCTACGTCATCATGCTGCTCTCCGAGTATGTGATGGCGACCGACGACCAGTCGGTCATGCCGGGCCTGCGGCGGCTCGCGCTGGAAGCCGCGAATGGTCAGAGCGCGGTCGGCTCGTGGGGCCACGGGTTTGCGGTGCCCGATGGCCGACTTCGCGGCTACGGAATGATGAACTCGCCCGGAGTGCCGCTGACGATTTCGCTGGTGCTGGCGCGGGAGGCCGGTGTCAAAGACCCCGCGGTGGATCTCGCGATCGAGCGCAGTGCGCAGTTGCTGCGATTTTACATTGGCAAAGGTGCTATCCCCTACGGCGACCATCACCCGTGGATTGAGAACCACGACGACAATGGCAAATGCGGAATGGCCGCTGTCTTGTTCAACCTGCTCGGCGAAAAGAGCGGCGCGGAGTTCTTCTCGCGCATGAGCGTGGCCTCGCATGGCTCCGAGCGCGACACCGGGCACACCGGCAATTTCTTCAACATCCTGTGGTCCATGCCGGGCGTGGCTCAGTCCGGTCCCCAGGCGACCGGGGCGTGGATGAACGAATATGGCGGTTGGTACTTCGACCTGGCTCGGCACTGGGACGGCACCTTTCCGCACCAAGGCCCTCCGGAAAAAGAGGAAGACAGCTACGCCAGCTGGGACTGCACCGGCGGTTACCTGCTGGCCTATGCGATGCCGTTGAAGAAGATTTATCTGACCGGACGCCGCCCGAGCATCGTCCCGCAACTCGACGCCGTTGCCTCTCAATCACTCATCAGCGATGGCCGCGGCTGGAGCAACAAGGACCGCCACAGCGCCTACGACAAACTCAGCGCCGACCAGCTCTTGGAACGCCTCGGCAGTTGGTCGCCCGTGGTCCGCGAGCGGGCCGCGATCGCGCTGGCCCGTGGCCAGCAGGTTCCCATGCCAGCCCTGCTCAAGATGCTGGAGTCTCCGCACCTCGAATCCCGCTACGGGGCCTGCCAGGCACTGATCGCACTGCGCGGACGGAGAGCACAGGCGGTCGAAACACTGCGGAGATTATTGGCCGACAAAGACCTCTGGCTGCGCATCAAAGCAGCCGAGGCTCTCGCCAGTATCGGCAAGCCCGCCATGCCTGCGGTGCCAGATATTCTGGAACTGCTGGCTCAGGTGGACAAAAAACACGATCCGCGCGGGATGCAGCAGCGGTATCTTTCCTTCGCCCTGTTCGATGACCACGACGGGATGCTCAGCGGATCGCTGGAGGGAGTGGATTCCGAGGCGCTCTACAAGGCTGTCCGGGCCGGACTCACAAATCAGGATGGCCGTGCCCGTGGCAGCTTCGGATCGGTCTATCGCAATCTCTCCGCCGACAAGATCAAACCCTTGTTGCCCGCCATCTATCAGGCGGTCATCGAGCCGGCCCCGAGCGGGGAAATGTTCGCCGACACGATCCGGGTGGAGGGGCTTCGTCTGCTGGCCAAACATCGGATCGAGGAAGGAATGAGTGCGTGTGTCCAATACACGCGGAATCAGAATCCCTGGGATAGTCAGGAGCGGACCCCGGAATTGATGAAAGTCCTGTTGAGTTACGGGGCTCATGCCAAGACGGTCATCCCAGAACTGACAAAGATTGCCGACTACTTTGAAAAGGACGAACCAGACTTCCCACCGGAGCTGATGCGCATGAAGGCCAAGACTGTCCGCGAGACGATCCAGGCCATCAAGGCCTCGACGGATTCTCCGGAGCTCATTCGACTTCAGTAGGACACGGGCAATCATTTCCGATCGATTCCGAGAGCCCTCATTGCCAAGTCAACACGCCATGGAGACAACGTCATGAACCGGACCTCATTACTCGCAATGCTATCGCTGTTGGCGGCAACGGTTATGGGCATCGCAAATGCATCAGCAGAGGAGAAGTTCGACACGGATCCGAAGCACCAGTTGCCGAGGCCGGACAACCAAGCTGCTGACCTCCAGAAGCCCGTCAAGGTGTTCATCCTGATGGGACAGTCCAACATGGTTGGGATGGGCGAGGTCGGCCCGGAGACGACGCAGGGTACGTTGGCCTCTCTGACCAAGACGGACAAACGATACCTACATTTGGTCGATGAGGCAGGCCTATGGACCACGCGAAGTGATGTCCGACACGTCTTTACGATGTTTAACAGAGGCAGTATGCAGTTAGTCCAAAACGACTGGCTGACGGTCAAAGGCAAGACGATTGGACCGGAATTGCAGTTTGGCCACATCATGGGGCAAGTGCTGGAGGAACCGGTGCTGATTCTCAAGACCTGCATCGGGAACAGGAGCCTGGGATGGGATCTGCTGCCACCGGGGAGTGAGCGATTCACCTTCGAGGGGAAGACCTATGCGGGATACAAAGACGACACGCCTTCCTGGGTCGAGGGCGAAGAAAAGAAGCCGGTCCCCTGGTACGCTGGGAAGCAGTACGACGATGACACCGCCAATGCGAAGAAAGTATTGGGCGAGCTCAGTAAATACTACCCCGGTGCCGAGAAATATGAGGTCGCCGGTTTCGTCTGGTGGCAGGGGCACAAGGACCAGAACCCCGCACATGCCAGTCGCTACGAGCAGAACCTGGTGAGACTCATCCAGAGCCTGCGCCAAGACTTCGACGCCCCCAAAGCACCGTTTGTGCTGGCTACGGGCTGCGGGAACCCCGGGCGTTCGGGCCTCGGGTTGCAGATCGCCGAAGCGCAGCTGGCGATGAATGACGCCCAGAAACATCCTACGTTTTCCGGCAATGTGAAGTGCGTAGACACCCGGGATTTCTGGCGGGAGGCCGATGTCTCCCCCAAGGCCCAAGACTACCACTACAACCGCAACGCCGAGACCTACATGGAAGTCGGCAACGCGTTGGGCTGGGCGATGGCGGAACTGATCCGGAAGTCGATCCTGGACCAGGGGCATTGACGTTGCACAGACTGCTGCAGGACCAGCTCTCCTGCCCACCCCGTCTCGCTCTCTCAGAGTCATAGTTCCCATAGCATTTTCATAGAAGTGGCCATGCAGACTCCCCTTCCGATTTTGGCGACACTCCTGCTCTCATTGGTTGCAAGCACCACGCTCGAAGCCCAGGAGCGATTTCTGGCCACGGGACTCACCACTCCCGCCCGGATGAAACCCCATGAGCAGAGCGTGGTTGAGGTGCAGTTCGATCTGTTGCCGACCTCCATGCGTTTCAACGCCCCGGCCTACCCGTGCCTAGTCACTGAGAACGGGATTCAATACAGCAATGGGTTTGCGGAGACGTATGATCCGAGGCTTGATCCGCATGCCAAAGAGACTTCGTTTGAGCCGGGCTTCGATGATGACAACGTGTATTCCCGCATGTGGATCGAGAGCCAGAACGCCGCGCGGATTGTCGTCCGCGTCCGGGGAGCTCTGGTGTCTGACGAAGGGAAACACATTGCTCATGCGGATATCCCCAGTGGCTCACCACATGGCGAAGGAGACTGGGTGGACGAGTGATATTATATTTATCCGGATGGCGTACATACGCGGCATGTGAAGATTTACACGGGACTCGCCTCCCGCAGCCTCCCCTTTAGTTCCAATCGGGAACCTCCTCGCGTCATCCACGAGTTCATGGAAGCCATGGTCTTGGGAAAGGAGGGGCACACCCCGCCAGACGACATCGAGACTGATGCCATCACACTCATCCAGACGGTCGGCGATTTCACCGAAGAGTTTCTTCCCGAAGGGAAGACCAAGACATTCGCTTCCAGGCCCTACCCTCGCGATTTTGGTGAGTTCAGTGCCGCCAATATCATGGTGGTCAATCTGAAGGCGCGATTCAAACCGTTCACGATTGCCATGCCCTACGGGGTCAGAACACAGCCCTATCAACGCGACAACCCGCTCATCGAGGGATTCCAGGTCTGGGGGCCGGGGGAGCATCGGAGCTATACCGTCCCATTCGGACACCTGATCAACTACGGGCATTACCGGAAGACCGAGAAGACAATCGAACAGGTCTATCTGTCCGGCATGATTGATTCAAGGGTTCCCGCGAAGGAGCTCGTTCCGCTCGCGTGGTCATGGATCGTGCCGCCGAAGGTCGCTGTGGAGGGTGAAGAGCCGAGCTACACCATCGATCACTACGATCCCACCCCAAAAGCTTACGTCTTCGACTGGAAGCCGGATCAGACAGAGCTGGAGTTCGAGTGGGTTGCCGACCCCGATTACTACGGAGTGGCGTCTACAATTGTGAATCCCGCGATCCTCGTGAAGGGTTGGGGCCAAGCCCCCGTGGAGCTGGAAATGGATGACGAAACCATCCCGCCGAGCCAGGACTTCCGCATCGGGTACGAAACGACTGAGGCGGGGACGAATTTGGTGATTTGGCTTAAGCGGGAGTCCAAGGAACCGGTTAACCTATCGCTCCGCAAGGGACAACCAGTACAGCCTTAAGTCAGTCGCGATCGAACTGCGTCACCACATGAAACAACTCCAGTCCCTTCCAAGCCGCATGCTGGTTCTCAGTGTCTATTTCGCGGTGCATCCATGGATGTGCGGAAACGCCTTCGCTGCTGATGCGGCCATGCCACCACGTCATGTGGCCAAGCCCCCGACCAGTCCACAACAAAGCCCCGATTCTGAAAAGTTCCCCATGCAATCCGGCGATTCAAGCAGTCAGTTGACGGTAGAACGCATCTTCACTGCGGAGGAATTCCAAGAAGAACTAATCGGCACCATCACATGGAGCAAGTTAGGTGCAGCCTACTTCACGCTGAAAGGGCCCGAGGCAGGGAGCGTTGGCCAAGCGTTGATTCGTGTCGATGCGGCCAGCGGCGGCGAGACGGTCGTAGTGCCGCCCAGTGCCTTCATCCCACCGGGCGAATCCCAGCCAGTCACGGTCGACGGATTCGCGTTTTCGGCAGATGAATCCAAGCTCTTGATCTATACGAACAGCCAGCGTGTCTGGCGACACAAGACGCGAGGAGACTATTGGGTCCTCGACATCACCACTCGGGAACTGAAGAAACTGGGCGGCGAGGCAGCGCCGTCGACATTGATGTTTGCGAAGTTCTCGCCCGATGGCTCACGCGTGGCCTATGTCCGCGAAAACAACCTCTACGTTCAAGATGTGCGCGACATGCGGATCACGGCACTGACGACCGATGGATCGGCGACGTTGATCAACGGCACAGCGGACTGGGTCAATGAAGAAGAGCTGATGATCCGCGATGGTTATCGCTGGAGTCCGGATGGCCAGTCGATCGCCTTCTGGAAGTTCGACACTACGGGAGTAGAAAACTTTCACCTCATCGACAACACGCAGGGAACCTACCCGCGCGTCACGTCATTCCCGTATCCCAAGGTCGGCCAGACGAACTCGGCCAGCCGCATCGGTGTGATCTCGACTGCGGGTGGCGAGGTCCGTTGGCTCGACCTGCCGGGTGATCCGCGCGAATACTATCTGCCGCAAATGGAGTGGGCTCCCAACGGCCAACCCATTCTGATTCAGCAGATGAACCGCCTTCAAATCGTCAACCGCGTCAGGCTGTGGGAGGTGACGACTGGCGCGCTTCGCACGATTCTCAAGGAGACCGATCCGGCGTGGTTGGAGAATGAGAATCCGGTGCGTTGGGTCAATAACGGCAAGGGATTCGTCTGGCTCAGCGAACGCAACGGCTGGCGGCATGCCTATCGGGCCAGCGCCGATGGCGAGGAATTCTCGGCGATCACCGAGGGGGCATTCGATGTCCTGACAGTAGAAGCAATCGACGAGACTCACGGGTGGCTCTACTTCGCTGCGTCACCAGACAATCCGACGCAGCGCTATCTCTATCGAGTGTCACTCGCCGGAGGGAAGCCCGAACGCCTGTCGCCAGCCAATCAGCCCGGATGGCATACCTATGAGGTATCGCCCGATGCCAGCTGGGCGATCCACAGGTATTCGACGTTCACCACGCCACCGGTTGTCGAGCTGATTCGGCTGGCGGACCACAGCGTGGTGCGAGTCCTCACAGACAACACGAAGCTGCGTGAGAAACTCGACAAGCTCGACCGACCGAGCGTCGAATTCTTCCGGGTTGATATTGGGAACGGTTTGTTGCTCGACGGCTGGTGTCTCAAGTCACCGTCACTCAATCTGTCGGAGAAACATCCCTTACTGTTCCATGTCTATGGTGAACCTCATGGCCAAACAGTGCGCGACGCCTGGCAGGGACCACGGGGGCTGTGGCACTGGATGCTGGCACAGCAGGGCTATCTGGTGGCCAGCGTCGACAATCGGGGCACGAACTCGCCGCGCGGGCGCGAGTGGAGAAAATGCGTCCACCGCCAGATCGGCATTATTGCCCCCGAAGAACAGGCGGCAGCCACGCGCGCCTTGTTGCAGCGTTGGAGTTTCGCGGACTCGAAACGCGTGGGCATCTGGGGCTGGAGTGGCGGCGGCAGCATGAGCCTGAACGCCCTCTTCCGTTATCCCGATCTGTATCACACGGCCATCGCCGTCGCCCCGAATGCCGATCAACTGCTCTACGACACGATCTATCAGGAACGCTACATGGGGTTGCCTGCCGACAACGGGGATGGCTATCGACTTGGTTCACCGATCACCTACGCGAAGCAGTTGCAAGGCAACCTGCTTCTCGTCCATGGCACCGGTGACGACAACGGCCACTACCAGGGAACCGAGATGCTGATCAACGAACTGATCGCCCACAACAAGCGGTTCACCGTGATGCCCTACCCAGCGCGGTCGCATGCGATCAGTGAAGGCCGCAATACCGTCCCGCATTTCTACTCGTTGCTGACGAAATACCTGCACGAACATTTGCCGGTACAACAGCCAGACTGATTGGCTCTGCGTCTCTCCAAGCAGAGATCAAGACCCTTCCCGAGGTCACTGGATACCGAGTGATTCGTGTGCGGATTCACAGTTCGATGCGATTCTGAGCCAATGACAATCATGAAGTTGTACTCGCCGCTGATGACGATTACTCTCGTGTCGGTCACACAGCTGCTTGCCAAGCAGTGGTCATTGGGAAGCGAGACATCCCTGTGCCCCTGACAAACACCCCACCACGATACAGTCGTGGCCAATCGGAATCCCCTCGGGAAAGAAACTCATGAACTCAGACATCTTCCAGGGCTGTGTCCCCGCACTGATGACGCCCTGCCATTCGGATCGCACACCGAATTTCGCCGCTCTCGTGAAGAAGGGGCAGGCCCTGATGGCGGCTGGCATGAATGGAGTCGTGTACTGCGGCTCGATGGGGGACTGGCCTCTGCTGACTGACCAGCAACGTCAGGAAGGTGTTCGTCAACTGACCGAAGCTGGAGTCCCAGTGATCGTCGGCACGGGGGCTCAGAATACCACGCTAGCGGCGGCTCACGCCGCTCACGCACAGCGTGTGGGAGCGATGGGGTTGATGGTCATTCCTCGCGTTCTTTCGCGTGGGACATCTCCCGCCGCTCAGCGAGCCCACTTCGCCCGCGTTCTCGGTGCAGCCCCCCATCTGCCCGCCGTGATCTACAACAGCCCCTACTACGGGTTCGAGACCAAAGCCGATCTGTTCTTCGATCTGCGGCGCGAGTTTTCGAATCTCGTCGGCTTCAAAGAGTTCGGCGGTGCTGATGCCCTCAGCTATGCCGCCGAACACATCACTCACGCGGACAGCAATGTCCTGCTGATGGCAGGTGTCGATACGCAAGTGTGTCATGGCTTCATTCGCTGCGGCGCGGTCGGGGCAATCACCGGAATCGGGAACTGCCTGCCTCACGAAGTGCTGCACCTGGTCGTACTCTGCAAACTGGCCTCAGCTGGGGATGTTGAAGCCCGACGGCTGGCCCGCGAGTTGGAGGAGGCCCTGGCGGAGCTCTCGCAATTTGACGAAGGGCCCGACCTGGTGCTGTACTACAAGTACCTACTCGTGCTGCTCGGTGACAAAGATTACGAACTGCACTTCAACGAATCCGACCGGCTCTCGCCCAGTCAGCAGCACTTTGTTGAAGCACATCTAAAACTCTTCCAGCAGTGGTGGAGCCACTGGCCGGGAAAATCGTATCGCAGCTGATCGATTTCAGGAACGCTCCTTGGAGTCAGCGAGAGAGTCTTGTACAAACACCACGATACGGAACCATCGAACAATCGGTGAATCACGCAGGCGGGATTCCCTGGCCCCCCGAATTGGCCGGGACTCCGGGTTTAGCAATCATGAGGATCAGCAAACCGTGTCCCCAGGTTACTTCATCAGAATCACCAGGATGTCGTCTTCACGACAACGACTTGCGCGGCGATCCAGAATGAGCGGACGAAAGGGGGCAAAGTGTTTGAGGTGTGATGCGTGCGTGATGTCTTCAATTACGTAGAACCCTCCCGGCTTCAGTTTCGGCCAGAGGTAGCACAGTGATAAGAGCTGGTGTTCGAGGCGATGAGAACCATCATCAATGATCAGGTCCAGCGATTCGTCGGACCATTGAGCTTCGATCACCGCACGATCGGTTTGGCTGGCCGTGATGACTTCGCAGCCGGGCACCACAGCGGCTGCGGGGCTGATGTCCATTCCAGAGATGCGAGCATCCGGGAACCAGGCCCTCCACATGCGTAGCGAAGCTCCGCGATGAACGCCGATTTCTAACATCGCCATCGGTCGCTGTCGCAAGCTGTCGAACAACTGCTCATAGACCTCCAGGTAAGAGTGGTCGGTGCCCTTGTCCGTCCCCATGCGTAGGCCGAGCTGGGGAAGTGTCTCGGAATCACGGAGGCCGACCTGCGACTTCAGCAGGGGGATAAACTCATCGAGCAGCCCTTTGTGTTGGCCGACGAAATGGACGATGTGTTGCTTGAGCGAGGCGTCCTGGAACTGCGGAGCGAGCCAGTTGAATTCGTGGGGCAGCCAGTCGATGGTTTCGTGCTGGCGGACTCTCTGGTTGAGGAAATGCTGCTCCTTGAGAGCATGCTGCGAAAACGGCCCGGACAGATAGGGCGCAATACGCCGGGCAGCGGCCAGGGGAACCACGAGCATACCCGCATTGAAGTAGGGGCCGACGACTGCCTCTTCTTTTAATACCTGCCCACACCATTCTGTAAAGTCGCCCCCGTCCGGGATGCCCATATCCACCACCGCTCGAATGCGATCACCGGTCATGGCAAAGAGATCGGGGCAGGACGGCATGACGAGTTGGTCGGCATCCAGTAGCAGCAGTGTTGTGTAGTAGTCCTGCTGAGCGAAATCGCGGATGGCGTCCAGGTGAAACCAGCTGGCCCCTGGCGGATACAAGTTGTGTCGTGGAAACTCTTGGTACTCGATGAAGTCTGCCCCGCAGCGCTTCGCGTACGCTTGCATGTAAGACACGGTGTGACGTGCGTAGGGGACATCTCCGAAATTGAACGTGGCAACCAGATTCATCCGAACACTCCGCCAGTGAGCGACTCAACGACACTCTGACACAAGACCTAATGATGGAGACTTTCGTTCATCCCCACGGCCCGCTGCAGGACTCTCTACGACTAGGTCTTCCGCAGGATGGCAAACTGCCGCAAGGATCTCGCATTGCCGTGGGCCACGGAAATCCGGGATCCCGAACGACTCACGATCCGGCCTTGGGGAGTCACTCGGACTTCACCGGGTGCGCGATCATGGACGCAGTAGTTCCAGCGCTGGTCGACGGGTTGCCACACGTGGGGGTGCTTATGACAGTAGAGATTCAGGCCCATCTGATCTCCCCAGTCGGTTGTGCCAGACAACTCGGGGCCCTGCCGCATCTTTGCCGCAGACAAGAAATATCGCCGCATGGCAGCTGCTGACCCCGCTGCGAACCCGCTGTTCAGGAAGGGATTCCGTTGAAGTAATTCGAACGCCTGCTGAGCGTGATGGGGATCATGAATGCTCAGTGACCAGGCCGGGATGATCTGATTGTCCGGATAGCCTTTGGGCTCGATGACCGCCAGAACGCGATCCGGGACATTCCGCACGGTCTGCCACAGGTCGTCCAGCGAGTCCTGGAACACGACATCAGCCACATCCCAGTACGCAATCGGCGTTCGAGGATCGACCTGTTCGAGGTGCCTCGCAAAATCGGCCACCCGTCGCACCGGGACCATCAGGCCGTTATAGCTTTGCCAATCCAACTCCACTCCGTCCAGACTTTCGATCCGTCGCCGCTCGCTGGGGTATAGGCCGTAAGCGACAGCTGTGACCGTTTGCCGATTCCCATGCGACCGGAGTGTCTTCAGGAATTGATGCTCGAAGCGGTCGATGTCGCGGCGGTCGAAGGCCGCCAGGATTTGAGGTTTCGGAGTGGAAGCGGAAGGCTCTATCACGACCGCCAGAGAGTCGAGGTGGTGGCATTCGGGGGCCTGATACGGTGTTGGCCGATAGGGGTGAAATACCCGCGCCGCCGAACAGTAACGGATCTCAAAACCGTTATGTCGGAGGTCCAGACAGGCACACCAGCACTCGCACAGCTTGTCGGTGAATCGAAAGTTCAACCGCTGGAGTACGCGTCGATGAAACAGTGTGGCCCCCATGCCGATATGCCCGGCCCGCTCGGGACGGTGGAGCTCCTTCGAGAAATCCGCAGCAATGGCACCCAGAGGGGGCGACGCACGAAGTTCCGCCAACAACGTGGCGATACAGTCGGGGTCAAGCAGCACGTCGTCGTCGACAAACATCACCCACGGGGCTGTCCCGAGTTGTCTGGCGGCATTGCGCGCGCGGGCAATCGTCTCCCAGCGATTCTGGTCCGTGGGCCGGGGAGCCCCCACTTGCAGGTGCAATCGCACCTGCACCATCCGTTGATGCTGAATTGCCTGGAGCACTGCATCGGGCGGAAGTTGGCCGGGGCGATGGAGGACAATCACGTCCACATCACAGGGAGTTGTCTGGATCACGTCGGCGACTTATTCATGAGACACGGAGAGAGGCCGCTTCAGGTGCAGGACGGCCGCTGAACATCCGGGGCCTGCTGGAACATCTTGAAATCCTGGCCGAATGGCGCAGCTGATGCCCCCTGGAGTGGCGACTGGCTGGCGTCGCAATCAGAAAACAGAACACTCACGCCCCCCAAGTGGGGGGGCCGATCCGTGAACGTACAGGGACTCGGGTTACAATCACCCGTGCAATCTCTCAAGCTGCGATCACCCGGAGTACGTCCCCCGGGAAAAGGGTTATAATGGTTGTGAGACGGATCGCCCGGAAGCGGTGGGTAATACTGCACGCTTTCCGCAGCTGTCATACCCGCCGACATGGTGAGAATGCTGGGCTCGCTTTCAGCCACGAAGACGATGCCGTAGAGCAAGCCGTTTGCGTTTTGAAGTTGCAGCTTGATTCCCAGGACGATTTCACCGGACAGCAGCCAGATCCCATCCGCATAGTTGACGTGCTGCGGATCGCGGGGCAGGAACACGGCTCGCACGGCAGCGGCCAGCACTTGACGACTGAGTGTCACCCGTGCCGAGGGAGTTTCGATCACCGCCAGGAGATCTTCCGATTTGCCGCTGAGCACGGACAGAGTCTCGGATCGCAGCTCAAGCCGTCCGACATGAGGAAAGGTGGCCGGGAAAGTCACCGTTCCCGCCAACAACATTTGTCGATACTCAACCCGGTTTAGCATCAAATGGCCTCGCTGAAGATTCGGAACATGGCAATCTCACACAACCGTAGAGGCTTTCGCGATCCACGGTCATGGACTCACTGGGCTTTCGATTGAAATCCAACCGCCACGAATAGGTCACGTTAATCAACGCTCGCTAGATATTGCAAATCCAGAGGACATATTCCTCGTCATTATTCGCGAACTGTTCGGGCGATCCGAAACGAGAGATAGACTCGATAGGTATTGGCCGCGTGGTCATTGCGATGCCCCGCCCTCGCGTCGAGAGGCTGAAACAAGTGGGCTCCTCCCCGAGTTCCCATCCGGTGATGGGCTTCGACAGTCTGCGGGGCCGAGGGGAAGTCCGGCTCGACACCACTAGATGGCCATGAGTGGAGTGTGTGGGAATTCTGGCACCACTCCATCGCATTCCCGAACATGTCAAACAGCCCATAATCATTCGGAAGCCGAGTCCCCACGGGATGGCAGCGATAGTCAGAGTTCTGGGCTGTCCAGGCATAGTGATCGAGCAATTCCGGCGCGAAACCAAAATGACGCCCCTCCGCGTAGCCTCCATGCGCAGCGTACTCCCACTCGCCCTCTGTCGGCAGGCGATACCCCGCCCGGTCCTGGAAATTGCGGTCCAGTGTCATGCCAGGGGTTATCTGGTCGATCGCGGGGTAACACATCTCCAACTCGGGAATCTGCTCTTTCTCACTCAGCCAGCGGCAATACCGGGCCGCATCGAACCAGTCGACGGAGTTGATCGGACAGTCGGGAGTGGGGCTATAGTCCTCGGGACTCTCGGCGGTCGGACGAAACTGGAGGTACTCCCGCACGGTGACTTCGTGAGTCGAGATGGCAAACCGGTGTCCGAGGTGAATGGGAACACGTTTCTCCTCTCCCCCATCACGTCCTGGCTCGTTGGCGAGTGACCCACCCCAGTACACTGCGGGCGGAGTCAGGATCACCAGACGCTGATTCTCGCAGGTCCGAAGTTCGTTTGTCGTGTCCTGGGCCGACCACTCTGGGGGCGGCAGATTCCAAACCTGATGCAGAGACTCGACCCCGGATCGAAGTCCCGGATCTTCAGTGGCTCCCAGGCTCGCGGCCTCATGCTCCGCCAACCAGCTCTGGGCCAGTTCGGTCAGTGGACCGGGGCGATACAGAGCCAGGGCCTGCGCTGCCGCTCGCTGCAACACCACATCGTCCGCATGGCACAGCTGTTCTGCCAGCCACAGCGACGGCACTTCGTAGCGACTGAACCCATCGACGACACTCGCCCGTTGTTCCGCATCGGTGGGACTGGAGAGGGCTGCCAGGACAACGGAGTGATCACCCAGCTCATGCAGTGCCAGCATCAACCGGGTCTGACGGCGAATCGAGTGCGAGCGAGTGACCAAATTCTCCAGTGGTCGCCACCACGTCGAACTATAGAGTGGGGTGTTGTCGCTTCCCGTGGGGGTGGCATGGATGGAGAACGGTCGAAAGCCTTGGGACTCTACGACGACGCAGGCCCGGCGATGGTCCTCCAGTGACTGATAAGGGAGCCAGGTCGACTCCAGCGGCAAGTCTCTCCACCATAACACCGTCAAGCCTCGATCCGGTTGATCCGCAGGCCGCACTCCCAGTCGGCTGTGGAGCAATAGCGCCGAAGGACTCCACTCGCGGACCCTCTCGAACTCTACCAAAGCTTGATTCCATGGATCGGTGTTCTCGATCCAGTCCTTCATTTTCCAGCGAATGGAACTATGAGCTTCTTGATGGCTTTGATTCATGGTGAGAATGTTTAATCGAGGAAAAAAGCCGCGTGCCAGAAACGGTCCCCAACCCTCGGGCTCGTGGCGTTCAGCGGGCACATTCACATACATCCCACTCTCTTCGACTGCGGGCAGCGGCGGAGTCGTGGTCCAGACACCGGCGAACAACATCGTTTCATGGTTGTCCAGTGAGTAGGCTGCGAGGTCGTCCGCGAAATACTTCTGCGCCTCGTAACCGGACTGGAGTTGCCTGAGTTCTTCCGCCGTCGATCGCAGCGTATAGACCGACTGTCGACCGTCTCGCTTCCAAGTGGCCATGCACACCCGCATGTCACCGATCAGATACGGGCAGATCGTGGCGACACGATAATCGTACTGGGCGAGACTGGCGGTCAACGATTCAAACTGAGAGGTATCAAGGCGCTGAACCATGACGAACGATTCATTCGCCAAGCCGCCCGCGTCCTCTATGTGCTGCATCAGATCGGGGGCATCCGCGAGCTTCGCTGGCGGTGGGTTGACGTGTCGGTCAAACGTCCCGGTCGCGTGGGCTTTAGCCCACGCGGGAGTGCTCTCTTCTAACAAGCGTGGGCTAAAGCCCACGCGACTTTGACCGATGTCGGTCTCGTCTGAGTGGTCTTCCGACGGAACCGCATTCCACCAGTCGACTCCATCGGCGTCCGGTTGCCAATACTGATCCGGAGTCTTCGGCGCTCGAAGGTTTTGCAGGGCCACTTGCAGAGCCTTCCGCCCGGTGGAGTCACTCCGCAGGGCCTCGACGAAGATTTGATAGCCGGTCGGCCCCGACTGGGACAGCAGTTTCGCTAACAACTCGGGCTGCGCGGAGGCATAGCGAACAATCAGGTTGGCACAGTTCAGGGAGGCATTGTTAGTCTCGCGGGCGAGTTCCTGATGAGACTTCACCAACGGAGGCACCAAGGCCCCCCCGACCGGGGCAAAGCCGTCCATCCACTCACTCACGAATAGCGGGTTCTCACTCAGTAAGAGTTGAACCACGCGCTCGGGATGCTCTCGCAGCAACGGCTGAGTCGGCGGGTACTGGGCCAGCAGGCAGGCCAGTCGCAACTGCGACGAGGGATCGCGAGTTTTCGATTGCCACAACGACTGGACCTGTTCGACCTCGATCAGATTGTGGAGAGGGGCGGACTGACTCAGCTGGATGACTTCGTGAGCGGGTGCCCCTTGGATGTACTCGAGCAGCAGCTTCCGAGCTGCGGCGTCTGTTGGCGACAGCACGAGCGCCGCACGGACGCGTTGCAGCATCGGCAACTTCTCATCGGCCAGGTGCCGCCGCACCGCATCGAGTACCTCGGCCCCTCTGCCTCGCAGTGACTTCGCTTGTGCAATGGCCTCGGGCCAAGTGGCCACGACGAGGCGCTCGATCCGGGACTGATCCTCTTGGTATGTCTGTTGCTGGGCATTCAGCTGCCAACCGAGAATTCCCATGGCGACGACCGCCAGGAACATCAAGGCACTATTCCCCACCGTCCGCAGATGCCGATTGCGGGCCGCTGTCATCATCCGTGTCTGCGGCTCGTTCCACCCCGTGGGCCGAAGTCGATAGCGAATCAGGAGGTACTCAATCAGGCTCGGCAGCGAATGATGGCTAGGGCGAGCTCGATAGAGATCGGTAAAGCTCTCCAACTTCAGTTGAGCCTGCCCCGTGGCAGACCCCAGCTGTCGCAACTCGAGCCAGCGTCGGATCGCAGCAATCAAAAAGTCGTGCGTCAACTGGTAACCGGTCTCCGACAGAGCGGGTGCCGACGCCGAGCGGCCAGAGGTGTGCAGGCTCTCCTCGTCATTGCGATCGGTCGGCGTGATGAGATGCAACTCGGAGTCGAGCAGTCGCATCAACTCGCGAAAGGCGACCGGGTCCGTGTATCCCGACGCGATCCGCAGCTCACTCTCACTTTGCATCGCCCCCTTGATCTTGGCTCCCGGTTCGGGCAACAGGCGACGCAACACGCTCTGCACCCCATCGGCGTGTCTCTGATGCCGCCGCGAGGAGGTCTCCCGATCAAAGGTTTGCTCCAGAAAGTGAACTCCGAGCCCCGCTCCCCCATCCTCGCTGAGCAGTGAACTGTCGCCCCAGTCGCGGTGTTTCATCATCTCGGCCAGCAGCGCCAGCTGGACGCAGATCACTCGACCGTCAATGGCTAAGGACTCCACAGCGGCGTTCAGAAACTGGTTCTGGCGGGGAAGGAGTGCCTTCTCATCGCTGGGCAATTGATTGAACGCGGCTCCAAACAAGGCGAGAACATGTCGCGCATGTCGCTTGTCGAAGAGGTCAACCGCCTGGGCATTGTGGTTCTCGTCGATGGTCAGGTCGAGTGCCTGCATCATTCGAGAGATTCCCATCCAGAAGTCGTCACGCACCATCAACAAAACTTGCAGATGAATCCCGTCACATTGACGGAGTGACTGGGTCAGGAAGGACTTCTCCAGTGTCGAGGAATGGCTGAATAACCACTGCTCAAACTGGTCAATGCAGATCACGACCTTGCGTCGAGAGTGACGCCGGAGCCAGGTGAATGTCTGGAGCAGTTCCTCTCCAGTCCCATCCTCGGAATCGGGCCGGGGAGTGCGCGGCGGAAGCTCTACGACACTGGCAATGGCGTCTAAGAGCGCGCGCTCACTGTCCGCCGCATTGGCCTCGACGTAGATCGGGATTAAGTCTTCCTCCAGACGCGGCAACAAGCCGGCGCGAACCATCGAGGTCTTCCCGCACCCGCTGGGGCCGTAGACCACTCCCACACTGAACGCTTCCTGGGGGAGTTTGCTTTCGAGCCGCGTCTTCCAGAAACGGATGGAGTCCGGCAGCCCGTCTCGGTCGTATGGACCCGGCAATAGCCGCAAGTAGAACTCCGAATCGCGAGACTCGAACGACCTCAGCCCCTTGGGCACGATGGGAGCAACCTGCGTCTCCGACTGCGGATTTCCGACGACCGTGGCCAACGACGAGTCTGGTCGATCTCCACTGCCGATAATTTTCGTTTGCAGCTGGGCATCGTCGACCAGTTCTCCCTGAGACGTCAAGAACTCATAGAGGTCGATCGCCATCGCGCTGGCGTGCTGATACCGCTCGGTAATCGACTCGGCCAAGGCCCGCAGACAGATACGCCCCAGCTCTCGCGGGATCGCCGGATTGCGGTCGCTCGGATGATCGGGCTCCAACACAACTGTTGTGGTTCGTGAGGAGTGACGGTCAATCCCCTCAAACGGGCGGCAGCCGACCAGCAGCTGGTAAAACACCACTCCGAGTGAGTAGATGTCGGACCGGGCGTCGACGCGATGGCCTTCGCCGCGAACCTGCTCGGGGCTCATGTAAGCGGGGGTTCCGGCATAGGCGGATTTGCTGTCGGGATCGAACTCGCGGATCGCCAATCCAAAATCGGCGAGGTACGGTCGCCCCCCGCGATCGACCATGATATTCCCAGGCTTCACATCCCGATGAATCACCTGGTGGGTATGGGCATAGTCCAGCGCTTCGGCGATCTTCGCAATCATCGAAGCGATCTGCGAGAACGTCGGGCGATGCTGCTGATTCCAGACTCCCAGTGTCGAACCATCGATATACTTGGTGACAATATAAAACGGCACTTCGGGAGTGCCGGATGCTTGGTACACCGGCAGGATAAAAGCATGATCCAAGCTGGCGACGGCGCGGGCCTCGCGAAGATGCGCCGAATGATCGGCAGATCCGGGAGCGCTGGAGCGATGGGGGATCTTGATCGCCACCATCCGTTCCAGCATGGTGTCATACGCGAGGAAGACCGACCCAAAGCCCCCCTGCCCCAGCTTCTGGTGGATCTTGAATTCCGCTATCTGATCGATTTGTGGCGCAGCGGGCGGCTCAGGAGTGAGCAATTCCGCCTTCGATCCCAGTAGTTTCAGGGCCGAATCGCTCACCAACTCCCCATCCTCGACGATGCGAGTGGTTGACGAGGGATCGTCTTCGTTCGATTCCACGTTCAAGAGCCCGGTCCGCCTGGGAAACCCTGTTAGAATCGCAGCAATACACATTGATTAGACCGTCTTGACGGGGGCAAAGCAATCATCAATTCAGGTCCACTGGATGGTGTGAGCGTCAAAAAAATATAGACAGGAATTCACCACGGAGCCAGACTTTCACTCGGGTGACTTTCACGACTTCGCGAGAGGGCGAGACGGTTTCGACAGGATTCGCAGGATCAACAGGATACTCAGACGCCATGCGAGAGGCTGAAGTCATCCTGTCAATCCTGTTCATCCTGTCAAAACTTCCAATCAGTTCATTTCAAACCGCCCTCAATAGTCTGGCGTTCTCTCTGGCCCCGTGGTGACGATCTTTGATCGTGACCTGCTTTTATGATGTACACACTTCAAAATCCGTCACCCATTCCACTGCGTTTACATCGTCCGGCGGAGATGCCAGAATCGACTCTCCGGAGGCGGTGCCTCTGACTTCTTCCCCCTTGGACATGAGTGGCTCCATGCAGCGATTGATTGCCTTTGTGACCGTAATTGGCCTTTCGCTCGGCTTCTGCGGTGCCGTGCGGGCCGAGGCTCCGCTGGTCGTGAACCCGGGCGACAAGATCGTTGTCATCGGGAACACGTTCGCCGAGCGGATGTCGTTCTTTGGGCATTACGAGACGCGGCTGCATGCGAGGTATCCGGAGCACAAGCTGGTGTTCCGGAACCTCGGCTGGTCAGCGGATGAGGTGGTGTTGCGGCCTCGGCAGGACAAGTTCGAGGACCACGGGCATCGGCTCGAAGATCACCAGCCACAGGTGATCCTCGCGGCCTTCGGGTTCAATGAATCGTTCGGCGGCGAGAAGGGGCTGGCGAAGTTCGAAAAGGAACTTGCCGACTTCATCCAAAAGACGACCACCACGAGCTACGACGGCAAGGCACCGCCGCGTCTCGTGTTACTCTCACCCATCGCGAATGAAGACCGCACCGATCGCAAGATCCTCGCGGGGACATGGAACAACGCTCGCATCGAGATGTACACCGCCGCGATGCAGAAGCTCGCCGCAGCCAGCAAGGTCGGGTTCGTCGACCTGTTCACGCCGACGAAGAAGCTCTTCGCGGAGTCCAGCGCGAGTGGCAAGTACCTGACCATCAACGGGGTCCACCTCAGCGATGCGGGGTACGCGGTCCTCGCCCCGATCATGAACGAGGCCCTCAGCGGACCGGCCCCGGCGGCGAAGTGCAACCTCGAAAAGCTCTATGCCGAGGTCCAGGAGAAGAACAAGCAGTTCTACTACGACTACCGCTCGGTCAACGGCTGTTACATCTACGGGCAACGCAAGACGCCGTTCGGGGTGACCAACTTTCCGGCCGAGTTTGCCAAGCTGAGAAAGATGATCGCCGTTCGCGATGGCCGCATCTGGCAGACGGCCAGCGGAGGCACGCCGAAGCAGTCGATCGACGACAGCGGGACCGGCGACTTCGTGAGCATTGAGACCAACTTCAAGAATGAAGTCCATCTCACGACCCCCGAAGAAGCCAAGGCCAGCTTCACGCTGCCGCCCGACTTTGAGATATCGCTCTACGCTTCCGAGGTGGAGTTCCCCGACCTCAAGGACCCGGTGGCGATGACCTTTGACCGCAAGGGGCGGCTATGGGTCGGAACGAATCCGAGCTACCCGCAGTACCTTCCCGGAACGCCGGTCGATGACAAGATCCTGATCCTGGAAGATGCCGACCGCGATGGCAAAGCCGACAAGCAGACCGTCTTCGCGCGGGGTCTGCACCTGCCGATCGGGATCGAGCTGGCCGATGGCGGGGCGTATGTCTCGCTCCAGCCGAACCTGCACTTCTTGAAGGACACTGATGGCGATGATGTCGCTGACACGAATGATATCATCCTGCACGGGTTCGACACCGCCGATTCGCACCACGCGATGCACGCCTTCGAGACTGGTCCCGGCGGCGAGATGTACTTCCATGAAGGCACCTTCCACTACTCCCAAATCGAGACCCCTTACGGCCCCGAGCGGGTCAACAACGCAGCCGTCTTCCGCTACGAGCCGAAGACTGAGAAGCTCGATGTGTACGTCTCGTATGGGTTCGCCAATCCGTGGGGCCACTGCTTCGATGACTGGGGACAGAACTTCGTGGCCGATGCCTCCGGCGGTGCGAATTACGTGGCCGCGGCGTTCTCGGGCGATGTCGACCATCCGCGGAAGCACCCCAACCTGAAGCAGTTCCTGGTCAAGCAATGGCGACCGACTTGCGGCTGTGAGATCGTGTCGAGTCGGCATTTCCCCGATGACATGCAGGGGGACTTTCTGCTCAACAACTGCATCGGGTTCCAGGGGACGTTGCAGTACCGGTTCAAGAAGGACGAGAAGCCGTACTCCGGCTACCACGCCGATCCGGTCGAGCCGCTGATCCGGTCCTCCGACCCGAACTACCGCCCGGTCGACATCGTGCTGGGGCCGGATGGGGCGTTGTACATTGCGGACTGGTTCAACCCTCTGGTGGGGCACATGCAGCACTCGCTGCGTGACCCGAACCGCGACCATGTGCATGGCCGCATCTGGCGCGTGACTCACAAGAAGCGTCCGCTCGTCGAGCCCGCGCAGATTGTCGGGGCTTCGGTGGAGCATCTGCTCGACATCCTCGATATGCAGAAGACGCCCGAGTACCGGACCCGTCAGAAGGCCCGCTTGGAACTCCGCGAGCGTGATGAGGCCCAGGTCATGGCCGCCGTCGACAAGTGGGTCGCCGCCCAGAAGGGAGACGACATCCACGTCCAGCACAATCTGCTCGAAGCCTTGTGGGTCAAGCAACAGCATGATGTGGTCGATGTGGCCCTGCTGAAACGGCTGTTGGCCGCGAAGGATTTCCGAGCCCGGGCAGCAGCCACCCGCGTACTGTGCTACCAGCGCGATCGCGTGCCCGAGGTGCTGACGGTGTTGGAGACGCTGGTGAACGACGAGCACCCGCGAGTCCGCTTGGAAGCGCTCCGCGCCCTGAGCTTCTTCGACAGCCAGGCCGCTCTCGACGTAGCCGTGCAGTCGCTGATCCACGAGCAGGACGACTACCTGGAGTACGTCCTGAAGGAAACCACGACGACGCTCGACGAGCGGATCAAGCGGGCGGGGAAGTAGGGGGAAGTTGGAAGTGATCAGTTGTCAGTTGTCAGTCAGAGCACTGCCCGGTCGTCCTTACTGAAAACTGACGACTGACGACTGAGAACTCTCCCACAGAGACCAAGCATGAAGAACCGAGAAATCCTCATTGGCGTTACTGGCGGGATCGCGGCCTACAAGACCGCCGATCTCGTCAGCAAGCTCGTGCAGGGCGGGGCGCGGGTCTCGGTCGTGATGACCAAGGCAGCTCGGGAGTTCATCGGGGCCGCGACGTTTGAGGCACTCACCGGACGGCCAGTCTACGAGAGCATTTTCGCCCCGCAGGAACACCACCAGGGGGAACACATCGGTCTCGCTCGAAGGGCCGATCTGTACGTCATCGCCCCAGCCAGCGCGGATTGCCTGCACAAGCTGGCGACCGGGGCGGCGGATGACCTCGTGAGCTTACTTGCCCTCACCACCACCTGCCCGATCCTGCTCGCCCCGGCGATGAACAACGAGATGTGGATCAAGCCCTCGGTCCAGCGCAACGTCGAGCAGGTCCAAGCCGACGGCCTGCACACCATCGGCCCGCTCGATGGCTGGCTCAGCTGTGGGGCGACTGGCCCCGGTCGGATGGCCGAGCCAGCGGAAATCGTCGCGGCCTGTGCGGGCCTGCTGGCCAAGGTCTCGACCCGGAAGTAGCACCGCGTCTGAGTGGGAGTCCAGCCTTCAGGCTGTCACGGAGCAGCCTGAAGGCTG
>JAYSUV010000757.1:0-2617 GCA_043718945.1 Planctomycetota bacterium
TTCGCGCGGATTCGCCGGGCAGGACGCCCACTCGGCAGACAGGAATGTCTGCCCCACACTGAGGTCATGGATGACCACTCGATTCCCTCTCAACCGACCGTCCTTCCGGCAGTGCCTGGCGCTGTCCAGCTGGGCGGTTTTGCTTTGGTCGGGCTGTTCGTCGCGGGGGCAGATGGAGCTGCTCGAAGCCGAAATCCGGCAGAGTCAGGACTCCCTGTACCGCGCCGAAGCGAAGAGCACTGAGCTGCAATCCCAACTGGCGATGGCCCGCCGCGAGACGGACTTGATCCGGTCGCAGGTCGCCTCCACTGGGGGACAAGTCCCGCTTCCCGAACAGACCGGCAACCTCGTCCGCCTCGCGGGAGTGAAGATCAACACCCTCCTCTCCGGCGGCAAAGACCGCGACGGCCAGCCGGGCGACGACCTGCTGGTGGCGTTGATCACCCCTCATGACGAGCAAGGCGACCTCGTCAAGATCGCCGGGGAGGTCGAGATCGAAGCCTACGACATGACTCGCTCCGGAGACGACAAACGCGTCGGTCGCTGGACCTTCGACTCGGAGCAGTCCGCCAAAGCCTGGCACAGCGGGTTCGTCGGGGCCGGCCTCCAGTTCGAACTCCCCTGGCAGCAGGTTCCCTTGAACAAAGAACTGCTGGTTCACGCGCGGCTACGAACTGCGGACGGTCGCCAGTTCGACACGAACAGCCCGCTCAAGGTCTCGCCCGCTGCGAGTTCAGCCCCGGGTCTGCTTCCCCTTCCGCAGGTGCAACCCGTGAAACACGAGTCCGAGCGCAAGATCGAACGCACGATTCTCACCGCCGACCAACAGCTGCCCGAGCCAGCCGTCACGCGGCCGGTCCCGTTCTACGAGGATGTCGAGCCAGCAGCCATTCCGCGTCCCTTCCCCGGTGACGAGATGCCCAAGCAGCCCTCCCCAGCTGCCAGCACTGAGGCATCCCCGCTAGCCACCCGTCTCTCGTTCCCGACCCCGCCTCCTGCCAAACAGAAGCCCGGTCATGCGTCACTGGATGGAGTCGAGACCTCCGACAGCTGGACCGACGAAACGATCCCGCGCCTGCGATAGTTCGTCACTCGGGCGGAGCGATGCGTCAACGTCCAGATGAGCGGTCACGATTGAGCCCTCCGGGACGGCGAAGCTCCTGCTAAGCCGCGAGCCACAAGACGCGTCCACTCGCGCGAACAGCTCGGCAGGAGCTCCCCCCTCCCGACTGCGGAATCCCCGAAATCGAGTGCCACCAAGTCACTCGTTCCAACAGCCGCCCGCCACCGCACGTATCCATGTCGTCCCTCACCTCCTTCTGGAGTCTCTCGATGACCGGTCGCCTGAGTGTCGCCTTGATTGGAATACTATCGTTTTTCGCTGCTGAGCCGATCGGGGGAAGCAGCCTGCAACAGCTGGCACCGGATGGCAAGTGGGCCAAGTATCAGGTGAGCATCAAGCTGGCGTCGCAGGAAATTAGCGCGACCTGGACCGCTCGCTCGGTTGGTCAGGTAACTCACAACGGCCAGCCCTATCGCTGGATCGAACTGCAACAGGAGTCCGACGGCCCAGGTTTCCCCCAGATGACCTGGCGCTGTCTGGTTCCGGAAGCGGAGTTCGGTGAGGGCAAGCACCCGCTGGGCAAGGCCGTCAAGGTCTGGCAGAAGATCGAGGGCCAAGATGCCCAGTCGGTCGACTCGATCGAGGCTAAAGACGCCATCTTTGGAGCCCTGATCAAAGGCCCCGAACAGAACCTCAAAGCCGAAGACACTCCCGAGATCATCCAGTGGCAAAAGGGCGACCTAAAATGCCAGGTCATCGCCGGTGACAGCGACACAAAACTCAACCGCACGATCCCCATCCAAATCCACCACCGCATCTTCCGCCACCCCGAAGCCCCCTTCGGCATGGGAGGTGTCCACTGGGAACTGACCCTCGGCGAAGGCGATCAGAAGCAGACAATCAACGTCAAAATGACCCTGCAAGACCAAGGGACCGATGCCAAGGCCCAACTGCCGGAACTAGGGATATGAGGCGTACGAAGGACATCCTCGTCCGTCGCTGAATCGAGGACCTTCAGGAAGGGGTCCGTCCCAACATCGCCACACCCGTTCGGTCTCTGCACCGTGAAAGGGTGAAACATCACAGCCCAGGGTCGCGACCGCCGGGATCGCCCCCTTGGCCGACCCGACAGTCCTCTTTGTCCCGCCAGGGACACCCGACAATAGCCCACCGCTTCAGCGGTGGGAAATGTGGTGTTGCGAGGCCCCAGCCCCGTCAGGGGCGACAGAAAACGCCGCGAGTCGGGTGCGCCGCGAAGGTTCTGTCGTCCCAGGCGGGATCCCCCAGACATTGCTTTGGATGTCTGGGGTGACGCAGGAACAGGAGGGGTTGAACGACGGTCGGTTCTCCCGTAATCTCTTGCTGTTCCACAACCCAGACGCTCGAAGCAGCGTCTAGGCCACCCCGCGGGAACGGTTCCTGACACCTTTGATTCCTCTTCTTGATGATCAGCTTCAGCAGGTCGCAGACGCGGTTGCTGTAGCCCCATTCGTTGTCGTACCAGCTGACCAGCTTGAAGAAGTTGCTGTTCAGCTCGATGCCGCTGCCGATGTC
>JAYSUV010000758.1:0-22878 GCA_043718945.1 Planctomycetota bacterium
GCGTACTACCTGAAGGAGGACTTGCGGCAGTTCTGGAACCAGAATTTGAAGCCCGCTGCGGAGAAGTTCCTCGATGCGTGGTGCCGCCGCGCGGACGCCTCCGGCATCCGCCAGGTGCAAGTCATGGCGAAGACCCTGCGAGGTCACCGCCGAGGCCTCCTCAACTGGTACGACCACCCGCTCTCGACCGGCCCGCTGGAAGGGATCAACAAAATCGGAGCCCTGCAAAGACGCGCCTACGGCTACCGAAACTATGAACACATCAAAGAGCGCCTCCTGACCCTGCACCACACCCAGTACACCCGACAAGGTGAATACCTTGCCAATGCCCAACCCCCAAAAATAGTCGGATGAGCCCAGATTTGTCTCACACTACTAACCCCAGTTCCCACATTTTTGCGCAGGCCACTGCCCGTCCTACGGCTAATGGCGGGCACGTAGGAAACGTGCCCCACGAGGGTCATCCCTCCGACAGCTTCTGGATCAAGCGCTCACGGACGACCTTGGCATCGGCCCCCTTGACGAGCTTCATGATCTTGCCGAGGACCGCCCCGAGGGCTTGCTGCTTGCCAGCTTTGAAGTCCTCGACGGCCTTGGGGCTTTCGGCCAAGGCGGTGGCGATCGCGGCGTCGAGGAGGCCGGTGTCGTTGACGACCTGGAGACCCTTCTCTTCAATAATGGCGTCGATACGAGCGAGCGTGATCGGCTGCTCCTCATCGAAGTCGAGCAGCAGTTGCGCGTACACCTCGCGGGCCCCCTTCACGGTCAGGTCGCCGGAGACGATCCGCTTAAGCAGCGACCCGAGGACATCCGCCTTAATCGGGAACTGGGCAATCGTCAGCTTGCGATCATTGAGATCCCGCTGCACATCTTGTGTCACCCAATTCGCGGCCTGCTTGGCATCGCCGCAGATTTGGACCACCGTCTCGAAGTACCGCGCGAGGTCGACTCCCTGGTTCACGATCACCGAGGCATCGTACAGCGACAGACCGAAGTCGGTGCGATACCGCGCACGGCGAACAGCGGGGAACTCCGGCAGTTCGCGGCGAATCTCCTCGATCCGCTCGGGGCTGGTCGTGATCGGGACCAGATCGGGACACGGGAAGTAGCGGTAATCCGCAGCTTCTTCCTTACCGCGCTGGGCAAAGGTCGCCGCGCGGTCCGGATCCCAGCCGCGCGTCTCCTTATCGGCACCGGAGTCACCCATCTTGCGACCGGTCTTCTGGAACTCAGTGAGTTGGCGCTGGACTTCGTACTCGATCGCGGCTTCGACGGCGCGGAAGCTGTTGAGGTTCTTGACCTCGACGATGGGTGTGGCGACCGGCTTGCCGTTGGGCTGGTCGATGTGCAGGTTCACGTTGGCGTCGCAGCGGAGGCTCCCCTCCTGCATGTTGCAGTCGGAGACGCCGAGGTACGTGAGCAGCAGGTGCAGCTCTTCGAGGACCGCCTTGGCCTCTTGTGCCGAGCGGATGTCGGGATCGCTGACGATCTCAAGCAGCGGCGTCCCGGCGCGGTTGAGGTCGACTTGGCTGTCGCGGCCGCGCCCGGATTCGTCGTGCATGTTCTTGCCCGCGTCCTCTTCGAGGTGCGCCCGGCGGATACGGACGCGGCGGGCGACTCCCTCCGCGTTAAACGTCTCGACCCACCCGTTCTGGCACAGCGGCAGATCGAACTGGCTCGTCTGATACCCCTTCGGCAAATCGGGATAGAAGTACTGCTTGCGGTCCCACTTGGTACACGGCGTGACCTCGCAGTTCAGGGCCAGCCCGGTCATCTGGCCCAGGTGGATCGCCTCTCGATTCAGCACCGGCAACGACCCCGGCAGACCCAGACAGACCGGGCAGGTCTGCGTGTTCGGCTGGTCTGGATTGAACTTGTTGACGCACCCGCAAAAGATCTTCGTGCGGGTGTTCAGCTGGACGTGGACTTCGATGCCGATGATGGTCGTGGCGTTCATGGCGGCGGGAACCGAGGGCGGTGATGCAGGTGAGAGGTTGCATGGTAATCGAACGACGGAAGAGAATCGCCCGTAGCTCACGTCGCTCCGCGACTGAAGATTTCTCCCGCCAAAAAAAGATCTTCCCGTGGGCGGAATGCGAGTCGCGGAGCGACATCGCCTACAATGATTGACACTCGCATAACGCATGTTTAGGCTCAATCGTCTAAGTGTCGTTGTTTCCTGCTGGAGAACTGGACCATGTCGTGGCGTGTTGTGTTCGTGGGGCTGAGCCTGCTGGTCGGCGGGGCACCGGGTGGATTCGCTGAGGAGAAACCGGCTGCGGAGGCTTCCCGCACCTACGAAAAGAAAACAGTCGAAGGCTGGACCGTTCAGGTCGAGCAGTCGCTCCTCAAGGACTGCCCCGCTGTTACGGAACTCGCTCTCAAGCTCCTCAAACAGCAGTTGCAAGAGGTCGTGAAGGTGGTCCCGGCCCCGGCCGTCGAGAAGCTGCGCAAAGTGACGCTCTGGTTTTCTCCCGAGTACCCCGGCGTCCGTCCGAGTGCCGAGTACCATCCGGGTCGGCAGTGGTTGGTCGATCAGAAGCGGAACTCCGACATGGTCAAGGGGGTCGAGTTCACCAACATCATGACCTTCGAGAAGGAACTCGACCGGATGCCGAACTTCGCCCTGCATGAGTTGGCCCATGCCTACCATGACCAAGTGTTCGGGTTCGACAATGACGACATCGCGAGTGCCTACGCACATGCTAAGGACAGCCAGTCGTACGACAATGTCGAACGCTGGAGTGGGACCGGCATTCCGATCCGCCGGGAGAAGGCGTACGCCATGACCAACCCGATGGAGTATTTCGCGGAGACCTCGGAGGCGTTCTTTTCGCGTAACGACTTCTACCCGTTCACTCATGAGGAGTTGCTCAAGCTCGACCCGGACATGGAGAAACTGTTGACCAAGGTCTGGGGCGTCGTGCAGACTGCTCCTGCCACGTCCGCGCTCACTCCGATTGTGGCTCCCCCAGCGGAGTGGAAGGTGCCCGAGTTCTACAAGAAGTCGATCAGCGCCCACGGCTACCCGATCGTCGCCTCGGCGAACGTCAATGACTATGCCCTGCGCGAGGCGGAGTATCTCATCAACTTGATGATCGCCAATCGCCCCGATGTCCGCGACGCGATGATCAAGAGCGGGTCGCGGATGTGCATCATCAGCTGGAAAGAGTTCACCACTGACCTGCCGGACTTCGCCCAGCTGACCCCGAAGGACTGGTGGGACGCCCGGGCTCGTGGGACTGGTGGGTCGCAAGATGATCCGTATTGCTCGACCGGGGAAGAGAACCTGCTCAAGTACCCCGGCGACCCGTACTCGACCGAGAACATTCTGATTCACGAGTTCGCGCACAACATCCATCTGCGCGGGATGGTGAATGTCGACCCGACTTTTGATTCGCGAGTGAAATTGGCCTACGACAACGCCATGGAGGCCGGTCTCTGGAAGGGGAAGTACGCCAGTACCAACCACCACGAATACTTCGCCGAGGGGGTCCAGTCATGGTTCGACAACAATCGCGCCCCGGACCACGACCACAATCATGTCCGCACTCGCGCGCTCCTCAAGGAGTATGACCCCCAGCTGGCCAAGCTGTGCGAAGAGGTGTTTGGCGAAACCAAACTGGTCTACACCGACCCGACGACTCGGCTGACCGGACACCTGCAAGGGTATGCCCCGTCCACCGCTCCGACCTTTGTATGGCCGGAACGGTTGACGAAGGTCAAAGAGGAGATCCGAGCCAAGGCGAAAGCCCGGTCGGAGGGGGCGAAGTGACTGGATTCCCTCGGTCCCAAGCCGGAGCTTGAGAACGAGAGAACTTGACGTGTTTATTCCACACCACCAAAGCGCGGTCATGTCCCTCCACGTTTCGGCAGTCGAACCCCACTTAGAAGCGAGACACTTGCATGTCCTCCGCAACGATCAAGGTCTTCCTGCCGCGCGGGGACGCAAAGAGCCTTCGAACTGGGGAGATATCCAACTGGACGGGTAAGGCCGTCGCGGCACCACGTACAGAGCTAGATGAGCTACTGGCTCACGAGGAACTCGACAAGGCTAGAGTGTACATCCTGCTCGGTATCGATCCGCTTACCACTCGACCCCGCGCTTACATCGGCGAAGCAGAGGTCATTCGAGACCGCCTCAAGCAACACAAGACAAAGGAGTTTTGGTTTTCGCGATCGTGTTTGTCAGCAAGGACGAGAATCTGACTAAGGCGCATGTGCGATATTTGGAGAGCCGTCTGCTTGTCGAAGCTGCCGCGATCAATCGAGTGACTCTTGAACAGAATCAGGCGGGCGGGTCGCGACATCCAGAATCCGATCGAGAGGATATGGAGGTGTTTCTCGACCGCATTCGTCAGCTCCTTCCTGTACTGGAATCTGACATCCTAGCGCCGATTGCCCAACCTGCTACCACAACTCAGCCTGGCGGAGTGCTCTTCTGCCACATTAAAGGAGCCGAAGCTTGCGGTCAGCGCACAGCGACCAACGGGAGCGACGCCCTGGGTCACGAGTCCGATTGAGGTCATTGCCCTGAAAGGGAGAAACAACCCGTTGTGGTGCGCCCCTGTGCCGCCCTTCCAAGGATATCGAGCTTGCTCCAAGCCAGTCGGCACAAAGGACGACGGTCGTGGTGAGTTGATTTGGTACCGGGTAGTTGAGTGAAACAGGTAACCAGGAAGCGGTATCTTCCAAGGACCATCTCCATTTAGCCCGAGAGTCTCAAAACCCGTGAACCCAAGCCGTTTTGCCAATTCCGGCGTGTTCGCAATCCGCACGAGATAAGGGTATGCCTCTGTTGCGTCTGATTGATGGGCGTCAGGAAGACATGCCAGATTCAGGAGATCTACTTCGGCTGATCTGTATGCTTCAATCACATACCCGACACAACTAAACCGTTGCCGCTGGGGTCGGCCTTCCTCGGAAATCACCCAATCCATATGTGGTACGATGACATACTGTTGGAAAGGGAGAACTATTTTCTCGCAATACTGTATCGCGACCGTAGCGATCCAATCTTCAATCGCTTCGATCTCCTCGTTGGTTAGTCCAATTTGCGCCATCACATGGCACTGGCATTGATTGGATTCTCCGATGGGCGGCCCCATGTGATGAACGGTCACAGCACGTTCTTCACCGATTGAGTCCTCGGTGCGAAGTAATGCAGAATGACGCACGAATGGCCGATTGTCTGCGTATGTTCCGACGATCGCAAACTTCTGCGCGACTACCGGCAATTGCAACGCTGCGACCGCAAGCGTGCAGACAGGGACAGCGGAAGTGTTGGCCACGCGTCGATTTCCTCGTCAATTCACCCGCAGTTTCCCGGCAATTTCTCGAAGTCGTGCTACTTGATCTGAGGAAACCGAATTCGAGTCCCATGCTGACGCAACAGCGTCCAGCTTGGTCTTCAGTCGCTTCATCAATAGACGGCGGCTGACCCCGTTCGCTAGGTCAGCGATCTGTGACAACTGGCGACATCCGAGCATCGTGGCAACCAACGTGGCTTCGATCGCCAAGGCCGAGATGCCTCCTGCCTGAAAGACATCCAAGTCCCAGTGCTTCATCGCCAAGTCGCCAGCTCGATCCGCGATTGAGGTCAGGTCTCGATTCGGAGGGGCTGCCGAGTAAATCGCGACGATGGCTTGAAGTGTCACCAACCGAGTGTCGACAAAGCCCATCGGGTTCATGAACGGCAGCAACTCATCGACACGATCCTCCGGAAGGATCGAACCTGCTCGACGAATGGCGCACATTGCGGCTGGCAAATCATCTGGCGAGTTTGACTGTCGAAGTTCGGACGCATGGTGCAGCAAGGCAGTCGCCAAAGATCCACGGATCGCCAAGTCTTCGAAGCGAATCGCGTCGACGGCATAGATCACGATTCTTCGCCAAGTGGGCTCCAACGATGGCTGGTTCAATTCTGCAATCAGATACTGACCCGCTGCGGCAGGATCGTCGGCAATCCATTCTCGTAACGCTTCAAGTCGCTGCATGTGTGTGGGTTCCTCGGGGAGTCGTTCAACGTCAGACAGCAGTGCAAGCCGAGACGATACTCAGAGGCCGGACCTCATGGCGGAGTGGATTCTACGGCGACCTCGTGGTGCAGTGCCACCACGGTTCGCTGGCGTTCGCTTCTTCGCCCTGAAAGGGCCAAACAAACCAGCCCAGGGCACAGCGACCATCGGGAACGCCTCCCTGGGTGACGATTCCGACTGAGGTCGCATCCCTGAAAGGGCGAAACAAACCGCCGTGGTGCGACCCTGTGCCGCCCTTTCAGGGCTTGAACTCCTTCACGTCCATCAAACCCAGGGCGGCGCTTCGCGGCTCTCGCCGCTCCGCTCAGTGCTGGGCTGGGCTGTCGTTGCCCCTTTCGGGATCTCACTTTGATCCTGACTGACACGGGGGCGGATCGATGCGGATCAATTCTTTTTCGACGAGTCGATTCAAAAGCCTGTGTGTTTGAGCAGCGATTACAGTGGGTATGTCCATTGTGTCGCCAGGCAACAACTTAGCCCGTTCAATTGCAGAAAGCACTTGATCGGCAGTCAGCGAGATTCGGTCGACTTTGGTTTTGTCGAATCCACAACAATGCTGCTTCAGGTCTTGGTAGACACTCGCGGCCGAGTGCCCCTCAAGGTTGTTAGCATCGATGTCGCGGTAGTGAAGCAAAAGCCACAATTCAAAACATGGAAGGCAAAAGGCGATCTGATACTCTGCGGCTTTGCACTGTTGTAGCACGGATGTCAGATTCTGAATGTGCCCCGACTTAGCCCAATGGTCAACGTCCAAACAGAGCCAGAGTTCATCGTCCTGACCGATGTCATAATCCTTCACGAAGTCCCTCAGACGCGCCAATACATGCTCTGGCGACGACTTCCCATCTTCGGTGGCAAGCACTTGGAACTGAACTCGTCGCGGTTTGAAGCGAGAGAAGTATTGCTTGACTGCATAGCGGTCTTCCGAGGCAATGATCACCAGACTCGCATCCTTGACCACGCCACCGTCACGATTAAGTGGGCGTGGTTTGAGCGGCATTGCAAGCCTCCTTGTTCCCAGGGCAACTCAAAAGTTCTTGTAAGTTCTCCATGGATCCAATGAACGGTATCGCCCCGAATCGTCCTTGGAGGTATCCCTTCTGGAGGTTCAGATCTTTGCGAACAGTGAAATCCGACAGCGGAACGAGTCGAGACTGCTGGCACTCATCCTTCTCGACAAACCAGTATTCATCCCGTCGGAGCAAGTCTTGATCGAGCAGATGCGCTTCATGAGTGGTAACGATCAACTGACCGCGCGCTCCAGGACACGACTCACTGAACAGTCGAATCAGTTCCCAGCACGCCAATGGATGTAGACTGCGATCCACCTCATCAATGATAAGCGTCTTCGGCTGCGCGGAACCAGAAAAGAGGATCGGGAGAAAGTGTAGTAGCTGTTTCGTGCCATCCGACTCGTCACCGAAGGGCATGAGGAATTCGCCGTGTTCAGCGATCAATCTTCGCTCTGTGATCGGATCTGGATCGAACGGTTTCAGAACAACATCAGATTCCGCATTGCAGCCTCCTTCAACATGATCTCGCACTCTGAGATTGGCAAGTTCAACCAATAACTTTCGTTCGTATGGATTTGGCTGACGATGCAATCGTTCAATTTTCAAGTGTGAGATACCAGTGCCAAGGCGATTCAAAAAGGTGCCGCAGAATTCTCGGAAGCTGTCGTCCGTATCCAAACGTTCGAGGATGTCGCACGAACGATGTTCTGGTCCCAGAATCGCGAGTCCGTCTGTGAACCACTGTCTTACTCGCGACAATGTGGGCCCCAATATCTTTTGCGGGAACAGGACAGCCAATTGACACAAAAAGAGTTGACTGTCGTTGAACGCTGATATCTGAGCGGCTGAGCGAAGGAACTTGTCTGCCTTTTCGTCCACCAAGAGGGATTCGGTCAATTTTGAGCCGAACTCAAGCGTTCCATTTTTTCCTCTCTCATAAATTAACCGCTCAGAAGCTCCCTCGTTCACTGCAAGCCATTCACCAGCCACTCGACCACGAAGAATGTCGAATCCATACCGGAAAACGCGGTTGTCGATGAGGAATTGGAAATCAAATGTGCTTGGGAGGTCTCCGAACTTTCGGTCGAATGTGAATGGAGATGCTGGCGGAATCGATCGGTACGTACCCGTAATCAACTCTTGGGCGTACGCCATTGCCTTGATGAGGTTCGATTTCCCCGCTGCATTTGCTCCGTAAATGACAGCGGTCCGAACTGCACTGTTGACTGTACCGGGGATAGCTACGCAGTGGTTCGGATGGTCGCTCAGCTTATTGCTGGCGACCATGTTCAAAGTTTGCTCTTCTCCGAATGACCGGAAGTTTGAGACACTGAAGGAGATGAGCATGACGTGTTCCTTTCAAACTACTGATCGTTATCATAGCAGAGACAAAGTCTCGGATTCAGGGAAATCCATGTCTTCCAGCAGGATTTTTCTGACTAAATGCGTGACACTCCCGTACTTCATGCAGCGAAGTGATCTTGTGTTCACGTCCAGGTGAAGTGCATCGACTACATCTGATCCATAGAGCGTTGCGCCAGCTTTTCCTCACTCCGCCTTGAACTCCAGCGTCAGCAACAAATCCCCGGTCTCCACGGCATCCCCCGGCTTCACGCGGACATCGCGGACGGTCCCGTCGCGGTCGGCGTAGAGGGAGGTTTCCATTTTCATGGCTTCCAGGGTCAGGAGTTTCTGGCCTTTGGTCACTTGCTCACCTGACTTCACGGGCACTAACACGACCATGCCGGGCATGGTGGCTCCGATTTCGGCGGGATCGTCGGGGTCGGCCTTCGCGCGGGCGGCTTGTTGGGGGGCGGCGCTGGCGTCGGTGATCGTGACATCGCGCGGCTGGCCGTTGAGTTCGAACGAGACCGTTCTGGTGCCATCGGGGTGCGGTTGGCCGACGTTCAGGAACTTGATGAACAGCGTCTTGCCGGATTCGATGTCGATCGTGATCTCGTCGCCGGGCTGCATGCCGTAGAAGAAGTTCGGCGTGGGGAGGACGCTGGTGTCGGAGAACTTGCGGCGGTGGGCGGCGTAGCCTTCGTAGACCTTGTTGTAGAGCAGGTACGACAGCGTGTGCCGCTTGAGCCACTTCTCTTCGACGGGTTCGCCCGCCAGCAGTTCCACGATCTTCTTGCGGGCGGCGTCGAAGTCCGCATCGGGCAGCTCGGCCCCCGGTCGTCCGGTGAATGGCTTGCGATCACCGAGGATGCGTTTCTGCACTTGTAGCGGGAACCCGCCCGGCGGCTGGCCCATCGCCCCGCTGATGAGGTCGATCACCCCCTCCGGGAACGACAGCTCGCGCGTGCCGTTCAGTACCTCATCGCAGGTGAGGTTATTGGCCACCATGAACAGGGCCATGTCCCCGACCGACTTCGAAGTCGGCGTCACCTTCACGATGTCGCCGAACATCTGGTTGACCTCGGCATACAGGCGGCACACCTCGCTCCAGCGGTCTTCCAGACCCAGCGACCGGGCCTGCTCAAACAGGTTCGTGTACTGCCCACCCGGCATCTCGTGGTTGTACAGGTCAGCTGTGCCGGCCAGTGGATCGCTCTCAAACGCGGTGTAGAACTGCCGCACCGACCGCCAGTATTCGGCGACCTCATCGAGCGTCCGCGTGTCGAGGCCGGGGTCGCGCGGTTGGAACCGCAGCGACTCGCTGAGCGTGTTGAGGTTCGGCTGAGACGTGCCGCCCGAGAGCGGGGCCATCGCACAGTCGACGATGTCGACACCGACATCGGCGGCGCGGAGGTACGACGCCGCCTGAATCCCGTTCGTGTCGTGCGTGTGGAAGTGGATCGGGATGCCGATCTCCTTCTTCAGAGCCTGCACGAGCGTGGCTGCGGCTTCCGGCTTGCACAGTCCGGCCATGTCCTTAATGGCCAGAATGTGAGCGCCCATCTTCTCCAGCTCTTTGGCCAGATTGACGTAATACTTGAGGTCGTACTTCGTGCGGGTCGGGTTGGTGATGTCGCCGGTGTAACAGATCGCCGCCTCGCAGATGCCGCCTGCTTCGCAGACCGCGTCCATCGCGACCTGCATATTCGGCACCCAGTTCAGGCAGTCAAACACGCGGAACACATCGTTCCCGCACTGGAACGCTTCTTTCACGAACTCGCGGACGATGTTGTCGGGATAGTTCGTATAGCCGACGGCATTCGAGGCCCGCAGTAGCATCTGGAACAGAATGTTCGGACAGGCTTTGCGCATCTCGGCCAGCCGGTCCCACGGGCACTCCTTCAGAAACCGCATCGTCGTATCAAACGTCGCTCCGCCCCACATCTCCATCGAGAAGAGCTGGGGCAACTTCTCGGCATAGATCGGTGCGATTTGCAGGAGATCGAACGTCCGGACTCGTGTCGCGAGCAGCGACTGATGCGCATCGCGAAACGTCGTATCGGTGATGAGCAGTTGCTTCTGATCGAGAATCCACTTCGAGAGGCCCTTCGCCCCCTGATCGAGGAAGACCTGTCTGGCTCCGGTGGGAAGTGGGTCTTTGGTGTCGACGGTCCGGTTCGACTGGGGAATCGGAGCGGGCAGATTCCGCTTCGCGACCGGTCGTCCCTTCACCAGCGAGTTCTTGTTGACGATCACATCGCCGAGGTACGACAGAATCTTGGTCGCCCGGTCGCGTCGTTTCGGAATCGTCCGCAGTTCGGGAGTGTCGTCAATGAAGCGAGTCGTACAGAGTCCCGAGATAAATATCGGGTGAGCGAGCAGATTGATGAGGAACGGGATATTGGTCTTTACCCCGCGTACACGGAACTCGGCCAGACTGCGTTCCATGCGCGAGATCGCATCAACGAACCGTCGTCCACGGGCGGTGACCTTGACCATCAAGGAGTCGTAATAGGGTGTTACAACAGCACCCGAGAAGGCAGACCCCGCATCCAGCCGGACCCCCATGCCACCGGTCGACCGGTAGTGAGCGATTCGTCCGTAATCGGGCGTGAAGTTATTCTCCGGGTCTTCGGTGGTGACGCGGCACTGAACCGCGAAACCGTTGGTTTTGATGACGCTTTGCGAGGTCATGCCAATTTCCGGATCGTCGAGGCGGACACCTTGCGCGACCAGAATCTGCGACTTCACAATGTCGAAGCCGGTGACTTCTTCGGTCACCGTGTGCTCGACTTGGATGCGAGGATTCACTTCGATGAAGAAGTATTGGTTCGTGTCGGCATCGACCAGGAACTCGACCGTCCCGGCGTTCTCGTACCCGACCTGCTTGCCGATGTTCACGGCGGCTAGACACAACGCTTCCCGCACCTTCGGATCGAGGTTCGGTGCCGGGGCGAGTTCGACGACCTTCTGGTGTCGCCGCTGCACCGAGCAGTCACGCTCGAACAGGTGGACCAGGTTCCCGTGCTTGTCGCCGAGGAGCTGGACTTCGATGTGACGGGCGCGGCGAATGTACTTCTCGATGAAGATATCCGGGCTGCCGAAGGCGGTGAGCGATTCGCGGCGGGCGGTTTCGTAACTGGCGACGAACTGGTCCTCGCTCTCGACGACGCGCATGCCGCGGCCGCCGCCGCCGTGGGCCGCCTTGAGGATCACGGGGTAACCCAGCTTCTTGGCAGCAATGACCCCTTCGGCGGCGTCCTTGAGCGCCTCTTCTGTCCCGCTGAGGATCGGAGCCTTCGCCAAGATCGCGATCTTGCGGGCAGCTGTCTTGTCACCGAGAGCCTCGAGGTGCTCGACCTTCGGCCCGACGAAGATGATCCCCGCATCGGCGCACGCCTGCGCGAACGCGGGCTTCTCGGACAGGAACCCGTACCCCGGATGAATCGCATCGGCTCCGGCCTTCTTGGCAGCTGCGATGATCGAGTCGATATTCAGGTACGACTTGATCGGCTCGCCGGGGACGCCGATCTGGTAGGCCTCGTCGGCCTTGAACCGGTGCAGTGCGTACCGGTCCTCGTGGGCATAGATCGCCACGGTGCGGATGCCGAGTTCATGCGCCGAGCGAAAAACGCGGATCGCAATTTCGGACCGGTTGGCAACGAGCAGCTTCGTAATGGCGGGCATGTTGGAGTGTCAGGCGGGAGTCGTTACGGGGCAAGTCCCCAGGAAGTTTGGGGACGGCTCCATTGTGAGACCTCGCAGCCCCTTGAACAAGCGAGTCGCACTCTCACGCGAACCCCGCTCCGCCAGCGCCGCTGGTCCGCCCGCTCATTCGTTGCAAATCTACTCACGCAGACGGCCGACAGAGGCCGATTCTCAGATCCCGGAGACGATCGAGGCGAGCGACTCTTGGTCTTCCTCCGACTTCTCCTCTTCAAATCGATCCATGACTGGCAGTGGATCAAACGACGCCCAAGTCGGGATGACCGAGACCATTGTCGCCAACAGCGAGCCGCCGCGAATCAGCCAGATCACATAACCGACCGTCAAGCCGCCGGTCACAGCTGTGGTCGTTCCCACCACGATGTTCTCGGCAAACATCGAAGATTGCTGTTGATCCTCCATCTGGTGACGGATGGTGTTGAGTTCATTCCACATGCTGTGGTTCTCGAGGATCGCGAATGTCAGGTCTTGCAGGGGGGCGGGCATGAACTCCTGGATCACGGGGAGAAGGTCCGGAATCCGGCGCATCTGGTTCACCAACCCTGATCGCGGACTCGACGAATGACGTGCCACGGATCGTGGGTCAATGAGACTGGAGTGGCGACGGAAGAAGTCGTCCAGAATGTTCACCGTCGAAAGCAAGCCTGCTCCCGTGGAGGAATCCGTCTGGCTTGACACGACGATCCTGGAGGTCGATGTACTTCCCGATCCGTGAGCAGGTTCGCCGGTGCCTGCTGGCTCGTTGCCAGCTACTCCGTGGCCGGTCTCCTCGTCATCATCTGTGAGCTCGGCATCGTCCTGTTCATCGAAGGAATCTGGATCTCCCCCCAGTCCTCCGCCGCCCGGTGCGACCAAATTCACTGTCAGCGACACGGTGGCCACGCTGCTCGATTCCAGTCCGTCATTCACGATGTACGTGAATGCGTCCAGACCGAAGTACAGGCCGTCTGGCACGTACGTAAACGTCCCGTCTAAGTTCAGCGTCAACGTCCCGTTCCGAGGCCCCTGGACGAATGATGCCGTGATCAATGGCGAGTCACTGTCACCGTCGTTGACGAGGACCCCATTGATTGTCGCCGTAGTGAACGTCGCAAACTGATTCACTGCATACTGGTCATTCACTGCAACCGGTGGTTCGTTCACATTGTCGACAATGACCGTCATGTCGGCGGAGTGAGTCAGACCCGCAACGTCTTGCACTTCGACGCTCATCGTGTACGACGATTGAGTCTCATGGGTGAACCCCGTTCCGTTGGCGACGGTGATCTCTCCGGTACTCGGATCAATCGCGAAGCGTCCGCCCGTGTTCCCGGCCACGAAGGAGTAAGACAGTGTGTCGCCCGCATCGACATCGGAAGCGGCCACCATTCCCACCAGACTGCCGATCGATGACCACTCGTTGATGTGGTAGATCCCCGTCAGAACCGAGGGACGCTCGTTGACATCACTCAAGTTGACAGTGACCACCTGCTGGTGGATCAGACCCGCGCGGTCGGCGACTTGAGCCGTGAGCGTAAACGTTCCATTCGCTTCGAAGTCAATCGCAGCTGTGTTCGCAACGGTGATGGCCCCGCTGATCGCATCGATGGAGAAGGCACCACTGGTGTTCCCGCTGATCAGTGAGAAGGTCAGCTGATCTCCCGCGTCGACATCGCTGGCACTGAGGGTGCCGATGACGGTGCCATTGATACTGTTCTCGGACAGGCCGTACGCGGCACCCACCAGAACGGGGGCCTCGTTGAGGTCGACCAGCGAGATGACAAAGCTGCGATCCAGGACGAGACCCCCGCTGTCAGTGATGCGGGCGATGATGGTGTGGTTCGCGGAGGTCTCGAAATCGAGGGAGCCGTTGACGGTAATCTCACCGGTGTTCGCATCGACTGTGAACAAGCCACCAGCATCGTCGAACAGTGAGTAGGTCGCCGAGTCTCCCGTATCGACATCGGTCGACGACAGCTGACCGACCTGCGTGCCGATGAAGCTGTTCTCAATAACACTGTTGCTGCTCAGGTCGAGCGAGGTCGGAACCTCATTGAGGTCCAACAGCCGAATCGTGATCGTGGTGGTTTGCGGAGCGCCCACACTGTCGGTGACAGAGACGGTCAGCAGAAACACCTGCGCTATCTCGAAGTTGAGTGCGCTGGGATTCGCGACCGTGATCTCTCCGGTCGAGGAGTTGATCGTGAACGCGCCGTTGTCGTTCCCGGAATCAATGGTAAACGTCAGCACCGCACCGGTATCGATGTCGCTTGCCAGCACTGTACCGACGACTGCGCCCGCGAGACTGTTCTCATCGACAGTGAACCCTTGAGGCACGATGACCGGCAGATCATTCACCGATGCGACGATCACGGTGAACGTCCGCTGGGTGGTTAAGGCTCCATCGCTCACGGTCAGTGTGATCGTCACCGGGCCACCGTTCTGATCGGCTGTCGGAGTCACGGTAATGGTCCGACTGGCTCCGGTTCCTGAGATAATCAGATTGCCATCAGGAATCAGCCCCTGATCACTGCTGGTCGCCGATACGACGAGTCCGTTCACGCTGGAGTCGATTTCACCGATGGTGATCGACAACGGGCCGGTGGTGGTGTCTTCGTTGATCGTCTGGTCGGGCACGACTGAGATCGTCGGGGCGTCGTTGACTGCGTTGACAACCACTAGGAACGTCGTCTGCGTCGACAAGGCCCCGTCGCTCACCGTCAGCGTGATCGTGACCGGGCCACCGTTCATGTCCGCAGTCGGCGTGATCGTCACGGTGCGGTTGGAACCGGTCCCACCGATCACGATGTTGCCGTTCGGGATCAAGGCGAGATCACTGCTGGTCGCTGTGACGACGAGCGTGTTGGCAGCTGTGTCGACATCGCTGATCGTGACTGGCAAGGCAGCCGTTGTGCCGTCTTCATTCACGGATGTGTTGGCTGGACCGGTGATCTGCGGAGCCTCGTTGACGTTGGTCAAGTCGATCGTGATCGTCTGCACTGCCGAGGTCGCCACGCCATCCGACACGGTGACGAGCAGGGTGAATGACGGCGTGGCCTCGTAGTTCAACAGCGAGCCATCCAGGACCGTGATCTCGCCAGTGGCCGCGTTGATCGCGAAGGCCCCCGCCCCCGTCCCGCCAGTGATGGTCCAGGTCTGGAGCGTCCCCATCGTGTCCACATCCGAGGCCACCACCGTCCCGACCGGGGTGCTGTTGGCACTGTTCTCGGGCAGCGAGAAGGTCTGGCCTGGACCGATGACCGGAGCGTTGTCGTTGAGGTCAGTCACGACGATCACGAAGTCTCGCGTTGTCAGTGATCCATCGGTACTCAGGGCCTGGACCGTGAAGGACAGCGTCGATGTCGCCTCATAATCGATCGCCCCTGCCACGGTGACTGCACCGGTGATCGGATCAATCGCGAATCGTCCACCCGCATTGCTCGTGAGCGAGTAGCTCACGCCGTCGGTGCCGTCGAGATCGTCGGCAAAGGCCGTCGCGCCGACCAGAGTCCCGACCCTGGCGTTCTCGCTCACTTGGTCGATCACGGCATTGGTATCACTGACGGGCGTCGTTGCGAACTCGTTGACATCGATCACCGCGATCGTGTAATCGCGAATCGATGTTGATCCATCAGTACTCAGGGCCTGCATGCGGATGGTGTGCGAGGTGCTGGCCTCATAATCGAGAGCCGCATTGACTGTCACCACTCCTGTCGAGTTATCGATCGCGAACCGCCCTCCCGCATTGTTCAACAGCGAGTAGCTGACAGTGTCGGTGCCATCGAGGTCATCCGCGAAGGCCGTGACTCCCACTGGAGTCCCAACCGATGCATTCTCTGCCACCTGATCCGCAGAGACATCCGTATCGCTGATCGCCGTCGTAGCGAACTCGTTCACATCGGTGACCACGATCATGAAGTCGCGCACGCTGGTGCTGCCATCAGTACTCTGGGCCTGAACCTGAATCGTATGCGTCGTCGCAGCCTCGTAATTGAGAGCCGCATTTAAACGCACGATCCCGGCGACAGCGTCGATGACAAACCGTCCGCCCGCATTGTTCGTCAGCGAGTAGCTGACCACATCAGTCCCGTCGAGATCATCGGCGAACGCGGTCACTCCGACCGGAGTCCCGACCACGACGTTTTCAGCAAGCAGTTCAATCGCAGTATCCGTATCACTGACGGGCGTCGTGGCGAACTCGTTGACATCGACCACGGCGATCGTGAAATCGCGAATCGAGGATGAACCATCGGTGCTGAGGGCCTGAACCCGAATCGTGTGCGAGGCGGCTGACTCGTAATCGATGGACCCAGCCACGTTCACGATGCCGGTGCTGGCATCAATCGTAAAACGGCCACTCGCGTCGTTCAGGAGCGAGTAACTCACCGCATCGGTTCCGTCCATTTCATCCGCGAACGCGGTGATCCCGACCGGAGTTCCGACGATGGCATTCTCCAGCACGATCTCGGTGGAGAGGTCTTGATCGACGATCGCCGTCGTCGCAAACTCATTCGCATCGGTGATCGTGATCGACAGCGATTGAACATCGGAGCGGGTTCCATCGGTCGCGATGACAGAGACTTCATAGACATTGTCGCCGTCCATATCATGAGGTGTCTCGTAGTCAGGCGGCAACTGGAAGGTCAGTTCTCCCGTGCTCGTGTCGATCTGGAAGAACGCGACATCATCCCCAAAGATGCCATAGGTCAGCACCGTGCCCGCATCGACGTCGGTGGCCACCACCGTCGTCACGAGAGTGTTGTTCTCGGTCAGCGTCACGCTCGCGGTATCACCAACGCCGTTGCTGGTGATGACCGGATTGTTGTCGTTTTCATCAATCAGATTGATCGTCATCACAGCTGTGGCCGTGGCTCCGGCGGCATCCCGAACCTGCACGGTCAGGCTCCAGGTCGGAACCGTTTCGTAATCGAGCTGGACTTGATCGGCGACAAACAGCCGTCCGGTATTGTCGATGCTGAAGGCTCCCAAAGGATCGCCTCCGATGATCGAGAAGGTGCGCGTATCGCCCACATCGACATCATCCGAGACAACGCTGCCGATCAGAGACCCGTTGATGGCCGTTTCAGAGAGCGGCATCGTTGCAGGCGAAATCGTCGGGGCGTCATTCACTGCAATGACTGTCACTTCGAATGCCATCTGAGTCGTTGCCACACCGTCATTGACAGTCAGCGTAATTGTGACCGGACCACCGTATTGATTGAGGGCGGGAGTAATCGTGATCGTACGGTTCGTTCCGCTGCCTCCGAGGACGATGTTCCCGCTCGGAATCCGCGTGCCATCGCTCGATGTCGCGGTCACGACCAAAGCGGTAGCTGCGGTCTCGGAGTCACCGACCGTAACGGCGATCGGGCCGAGTGTGGTGTCCTCGCTAATCGTCTGGTTAGCCACGGTGCTGATCGTGGGGAGATCGTTGCTCGCATTGAACGTCACCGAGGCGCTGCTCGGCCCGTGGCTGAGGCTGCCGTCGCTCACGGTCAGGTCGTACGCCGGAGCGATGTCGCTTCCGTCGTGAACGAACTGCACCAGTCCGGCGTTGATGTCCGCCTGCGTGAAGGTCGTGATCGCCGCACCGGGTGTAGCCACGTATTCGAACTGACCGTGGCTCACATTGCTGGCCGTGTAGGCCAACTGGGCGGGAGTGTTGTCCGGGTCGGTCGCCGAGATGTTCGTCAGCCCCAGTACGACCGTTCCGCCCTCACTGATTGACAGCGTATTGCCCCCCATCGCGGGAGCGTCATTCACGTTCGTGAACGAGATCGTGGCAACAGAGGGTCCGACATTCGCACCTCCATCGCTCAGCGTGAGCGAGTACGTCGGAGCTGCCTCGCCGCCGTCATGGACGAACCGCACGCGACCGTTGTTGATGTCGTCCTGTGTGAATGACGTAATCGAGGTGCCATTCGGGATCAGCTCGAACTGCCCAGCGGTCAGGCCGCTCACGGTGTAGGTTAGACCCGTCGGCCCACTTTCCATGTCCGAACTGTTGAGGTCCGCATTCGTCAGAACCACACTGGCTCCCTCGGAGAGCGTCAAGGTATTCGTGACAAACACCGGTGCATCGTTGGTGGCGGACACGTCAATCGTCGAGGTCGCGACCGGGCTGGTATGAACCCCATCAGTGGCGGTGATCGTGATGACGCGGCTCGTAGTGTCCGGCGTATCATCGGTGTTGTCATAGACGACCGAGGCCAGCACTTGGCGATAGTGGGCCAACGTGTCGGTCCCCGACAAAGCCAGCACACCGGTCCCGCTGTTGTAGAGAGCGGTGATGTTCGTTCCGGTCGTCGTAGCAGCCAGCGACTCCAGCACTCCATCGAGCGGATTCGTCAGCGTGAGCGTCATCCCGGTCAACCGGTGATCGTCCGCATCGAACATCGACATGTCCGTGTCGACGATCGCGACGGGTCCGCCTCCCTCAATGAACAAGCCCTGATAACCTATGCCTGTCGCCGTACTGTTATTGGCATCGAGGTCGAGGTCCGGAGCGGCCTGATTCCCGAAGGTGTATCGCAACGTCAGCGTCGTGGAGTCCCCGGCAGCCAAGGTCGCGACGCGGAAGGCGAGAGCGATCGCCTCATCGGAGGTCGCGATCCCCGACTGACTTAGCCCGGACGATCCGTTGTAGATCGCCAGCGGATCGCGATTCGAGAAGCCGCCATACGCCACGCGAGAATCGGCCCCGAATCCGGTCAACGACATGAACGTGCCGTCCGGCTGAGTGGCGGAGACTTGCGAGACACCGGAGCCATCGTTCCCTTGGGAAATGATGGTGTTCGTGGTTTCGAACTGAGAATTGTGATCGTAGTTATTGTCCGGATCGACGTTGCGATAGTAGTAGAGATCGTTGAGAGCGGCGCCCGTGTTGTTAGTGAGCGTGACAACGATCTCCAAGTAGAGTCCGTTCTGCTGGACCGTGTGCTGCGAAGAAATCGCGAGTCCACCAACTGCGCCGGTCCAGGTCAGGGCCTCGCTCTGGCCATCATCAACAATGCTGCCCCAGGTTCCCACGATGTCATCGGCTCCATAGCTCAATGTATTGTTCGAGTACGTTGATCCTCCAACATGCAGCCCCCAGCCTTCCTCCGGCGAACCGGGCAGGATGAAGTCTCCGTCATACGTCCCACCATCCCGCTCGGGATCGGACTCGACTGCGAGGGGACTCCCCGCACTTTGGAAACCCGTCGGAGCCCCGAGCGTGGAGCCGAGTGCACCGGCTCCGTTGAACCCGACTTCCAAGTAATCACCTTGCAGGAACGGCACTGTTCCCACATACAGGTTCACCCCACGAGTGCTGGTTAACGGACTGCTGATCGTACCGGAGTTTCCGAGGTCGTTGACCTCGACCAACAGACGGTCCGCTCCATTGAATGCAGCGATCGGCGTGTAGACCATCCCTTCGAGAGCCGTGTTAATGTCGAGTACGGAACCAGTGAGGGTCATCGTGGCATCGGAGAACCCGTCACCAACTGAGAAGCTGAGACCGCTCGTCCCCGACAGCGTGAGTTGACCGCTCGAGACCGTCAGACGGACCTGAATCGAACTCGACCCCGCGTCGACATCAGCGACACTGATCGCATTCCCGTTAGTCAACAGGAACGTGATCGCGGTATTCACCGCAATTGCCACAGCAGGGGGCGAGCTGATCGATGGAGCCGTATTGACGCTGCTGAAATGGATCAGCTTGGTGATCGCCGCCGAATTGCCGCTATCGCCGTCTGTCAACTGACACTGCACCGTGCGATCGGTCGTCACCGAAGCTGTCGAGTAGTTCGAGTAAACCACAGCCCGGGCCACCATCGCCACATCGGTGGCCGTCGCCGAAGCATTGAACGTCACGACGAGCGGCGAGAGCGAACTGCCCGCCCCGCTGATCGCCCCGATCAACACGCTACCCGAACTACTGTTGGAGTAGACATCGGTGCCGATGACCGAGACCTGACCGACGCCGGTGCCCTGGTGAGTGACCCACATGTGGTCGTTGACATCACCGCCGGAGATCGACACCGTCAGCGTGCCACCCGCGAAGTCGGAAGAGTCGACATCCGAGACGGTGATCAGTGTGTCGACGAGAACGCTGCCGTCACCTTCGGTATAGTTGATGTCCCCCTGACCAAAGCTCATCACGGGAGCGTCATTGACCGAGGTGAATGCGATCCCCGAAACGGTTGATGGCCCGACCGAGACCGTTCCATCACTCACTGTCACTTTATACGTCGGAGCAGAGTCCCCCCCATCATGCACAAAGACAATCGTGCCGCCGATCACGTCAGCCTGGGTGTAGGTGGTCACCGCCATACCGGGGTTCGTGGTCGACTCAAACTGCCCTCCAGCGATGTTCGTGATGGAGTAGGTCAACTGCGAAGGAGTATTGTCCGAGTCGGTCGTTAGTAGGTCGCCCGATCCCAACAAAACCGTGCCGCCTTCGGTGATCGTGAGCGTGTTCGCCGAGATCACTGGCCCGTCATTGCTGTTGGTGAATGTCCCGATCGTCACCATCTCGGGACCATCGGTCAGGCTGCCATCGCTCACGGCCAGTTGATACGTGGGAGCGAACTCACCTCCCGCGTGGACGAACTGAACCATGCCCGCATTGATGTCAGCCTGCGTAAAGGTCGTGACCGACGTGCCGGGCGAGGCCACCAGTTCGAACTGGCCACCGCTCAGACTGCTCACTGTATACGTCAACTGAGCTGGAGTATTGTCGGAGTCGGTCGTGTTGATCAGTGCATTCGACAGAACGACCGTGGCTCCTTCGCTGATCGAGAGCGTATTTGCCACGATTACCGGAGCATCGTTGACGCCGCCAAAGCTGCCGATCGTGACCGTCTCGGGTCCATCAGACAAGCTGCCATCGCTGACGGTCAACTGGTACGACGGAGCTGCTCCGCCACCATCGTGGACGAACTGGACCAGCCCGGCGTTGATGTTCGCTTGCGTAAACGAGGTGATTGCTGTCCCCGGTGCTGACACGAGTTCGAACTGGCCGCCGCTGATGCCACTGGCTGTGTAGGTCAGTTGGGCCGTGGTGTTGTCTGGATCGGTCGTATTGGAATTGGCACTCGTCAGCACGACCGTTGCCCCCTCCGTGATCGACAGCGTGTTGGTCGTGATAGAGGGTGAGTCGTTGATATTCGTGAAGCTACCGATCGTGACCGTACTCGGCCCGTTCGACAGGCTGCCATCGCTGACCGTCAGGGCATAGCTCGGAGCCGACTCGCCGCCGTTGTGGACGAACTGCACCGCTCCAGCGTTGATCTGGGCCTGCGTGAACGAGGTGATCGACACTCCCGAAGCCGCGACCAACTCAAACTGCCCACCCGTCATGCTGCTGGTGGTGTAGGTCAGGCTACCTGTGGCCGTGTCGGGGTCGGTCGTGTTGATCTGCGAACTCGACAGAACCACCGTGGCCCCCTCTGTGATCGACAGCGTGTTCGTTGAGATCACCGGAGCGTCGCTCACCGGAGTGATGTTGAGCTGAATTGAGAATCCGGAGGTGTTAATTCCTCCGTTGCTCGTGCCGCCTGAGTCGATCACATTGAACGAGAAGAACGATGGTCCGCCGTTTCGATTCGCAGCTGGACGGAACTGCATTCCTTGCAATTGAGACAGTGAGTAGGTGCTGACTGTGACGGGGGTGGTGCCATCGGCGAGGTAGACCACTCCGAAGAACGTCGGGTGCGGGATCGTGGTGATCTGATAGGTCAGCGTCTGCCCCGCTTCATCGGTCCCTCCACCGGGAGAAAAGGACAGACTCCCTAGTCCCAGCGAGGTCAGACCGGAGTCTTCGAGAACTGTCAGGTTGTTCACACTGCCCGCTGTCAGTGCGGGGGCATCATTCACGGTCGTGACGCTCGTATTGATCGACACCAAGCTGGAACTGATCGGCGATGTTCCGCCGGGACTGGTGGTGTCCACGAGAAACCGCGTCGCTCCACTGGTGAAGCCACCGGCGTAGCTGTTGTCGAGACCTCGCAACGAGAGGATCGTGGGGGAGCCACTGAAGTTGGCTGCTGGCAAGAACCGGACTTGCGTACTGACATCGAGCGCCAGTCCGTTGACACCCACCGTGCCCACATCGAACCAGTTGGTTCCGCTGTCGGTCGAATATTGCCAGACCCCTTCCGCGACCAGTGCGTTGTTCGATGTAACGACGATCCCCGACAGACTGGCTCCCGCATCCACATCAAAGAAGCTGCTCGCGATCAGGCTGCTGATCGTGGCCCCGGCGGGGTTGGTAGTGTCTTCCAAGATTGCGGCCAAGTTGCCGCCACTGATCGACGGAGCATCGTTGACTGAAGTCACCGTGAGCAGCAGATTCGCTGACGAGCTACTGAAAGCTGTAGTCAGACCGCCAGTGCCGGGATTGGCGAAGGCCGGGACCGCGTTCGTCGAGGCCGTGCCAGTGGTCTGGTCCCAGGCCCGGAATACCAGCGTGGGCGAGCTGCCGTTCTGTGTGTCCGGGTTAAAGCGGAGTTGTGTCGCACCAGTCAGTAACAACCCATTGTTGGTCGAGACTCCGAGGACATTGACCCAGGTCAAGCCATCGGTCGAATACTGCCAGTTCCCACCGCCAGTGGCCGCCGTGATGGCCATGCCTGTCAGGGCCCCCCCGTCAACATCCGCATAGCCTAAGCCACCCGACGCCAGGAGCGTGGCCACGCTGTATGGACTCGATGGCGTGTCCTCGTTCGTCGTGGTGAGGTTGATGTTCGTGCCGTTGTTGAGCGTCGGTGCATCGTTAACCGCCGTCACCGTGA
>JAYSUV010000759.1:0-22817 GCA_043718945.1 Planctomycetota bacterium
AACCGGCTTCATCCTGCCACAGCGCACAAGCGATACGTTGCATTTTCGAACCCTCTGTTGCACATCGGAAACATCTGTTCGAACCGGTCTTTCCGGCCCTCCAAGAACCTAGGTCGATGGCAGAGAGAGGCAAAGAGAGATTGCCGAAGTGGCTGTAAGAAATACAAGCGGTCAGCCAACACGACGATGGCACCGGGAGTAACGCTTGTACCGAAAGAGATGAGAGAAAATGAGGACGAGCAGAGTGACATGAGTCGCCCCTTCGCCCCGCAGAGAGTGGGTGGTTCTTGGCAACGCACTGTTTCAACCTAGGCTGCCTATTTCTGACTGACAGCTGAATACTGATGGCTGACACCTCCTCCTTTGTTTTCCCTTCAACCCAATGATCTGCGTGGACACAAACTCTGGCGTCTCGGGAAAGCCCCTCAAATCAGCGTGCAAACAGTCGGGGCATCTGCGTAATGGCCCGGAGTTCTGGCAAGCGAAGTTGCGGTTCCATGGCCACTCGACGCAGATTAAGCGGGTCTGTACTGGATGTGGCATACCCGGAAACGAAACTGAATCCCCACTGATATCCGGCCTCCCGAACCAGTCGCATGGTGTCTCTGGTATAGGCCCAAGACTGACCGACCGGGTAGCTGAAAGCAGAAATCGGTGATCCCAGTTCGGCTTCGATTCTGGCTTTAGACTGTCGTATTTCTTGCTGCTGCTGTTCGAGGGAACATCGAGACAGCACCGGGTGAGTCTCGGTATGACCTCCAAATTCAATGCCTGCCCGTTGCATCTCGCGCACCATCTCCCATGTCATCCAAGGGGCCGTGACTGAATTCCGAGGAGCGCGGCCCGTTCCAGCTGCCTGTCCGATGTCATCCAGAAATCGGCTGAGCTCCAATGGGGTTAATGACTTCGCGATTCGCAGTAAGTGACGGAGCGTTCCGTCGCGTCCCGTCATCGATACGTCCAAACTCTCAATCTCCCACGTCTTGGAGAGCGTCAAGAATGGCTGCTTCGAGTGCTTCACAAGCCAGGCGATTTCGTCCCACCACGCGACCACACCATCGTCCAGAAACCCCGTCGCTAGGAAAATCACTGCCGACAGCCCGACTTGTTTCAATACGGGAAACGCCAGCTCATAGTTGTCCCGATATCCGTCGTCAAAGGTGATTAGCACGCACCGTCGCTTGGACCCGCTTTGCAACACATCGGGCAGATCGGCCACTCGAATCACATCGCAGTCGGACTTCAAGTACCTCAACTGGGCTTCAAACTGCTCAACAGTGGCACTGAACACGCCGGGATCGAGCTCGGTTTGATCCGAGTTTCCGATGCGGTGAAAATTGAGGGTGATCAGCCCCTGCCAACGGTCCAGCTGTCCCCACCAGCGATGCACCTGCAAGAGGTCGCACGCGGCCAGTGCCGTCTGTCGTTTGTTTTTGATGAGGGCCATTCGCCACGAATCCATCGGCTGTGAACACGGGTTCCATGACAGGTATAGCGCCCGGAAGGGGGAGACGACGGGTGATCCCTCTATTCGGGAGTCGAAACTTTGTTCTACGATGCAATGAGTTTCAGGAGTCCGAGAATGCCGGTTGTGCAGATTTTGTCCAGAGTGGAGATTCCGAGTGTCAGTCTGCGCAGGCAGAGTGACGGTGATGGGCTCACAGGCCATTTCTTATCCAGAGGGCGGCTCGCCTCTCTGTGGGCCTGCGGACTTGCCCTCCTAATCACTGCACACGTCATGGCCGCTGGTTCACCCGATCGGCTCGCTCTGCTGATCAAGCAACAGCAGGCCACCCAGGCTCAGTTCGCCGCTGATCTGGAAGCCGTGGCGGTCACCTGCGAAGTGCCCGCTCTCGCTGCCGAGATTCGGCAACTCGCCCTGCCTCTGGAACAGCAACCGGGCAACATTGACAACCTGCCGAAGCGTATTGGTCCCGAGATCCCGGCGACTCTGCCTCCTGCTGAGAAAGCCGCCCGCGTCCGGGTGCGGAAGCTGCAGACGGACTATGCTCAAGACTTGTACCTGCTTTCTCGCAAAGCCATCGCCGACCACTATCCCACTTTTGGATACCGTCTGATTCGTGAGGTGCTGTTTCATGATCCCGACCATGCCCGCGCTCGTGGACTGTTCGGATATCGCCGGGATGGGGACGAGTGGACAACCCCATTTGTCACCAGAAAGAAGAAGGAGGGAATGGTCTGGCATGAGGAGTTCGGCTGGCTCCCCGCCAAGAATGTTTCGCGTTATGTCGCGGGGGAACGTCTCTATCAGGGACGATGGATCACCCGCGAAAAAGAGGAAACCCTCCGCTCGAATTTTAAGAATGGCTGGGTCATCGAGACCGAACACTTTAAGGTCCAGACAAACCACAGTCTGGAGCAGGGGGTCCACCTCGCCGCATCGGTCGAGGTTTTTCACCGTTACTTCATGCGCGAGTTCGCGGCGTTCTTTCAGACCCGTGCCCAACTGGACAAGTTGTTCAAAGACGGCACGGGGGCGAAGAGCGGTGACCTGTATGAGATCGATCACTACCGCCTCCGGACAGAGTTCGTGCAACGTCTGATCCAGCGCTGTCCCAATGCGGGAAAGATTAACGGTATCTACATGCCCTCGGACCGGAAAGCCTACTTCTTTCATAACCCCGACCTTCCGGACGACGCCTCGCTGGAAACGCTCTATCACGAGGTCACTCATCAACTGCTCAGTGAGAGTTCCAATCAGACAATCCCTGTCGGCAACGCTCGTGACTTCTGGGTCGTTGAGGGGATCGCCTGTTACTTCGAATCGTTTCGGGTCGGTGAGGATGGGACGATTACGGTCGGTGATCTCGATCATCCGCGAATCCAGGCCGCCCGCGATCAGGTGGTCGTGACCAAGGACTACGAACCACTGGCCCGCTTCACCACTTATGGCTTGCTCCTGTTCCAGCAGGGGGAACTGCCTGTACTTCAGAGACGCTATGCGCAAGCAACTGGTCTGGCTCACTTCTTCATGAACGCCCAAGACGGAATTTATCGCGATGGCTTTATTGAGTACCTGACCCAAATCTACAGCCCAGACCAGCGAGTCCGCGATCACGCCAAAACGTTGGAGCAGATTCTCGGTGTGTCCTACGCAACTCTCGACACCCAGTACGCCGCCTACATGCGAGGACTAGAGAGACCCACAGCTGAACTGCCCAAGGGATGGTGCCCCCCCCAGTCAGGCGACCGGTTCATCCAGCATCGAGGTCAACGTCTCGATGACGATCCGGCGGGCTTCATGGAGGTCGCTTGGCAGAGCGACCGCGAACTGGCCCCGAGCGATGTTCGACGGGGACACGAAGCGAGCGATCGCGGGTTCACCGGCCTCGGCCCAGCGAACCTGAGCGCCAAAGCGGGATTGCACCGGTCCTTGGGTGACCGTCTCCAACAGCAGTTCCGCACCCCACGCCACCACCAAAGGCTGCGCGAGTAACCGATCCCGGAGTTGATCGAGCGTCATCGAGAAGTCCGGGTGGACAAGTTCACCCGCGACCTCGCACGCCGGATCGAGGACGAAGCGCCGACACCACGCTGCGGGATGCGGCAGCTTCAGGCGGGGATCAGCGACCTGCCACTGACCAAACAGAATCAGATCGAGATCCAGCGGGCGCGGGGTCCAGTGACCGGTCCGCACTCGACCGTGCTCAGTCTCGATCTCCAGAAGTCGTCGCAGTAGCTGAGTGGGTGGCAGCTCACTTTGGAGGAGGGCCGCTGCATTGAGGAAGCGTCCGTCGCAGCCGACCGGTTCCGTGAAGTACCACCGGCTGGTGCGTTGGACTTCGAGGCCGGGCGTGTCGTTCAACTGGGCGAGAGCCGCCTCGCCGGTGGCTCGCACGTCACCCAGATTCCCCCCGAGGGCGATGACAACGGGGACGGACATCACGAACTCCTGAAGAGGGAAAGAGGGGGAGCGGTTGGCGAGGCGCGGTCACTGGCGCAGCGCGTTGGCGGTGTCAAGGCAGGCCTGGATCGAGTCTCGACTCCAGTCGACCAGTTCCGCCTCCCGCCCCTTCTGACTCAACTCCACCAAGCGTGCAGGGTCCAGGGGTGGACCATAGACGACTCGGATCTTGCTCGGCCGCGGGAACCAGGCCCCGCGCGGGAACGCCTCATACGCTCCCGCCACAGCCACCGGGATCACGGGCACGTTGACACGGCGAATGAGGGCCACAAACCCTGGCTTCAACTCGCGAAGTCTGCCATCGAGCGAGCGTGTCCCTTCGGGGAATATCCCGACCAGGAATCCATGCTCCATCCGGCGCAACGACTCGCGCAAACTCTCGGTGCTGGCCGATTCGCGACTGATCGGCATGACATACGTTCTCTTCAGGAGCCAGCCCAACACCGGCACTCGAAACAGATTCTCGCGGGCGAGATAACTGACGGGACGACGCAACGGCAATCCGACCAACAGCGGGTCGAGAAAACTTTGATGGTTGATCAGCAGCAACGCTCCGCTCGGCGGCACGTTCTCAATCCCGTGAGCCCGGAACCGGAACCAGATCGTAAACAGCAGCTGACAGATCTGCTGAAGCGTGAACCAGACGCAGTTCCGCTGGAGTGGATGCGGCAATGGCAGACGGACAACCGGCAAGGATGTGTTGGCAGTCGGTGGAGAAGTGACTTCGGACATGCGGAGAGCATCAGCAGAACTGCGAAATTGGTCTGGTGCATGACATTAGAACAGAATTCGTTGGGATAAGAACGCTGGGTGAAGGAGTGATCCAGAGTTCAGAACTTCCACATTGTCATGACAAACAGGGAGTCGTTCGGAGGAGCGACTCCCTGTGACTGAAAACGGAATGTCAGTCAGTCCTTCCCTCTCCGGCGTGGCGCTTCGCGTTCGGACCGAGGCGCGCGTTCGACGGGTGCGTGTCGCTCCACCTCCCGAGCGGGTGCCCTTTCGACTGGTGCCCGTCGCTCGACTTCTCTCGGAGGAGTGCGATCCACCGGAACTTGCCGCTCGATGTGCCGTGGAGCTTGCTCCACGGGAGCCCGCTCCGTCCGGGTGGGGCGTTCCACGGGCTGCTGTTTCAACACGGGAGCGGGATTGTCGTGGCGGTTCGAGATCGGCCGCTCACGAACAGCCTGCTCCTTCAATGCCCCGATGTCATTCTGGGGGGCTCGTTCGATCACTCGTGGCTGTCGGTTCTCGACCTCACCAAGAGTCGGGGCCGCTCGCTGGGCTGCGTTCCGGGCGTCAAAAGTGGCTCGCTGTTCCTGCACCTTTTGCCGCAGCTCATCGACCCGTTGCTTGGCCACTGAATCTTCAGTGCCCCGTGCGGGCGGGCCTTGGACCTGGGACTCCACCAGCGGGTTCTTCAACGGACCGCCCTCGATGACCCGAGGTGGCCGACCCGCTGGAGCGTCCGGCTTCCCAGCCTCAACCCCCGGTGCAGGCTGACCTGCATCGCGAGTGATTCGCCGTTCTTCACCCTTCTGACGCAGTTCTTCCAATCGGGCAGCTGCCCGGTTGGGAGCATCGGTCGCTCCCTTCGTGTCGGAAAGGTCCGGCCGCCCCGAGGAGCGATCTCTCACCACCGGCTTCGAACCGTTATCAATGGTGGGAGGGATCAACGGTTGAGGCTGGCCGTCGGTGTGGCGTCCCGTATGGTGCTGCATCCGTTCCAAAGTCGCGGCGGACTCGCGGGTCTTCGCCTTGAGCCTTTCAGGCAGGTCGGTCAGCACCAGCTTGCTGGGCAGATCGGGCTGACCGTTGGCCGCCTTCGGAGCATCGCCCCGCTGCCCCTCGCGCCCCGCTCGATCACGAATATCCTTGAGACGCAAGTCGACCAACTCGCCCGGCTTCGTGTCGCCGGTCCGCTCGATGTTCGAGTCGCGTTCGAGGAGCCGGCGGGCGGTCTCCAAGTCGCGAGTCACCTTGCTGTTCTCGCGGAGCAGGTCGATCTCCTGGCGCTCCATTTTGTGGAAGGTGTGTCCCGCCTGCGGATTCTTGACCGTGTCCTCAAAGCGATTGGTCATCACGGCCAACTGGGCGGTCCGATCTCCCGTGTGACGGGCGAGGAACTGGCTCTGGTCCTGGATCAGACGTGGCGGACGGATGTCGCGATTCGATTCGTACCGCTGGTGCCAAGTGTTGACCGTGCGATCAAAGTCGAGCCCCTGCCGACGCGAGTCCATATGGTAGAAGTTGTACGCGGGGTCGCACAGACGGCGATTGACGATCGTCCGCCGATACCACGGCGTATACCCCTGACCGGCGTACTCTTGGCCATAGTAATCCCCGTAATAGAAGCAGCGGTTCTGGGGACGCACGAACAGGTGGATCAGGAAGCTCGACATGTTGACCGAGTAACACGGTTGGTAACAGGCGGGACGGCCATAGCCATAACTCATGAGCGGCTGACGAAACCTTACGGGCGAGAACAACGTCCCCCGCCGAGCGAACCGGTAATCCCAGTACCCGGGAACATACACGCACCCACGCGGCGTCCAGTTGTACTGATTCGGGATCCACATGTAGTCGGTCTGGCACGGAGTGTAGTACCCCGGTGACCAGCGGTAATCGTTCGAGACGTAGGTCCAGTTGCCCGGAACCCAGACTTGATCATCACTCGGCGGAGGGACGTTTGGCCCGACTTCCAGCGAAGCAGGAGGCTGCGGCACATAGGCGAGCTCCTGTGACTCGGCATTCGACCAGAAGCCGGACACCCATTGGAAGCCTCCAGTGACCTCAGCCCAGTACCCTGGCACCCAGCGGCGACCGGGAGGCACATCACGCCAGACTCCGCTCACCCAGATGTAATCGGTTGACTCAGAATCCCAGCCCCAGTAGCCCGAGATCCACTGCACGTTATCCCCGGTAGGGGCATTCTCGGGAGGCAGCTCATCCACAGCTGCGGGAGGGGCCACAGTGACGATGACGCTGGGAGCGGGGTCGAGTTCGTAGACATCCGCGAATGCCTCGTGGACCTGGCCACGGGCAAACGCTTCGACATCGGCTTCCGGCACCGCCATGTTGGGGTCGGGAGGCAAGAAGTCAGCGGGCAGCGGAGCCACACCTGCAAGAGTGCTCCCCGGCAATACTGGTCCAACGGGTGTTGGCTTAGGAGCCTGTTCCGTGACGATCCTGATCGGAACTGGTGGCACTGGGGGAAAATCCTGCGCTGGTGCCCATGTGGTGAACCACGGAGCCGCGATTGCCACACAGGTGACCGCGAGAGGTGAGAGGAATCGATGAGTCATGAGAGTGTCTCCTGCCAAGGGGGCGAGACGCGACGTATCGCTCGCTCGACCAGTTCTGTCATCCGCGAACCGTTCCCTATCGGAATCGAGGCGCTGGCATCAGACATATTCACGCAGATCGTGTGCCCAGTGATGGGGTTCTTGAGAAATCGTGATGCCACCCAAGAAATCGAGCATCCGCAGCCCTGGGCTGCGTTGAGAACGACCTCACGGAGTGTCGTCATGTTGATGCAATGTGTCGTCGACAATGCCACAAGATTGCCAGACGGACTGCGTTGGCCAATCGACCATGGGGCCCGCTCATTGATACTCGGAGATCGAATTCTCAAAGCCAGCCTCAGGCCATTAAGACGGAAACGTCGCAACCTTCACCTCCTCGCGTCGCGCAGTCCAGAGTCAGGCGTACAACAGCCAGCAAAGTGCATTTCTCTCACAGGGAGATCCCACTCAATTCAGAATCATTTGTTATCATCAATCCCTTGGGCTTGCGGACAGTGGGTTGAGACCCTCGCCTTTCATTGGGGAGCTGTGGCCATGTATCGATGGGTGACACTCACGGCCTGCTGTCTGTGTTTAGTATTGGGGGCCAACGGCTGTGGGGGAAATTCCGGAGGGCCTCCAGAGAACCCATCCGCTCCACCAGCGACCGTGTCCGCGCCGCCCCCCACGGTGGCGGTCCGCCGCGAGCCCGGTGCCAGCGGAGGTGCCCAGCCACTCCAGCCGAAGGCGACCGTCGCCAAGCCCACCCCGGATGCGGGGCCTCCGGAGCAGCTGTTCGATCTGGCCGAGGACACGCGGAATTTCACCGTCGACACGCAGGCTCCCGCGAGTCAGCTCTTCTTTGTGAACGCCGCCAGCCCCGAGGGGTCCGTCCTGTCGGTTGAGCAACCGGCGATCGCCGGGCCGTCCGAGGCCCGCCCCCTCCCACCGGGATTCGAGGCGATCGCTCGCGAAGGCTACACCGAGACGGGCTGGCCCCGACGCATTCGCGGCGAGGTCGACGGCAAGGAGATGGCCTGTGTTCCCTCGGGGCTGTTTACTCAGGGCACGAACAGCGGCACCGCCGATGCCACTCCGGCGCATCCGATGTCACTCGACACCTACTACATGGACGTGACGGAAGTCACTATCGGCGAGTATGCGAAATTCAAAACGGCCCTCTCCGGCAAAGACGGGGGGCCCACGACCCCCGTTCCCCTCAACGGCAACCCCAACCATCCCGTGGTCCAGCTCTCCTGGAAGGACGCAGCCAACTACTGCAAGTGGGCCAAGAAAGCCCTCCCCACCGAAGCCGAATGGGAGAAGGCTGGGCGTGGTCCCGACGCAGGGGTCTATCCGTGGGGCGATGACCGCGTCATCTGGCACACGGCACGCAACCTTGGTCAGATCAGCCCTGTCGGCACTTACCCCCATGATCGCAGTCGCTACGGCGTGTTGGACTTGGCCGGGAATGCTCGCGAGTGGTGTACCGATTGGTATCACAACGCCGCCTACGCCGAAGCCAAAAGTAAGGACGGCTCAACCGCTCACAACTGGACCGGGCCCAAAAAAGCCAGTAACGGCGAGCGAGTCGTCCGCGGCAGCAACGATCGCTGGGAACTCTGGGCCCGTGGTAGCCAGAGCATGACCAAGCCCGCAGCTGACATCGGATTTCGGTGCGTGCTGCGGTGTGGAGCCGAAGCGCCGCCCGAAGAGGCTGCGAGGGAATAGCATGCGGATCGCAGCTGCTTATGTCGCTTGGTTCCTGCCATGTGCATTGGGGATGCATGCATGGCTGACGACGCGGACTTGTCCCAACTTCGGCTCCCTCTCCCCCACGATTAGCACGACTTTCAGTGAACAGGTGACTGGGGGGGAGAAGGCCGGGGTGAGGGGGAATAAGTGTCAGGGTGGCCCCCTCACCCTAGCCCTCTCCCCCGCAACTGATTCTGTTCTGCTTGGCCATGCCAAATGCGGGGGAGAGGGGACCAGAGGGGAGCCGTTGCACTCGCTGCCGAGTGAGCAGCCAAATCCATCGAACACTCTCCAGTCCTGTCGTGCCGCAGACGACCGGCCTCCCCCAGCGCCCTCTGCCGAGCGATTGCCACTGCACCGTTATGAGTACGACTTCGTCGCGATGGGGATGAAGTACCACTTGGTCGTCTATGCTCCGGACGAGCGGACCGTCGCCCGAGCCCTCGAGCAGGTCGAGGCCCGCGTTCGGCAAATCGACCGCGTGATGAGCGACTACCACACCGAGAGCGAGTTGTCCCAACTGTGCGACCACTCCCGCCGAGGTCAGCCGGTCCGGCTCAGCCCCGAGTTGTACGAGGTGCTCGATCACTCGTTGGAGCTCTCGCGTGAGACCGGAGGAGCGTTTGATGTCACCGTCGGTCCGGTCATTCAACTCTGGCGGACAGCTCGTCGGACGAAGACTCTGCCGCCGCCGGACTTGCTGAAGCAGGCCCGCGAACGGGTCGGTTGGGAAGCGGTCCACCTCGACCCGCTGTCCCGCAGTGCAGAACTGACTCGCGACGGTATGCAGCTCGATCTGGGCGGGATCGCCGCCGGGTATGCCTGCGACGAAGCGATGCAAATCTTGCGGTCGCACGGACTGCCGCGCGTGCTGATTGATGCCAGCGGTGATGTGCTGGTCGGCGATCCGCCGCCAGACCGTGACGGGTGGAAGGTGACAGTGGCGGGCCTCTCGGGCGGGGCAACTGACCTTGGTTCGCGGACGATCATGTTGAGCAATGCGGCCATTACGACCTCGGGTGATGCGCGACAATTCGTCGAGATCGAGGGCCAGCGTTACTCACATATCGTCGACCCCAAAACCGGTCTCGGACTGACCCGCCGCAGCAGTACCACCGTCATCGCCCCCACCGGCTGGCAGGCCGACAGCTACGCCACAGCCGTGAATGTCCTGGGTTCCAAGGCAGGAATGACATGGATCGAGACGCACCCCGGCTGCTCGGCACTCATTGTCGAGATGCAGGACGGAGTGGAGGTGCGTTCGCAGTCGCTAAGTTTTCCGTCCGTGATGCCCTGACGAATGAGATATCCCTGGTTCCCAATATTCGCTTGGGACTGAGGGTCAAGTAGCGTGGGCTTCAGCCCACGCGATCATCGGAGTTTCTACAGATCGCGTGGGCTGAAGCCCACGCTACTTAAAACGGCGGCGAGCGCTGGGCCACTCGCTGGTCGCAACGATCTGCACTCGCCACAATCACGGCTTGATGTCCCGCGAACCACGGACCAACCCTCTCCATGAAGCGCACGATCCCACTGCTGATTACTGCGTTTGGCGGCATCGTGCTCGTGGTGGCGTTCTTCATTCCCGCGTTCGAATCGTGGGGAGAGGTCGCGTCGATCTGGTTTGATATCCTCGCCGCGATCGCGTTCATCCTCGGCGGTGGCAACCTGTTCAAGGTCCACCTCAAGACGATCAGCGATCGCAAAAAGGGCTGGGGCTTCTCAGCGGTCACGCTCGGCGTATTCTTGCTGATGCTGTTCCTGGGACTGTTCAAGTTCGGCAGCCACCCCTCTCCCAGCACCGAGTTCCACGGCGAATCGGTGGTCCACTTCCCACTGGAATGGATGCCCGAGTCTTCCACCAGCGGCCAATTGCGAGAGAGTGCCTCTTCCAACCCGATCCCCGCTGCGGTCCAACGACAGCTGCGAATTGCGGAGGGTCAATTGCACTTCCGAGGCTGGGCCGATGGTTCGCAGTCCGAATCGCTGGACACACTGGATGACGAACTCGCTTGGCGGTGCTCGTGCGAGAAGCTGAGCGAGAAGGCTCAGCCGCCCGTTGAGTTGCGTGGGAAGGTCCGGCATCTGGCCGACCATGACAAGCTCGCCTTTCGCGGTGTGATGTCGCCCCAGGATGAGCAGGCCCTTGCAGCACTGTTTCCACCGCGACCAGAGGTCACTACGGCCATCGCCCAGTTGACCACCGCCTCACGCATGGTGCATACGATCCAAACCCCACCGCCCGCGACCTTCCGTGTCCCGGACTCGCTGAAGGGAGTGGTCGCGACCTCAGTGAATGGAGTCCAAGTCACCGGCCCGGTCTCCCCTGCATTGCGAGATCAACTGGCACGTTCGGCGTGCCACTACACCCTCGCAAAGCCGCTGGATGAGGCCGCTCGATTGGCTCTTCGCCGCGAGTTGGAATCCCACGGCAGCCCGCTCACCGAGCCGCAGCTGCAAGCCTTCAATCGGTACTGCAATGGTCTGTGGCAGATGGAGCTGTTCATTCAAGTCCTCGAAGGCACTGGTGCCCCGAAGGCGGGGAGCAAGACCAGCTGCCAGTTGCTGGAGGAGCAGAAATCCGGCGTGACCGATCTCCAGCGTGAGTTGCCCGCCACTGGCACACTGGAGCCGATGAGTGACGAGCAGAAGGGCTGGCTGCTGGCCTTCCAGAATCAACCGGAGAGCACTGCTTCAGTGCTGATCGAGAGCCTTCAGAAGGCGAACTTGTCGCAGCCGCGAATGGCCGCCGTCGAGTCGTTTCTGGAACAACTCCCCACGATCGGTGATCGCAACAAAGCCCTCTGCATCGAACTGCTCAAGGCCGGTCCACTGGCTCGCGAGCAGCGGGATTGGCTACTGGCCGACGCCCGGGCACAGTATGCCTGGCGCCGGGCAGTCGGCGACCTGTATGTGCAGGCTCACACGACGCTGTACCCGTGGTCGGGCGACTACGCCGAATCGGGAACACCGTTTGATTGGATGTACCTGTGGGTACTGCAACCGCTGATGACAACGACGTTCGCATTGCTGGCGTTCTACGTGGCTTCGGCAGCCTTCCGGGCCTTCCGGGCCAAGAACCTCGAAGCGACACTGCTGCTGGGGACCGCCCTCATCATCCTGTTCCGGGCCACCATGTTCGCGGGGACTGTCCAGGTCACTTTGCCCGATGACTCGCTGCTGGGCATGGACCGGATTTACGCCTTCGTCATGAGCGTCTTCAACACAGCTGGCAACCGAGCCATCATGATCGGCATCGCCCTCGGGATCGCGTCGACCAGTCTCAAAGTGCTGTTGGGGATTGATCGGTCGTACCTGGGGTCGGATGATTGAGGGGCACTGCGCTCCGCTTCGCAAAGCCTTCGCGTCGCGGCTAAACGGTGTTTCTTCGGTCGCTCAACTCTCAACTCTCAACGTTCTTTCTCATGCTCCACTTCCTTCAGACACTCGATCGCCGCTGGATCTTCCTGCTGATGGCAGTGGCGGTCGCGGTCCCGACATTGGCCCAACTGAAGTTCGCAGAGACGCCGGGCCAGTTCTCGCAGGATGTGTTCAACGAGATCGAGAAGCTCCAGCCGGGGGACAAGGTGCTGATGGCCTGGGACTACGACCCCTCGACCGAAGGGGAACTCAGCCCGATGTCGCGGGCCTTCGCCAAGCACTGCGCCGCCAAGAAGGTCAAACTCTATTTCATCACACTGCTGCCACTCGGCCCGCAGATGATCGAGAAGGCCATCAGCGATGTCATCGTTCCCGATTATCCCGATCTGGTCTATGGCGAGGACTACGTGAACCTCGGTTTCAAATCCGGCAACGAAGGGGTCATCAAGGTCATCATCACCAATCTGCGCGGGCTCTACACGACCGATGCGCGGGGCATCAACATCGACCAGATCCCCATGTGCCGCGACGTGAAGAGCGTGCAAGATATGAAGCTGATCGTGAACATCAGCGGCTCCTACCCCGGTACGAAAGAGTGGGTGCAGTACGCAGTCACCCCCTACAAGAACAAACTCACTCTGGTTGGCGGCTGCACTGGGGTCCAGGCTCCGCTGCTGTTTCCCTACATCCCAGAGCAGCTCAGCGGGCTATTGGTTGGCATCAAGGGAGCTGCCGAGTACGAACAACTCGTCGTCGACAACTACTTGAAGGACAACCCCCACGATCCCCGCTTCGGCGACGCCCGCAGCCGCATGGGGCCACAGGCGATTGCCCATCTGGTCATGATCTTTCTGATCGGGTTGGGCAACGTCGTCTTCTTCTGGGAACGGCGCGTAAAACAAACGAGTTGATTCAACGCCCGTTTAGCCGCGACGCGAAGGCTTTGCGCAGCGGAGCGCGCGTGCCCCGCCGCTCCACATTCGACCCGTCCGCATTGAAATACCGAACCGCCACTCATGTCCACCCTTCGCGCGTACTGTCAGTTGTGTCGTCTCCCCGCCGTGTTCACGGCACTGGCCGATATCATGCTGGGCTATCTGCTCACGCATTCCACGATCGAGCCGGTGTGGCAGTTGGCCCTCCTACTGGGAGCGTCCGCCGGGCTGTACCTGTCGGGCATGGTCTGGAACGACATCTTCGACCGGGCGCAGGACGCCCAAGAACGCCCGAAGCGACCGATCCCTTCGGGGCGCGTGTCACTCAAAGCGGCAATCACATTCGCCAGTCTGCTCACCATCATCGGACTGGCCTGTGCCGCAACTGCGGGGTGGAGGAGTCTAGCAGTCGCGGGGATGCTGACCGCATGTATCTTCCTCTATGACGGCGTGCTCAAGAAGACGCCGCTGGGTCCGTTCTTTATGGGCGGATGTCGGTCCCTGAACGTCATCCTCGGGGCGAGTACCGCCGGGGAGCGCTTCGCCTCGGCATGGCAGTTTCCGCAGTGGTGGATAGCGGTCAGCCTGGGTATTTACATCGTCGGCGTGACGTTTTTCGCCCGGACCGAGGCCGTCACCTCGAAGCGATTCATGCTCATTCTGGGCGCGGTGCTTCTCAATTGCGGCTTACTCGGCTTGGCGACCTGGATCAGCGGCGAGACAGCCCGGTTTGGCTTCTTCGCTGGCGGTGGCGGCGTTCCCAACCCGAACATGGTCCTGCTGATTCTCGGGATGATCGCACTGACCATCAACCGTCGTATCGTCTTGGCGATTGAGTCCCCCGAACCGCAGTACGTGCAGTCGGGGGTCAAGATGATGCTGCTGTCGGTCATCATGCTCGACGCCACGTGCATCTACTTCAAACTCGGCGACCCCGGCATGAACTACGCAGCTGCGACGGCGTGCCTCGTCATCCCCGGTTTGATTCTGGGAAAGTGGATGTCGATGACGTAAGGGACACATCCCTCGGTGTCACGCCATCCGGGCTGGCACCGGTGATTCACTCGCTTGGGAATACGACTTCCCTCACCGGCCCATCACTACGGCACCGCAGCCGCCTGCTTTTTCTTCTTCGCGGCCTTCGCCTTTGCGGGATTTGCCTTCGGCTGACTGTTCGGAACGGTAGCTTCGATCTGCTCAGCATTCCAAGTGTCGTATAACGCCTGTAATTGCTTCACGGTTTCAGGCTGAGCAACGGCGAGGTCGTTCGACTCGGCCCGGTCGGCGGCGAGATCATACAGCTCCGGCTTCCCCGACCCGCCGTTGGCGACCACCAGCTTCATATCCCTGTGCCGCACCGCCCACTGCGGGGAGAACCGCCAGAACAACGTCTCATGAGGACGGGCCTTGTTCACTCCCGTCACGTACGGCAGCAGGTCGACACCATCCAACTTCCACGCCGGATCGACCGTGCCTCCGGCAGCTGTCAGGGCCGTGGGAAGGACATCGAGGTTGATGACGGGGTGGTCATAGACGGTGCCAGCGGGGATCTTTCCCTTCCACTGGGCGAGGAACGGGACGCGCGGGCCGCCTTCAAAAGTCGTCATTTTAAAGCCCCGCAGTCCGCCGTTCTGCGAGGTCGTACTCTGCGTCGGTCCGCCGTTGTCGGCGATGAAGAACACGAGCGTGTTCTCCTCCTGGCCGAGGTCACGCACCTTGCCCAGCACGCGCCCGATGGCATCATCCATTCCGGACATCATGGCCGCGAACAATTTGCGTTTGGGGTCGGTGATGTTCGGGAAGCGGTCGAGGTACTTCGGAGACGCTTCCAGCGGGGCATGTTGGGCATTGAACGGCAAGTACAGAAACTTCGGCTTCGACTTGTTCTCTTCCAGCCACTCGACCGCCCGGTCCGCGTAAGCATCGGTGGTGTAGAACTTGTCGTCGGTGATCTTCTGCACTTCCTGAGAGGTGCGAGAGTCGACGAACTGAGTGGGGTGAAAGAACGGTGTATTGGCGAGTGTTCCGTAGAACTGCTCGAAGCCGCGAAGAGTCGGGCGGTAGTCCATCCCCGCCCCGAGATGCCATTTGCCGATACAGACCGTGGCGTACCCCGCCCCCTTCAACCGGTCGGCGATCGTGGTCTCTTTCAGACTCAAACCTGTCTTGGCACTGGCAATCGTGTTGAACTCATGCCCGAATCGGGTGGGGTACTTGCCCGTCATCAGCCCGGCCCGTGAGGGGCTGCAATAGGTGGCGGCGACGTACCCCTGGGTAAACCGGACACCGTTCAGAGCGATGGAGTCGATGTGCGGTGTCGGGATTTCCGGGTTCCCCTGACACCCGAGTTCTCCCCAGCCGAGGTCATCGGCGTAAAAGATCACCACATGCGGCTTGTCGGCGGATTGAGCAGATCGCCCCACCCCAGCCCCTAGAACACACAAGCAGATCAAGAGTCGGCAGGAGAAGTTCAATCGACGCACGTTCACGACTCCGCAGGTAAGTTCGATCTGAGGCTGACGAGACGCTCGCCCCCGTTCTGGGATGCGCAGCGGAGACGATTTATTCTCTCGAGACGCTGGACCGGAGTGAGTCCCTACCCCCCGCGCATTTCTCGGCGGAGGGCGGCGAGTTCATCGTCGACACTACTTTCATACGACGCGATCAGAATCGTCTCTTCGCGGTACACCAGCGTGGGGGCATCTGCCGGAGGTGTGGTGCGGCGACGCTGAGCGTCGGCCAAGCGAGCCTCCAAGGCGTGCAGCGTGGTCTTCAAGTGATCTCGAGTCGAGACTTCCGCGTGCAGCCGTTGTTCCAGCCCAGCGATCAAGTTCTCGACCTCTTTTTTCTGGGAGAGGGCCTGCCGAGCGAGATCCTCCCGGTCGTTCTCAAGAGCCTGCCGGGCGCGGCTCATGCACTCCCCACCCTGGATCAACTGCTCCGAGAGCTGGCATTCGATCTCGGCGACTTTATTGCCCGCCGTACGGACGCTTCGCTGGGCTCCGGTAATCCCCTCCTGCATCTCGCCGATGATCTCTTCGAGAGTGGCGTCGCGGTCGACAGCTCCGTCGAGGAGGGCCGTCAGGTTGCAGGTCACAATTTCGGTCAGCCGGCTGAAGTACGGCATGGCGGAACCTCCCAGCCGAACGCAGCATGCCCTCGCCACATCGGCCACCCAACGGATTCAGAACTTCATCATGGCGCATCTTACGCATTGAGGAGTAACGAGGCGAGACGCGATGGCCCGTAGCCGTCCGATTCGCCCGATCTTTCCAGAACGGAGAACGACTGGGAGTGGATCATTGGAAATTGGAAATTGGAAGAACGAAATCCGAAAGCAGCGCTCCGCTACGCAAAGCCTTCGCGGCTAAACGGTGACTTGTGAAACACATCGGATTACGCTCCGAATACCAGTTCGAGTGCCTGCCGCATCACGTCGGCCTCGGGGCTGATCTGCGTCCCGGTTGTGGCTTCGGTCCAGTATTCGACCCCGATGATCCCCTGGTTCACGAGCATCCCCAGCCCATCAATGACCTGGCACTTCCGGGCCAGAGCATCCCGCACGAGGTGCGTCTTCGGCGGATTCGGGATCACATCGGCCACCACCATCCCGTCCCGCAGCGTGCTCACATCGAGATCGAGCCGCGCGTCGATGTCCGGGTAGAGCCCAATCGAGGTCGCGTTGATCACAATGTCGGCACTCTCCGGAACCCGATAGGTCCGGTCCCACGGCACGAAGTTCACATCCACTTTCACGCGATCGGCTAGCAGTTGGGCCAACTCCTCGCCGCGTCGGGTGGAACGATTCACCAGAGTGATCTTCGTCGCCCCGGCGAGTACGACCTCCACGCCGATCGCCCGAGCGGCTCCCCCCGCTCCGAACATCACGACGTGCTTCCCGGTCGGGTCGACGAGTTCCCGCAGCGACTTCACGAACCCCTTGCCATCGGTGTTCTCCCCGATCAGCTTGTCCCCCCGCCGCACGACGCAGTTCACCGCCCCCATCAGCGAGGCCGACTCGCCCAGCCCGTCGAGGTGCTGGATCACCGCGACCTTGTGCGGGATCGTGCAATTGAATCCCCGGAACCCCATCACGCGGGCTCCCTGCACGGCATCGCGCAAATCGTTCGGGGCCACCTCGATCGTGAGATACCGCCAATCGAGGCCATGGTGCCGGTAAGCAGCCTCCATCATCACCTGCGTGGGGTTTTCGGAGACCGGTTGACCGAAGCACGCGGTCAGTTCCTGCTTGAAGTTCAGTTCTGGGGCCATGAGGAGAGTGCTTCAGTGCAGGAAATGAGGGAGTGAGAATCGCATAACATGCCGGGAGACGGCTGGCGTTGCAAGTGAGCGCGACTCCGGTGTGACCCCAAGGGGGTATCGCCCCATAGCCCAGGAAGCATTCACCAGAGATATGTGTGCATTGGGAAAGTAGGCAGCCGTCAGATTCTGCCCCCTCTCCCCCACATTGGGCACTGCTTTCGGTGAAGACTTCACTGTGGGGGAGAGGGACGGGGTGAGGGGTCAGAACGAGCGATATGGCCTCCTCACCCCCACCCTGGCCTGATGAAACGAGCGAATGCTGGGCAGCCTCAAGCCTCTGGGAATGCCGTTTTGTGAGGCAACCTCCCTCACCCCACGACCGGAATCGCGCGATTATGGAGTGCTTCAATCTGTGAAATCTGTGTACCAATACCGCCTTGGTCGAGCCCCTTCAAGGCGGGGAGTTTGTCCACAGATTCAGAGGCTTGGCTGCGACGGCAGCGGCTCGGGTTGAGGGTGAGTTACGGGGAAGTGGCCCGGCGGGAGAGGCGCGGAGACTGGCCTCGTGAAGTGTGGCGAGGGCACACCGGCGATTCACCAAACGGGCAGTGAGCAACATGCCGTTTCATTAGTCTTAATTCGACTGTCCCGAGTTGGTCTCTTCATCATAACGTCTGATGTGGGAAGATGATGGTTCGTGAGGGGTGGCGGTTCGAGGATCACGGGGAGGTAGAGCCATGGATGGTTCGATGCAGAGGCGGAAGGCGGAGTTGGAGCTGGAGTGCGAGGTCGACGCGAGTGTGTTTGCGGGGGTGACGGAACGGATGGTGGAGTTTATGGAGCCGTTTCTGGGGAGTTTTTCGCGGCGGACGCAGGCGGGTTATGCGACGAAAATCGTGCAGGGGTTGTGTTCTAATTTAGAGTCTAAGAATGCCGAGTCGATGGCGTATTTATTTCGGTTGGACCGCAAGACGTTGCAGCACTTTGTGGGTGAGTCGGCGTGGGAGGATCGGCCGTTGCGGGACGAGTTGATTCGTCAGGTCGGCGCGCAGCTGGGAGAGGCTGAGGGGGTGATTGCGTTTGATCCTTCGAGCTTCCCGAAGTCGGGCCAGCAGTCGGTCGGAGTGGGTCGCCAGTGGTGTGGTCGGCTGGGCAAGATCGACAACTGTCAGGTGGGTGTCTACATGGCGTATGTGAGTTCGCACGGTCACGCGTTTTCTCGTCACCAAGCTGGAGGCTAGGGACCAGAGGAGTCGCCAGAGCGGAATGACGGACGGGCAGATGTGCCCGTCCCACGGGGACATCTCGCTCGCTGTCGCTAGGCCGACCAGAGCGTCTTCAGGAATCGTTTCAGGTCGGCATCGCTCACCTGCTCGGCAGTGATCAGGCTCAGTTGAACCACCTGCCGTCCATCGCGGGCAGTGGTGACTTCGCGGGTTTCGCCGAGGGATGAAATGTGGCCGAGGCCGAAGCGACCGGCGGGGCCGTAGAGTTCCACGTCAATCGAAGTGCGGCGTTTGGTGTTGATTTCGATCGCGGGTTTGGACTCCCCATCTCGGGTCCAGGTCACGGTCTGCTTACCGCCCCATTCGACGGTGCCACCGGTGGCGATCCCTTCGATCAGGGTGAAGAGTTGGTCCAGCGTCTCGGCCTCCCAGTCGACACGCTTCGCACTCGGGAACCCCTTGCGCGACAGGTGCCACTTGCGGCCCAGCACCTTCCACGGGGAGAGGTCGCCGATCACCAAAGCGGCAGCTGTGGCTTGCTGGCCGTAGCTGTCGACGGCGGCGGTGAGGAACTTTTGGAACTGGGGGGTGTCGATCTCGCGGGCCCAGTGGACGGTGATGGTGATCTCTTGAAACGGCCCCTTGAGGTTCTTGACCTTCACGCGGTCGCCGCGTCCGTAGACAGGGAGTTCGTCGAGTTGGTCGAGCGATTTCAGAGGGAGTTGCTTCTGCAAGGTGGCCTCGTCGAACGTCCCCTTCTTGACGCGGAACTTCAGCGTCAGCAACCACTCATCCCCGGTCTGAGCGTGCAGGAACCAGCCGCCCGCTTTGTCGGCGGACATGACCTCGACGACGCTGCGATGGTTCCAGTTGACCGGGGCGAGTTGGCTCCGTTTGGCGAGGGCGTCGATGACGAGTTCGAGGGCCTGGCCTTCCCAGCGGCAGCGTTGCCCGGTGTGCGATAGGCGGTCGCGGACATGCCATGCGCGGCCATCGGTCTTCCACGGGGTGGCCGTTTCTTTGCCGACATGCCGGAGTTCGATATCGCCCGCTTGCTTCTTGGCCGCTTCCTCGGCCCGGAAGATTTCAATCTCGCCTCGGGCTTCGTGCGCGAGGATCGGAGCGAGCAGTTCGCCGGTCCAGGAGCGGATGGGGACCGGGCGTTTGGTTTCGCTGAGGTACTGCTCTCGGCGAGCGACGGCCCATGATTCGGCGGGGTCGGAGAGGTGAGTGGTGAGAGGTGAGTGTTGAGTGGGGAGAGGCTGCGGCTTCGCACGTCGACCGGGTTTGTTGGCCCCCTCACCCCGGCCCTCTCCCCCGAGTGGGGGTTGATTGCCAAGGCTCAAGTCTTTCGCGGGGGAGAGGGAGGAAGAATGCTTGCCCTTGGCATCGGACTCCTTCACGAACCTCTCACCACTCACCTCTAACCATTCCCGGTAGATCGCCGCCTGCACGACCACATCCTCCGGCGTCCCTTCCGCCACGATCCAACCGCCATCGACGCCCGCCTCTGGCCCGAGATCGATCACCCAGTCAGCGGTTTTAATCACATCGAGATTATGCTCGATGACTACCACCGTATTCCCCTGCTCGACAAGGCTCATGAGTACTTTCATCAGCTTTAAGATGTCATCAAAGTGCAGCCCCGTCGTTGGCTCATCCAAGATATACAGCGTCTGCCCATTGTTGGGCCGGGCCAGTTCCGCAGCCAGTTTCACTCGCTGGGCTTCGCCGCCGCTGAGGGTCGCTGCCGATTGACCGAGCGTCAGGTAATCAAGGCCGATCGCTGCCAGTGTGGCCAGCGGGGCGCGGATCTTGGGGATGTTGCCGAAGAGTTCCAGAGCCTGACCGATCGACAGATTCAGCACATCGGCGATCGAGTGGTCTTTATAAGTGACCGCCAGCGTCTCCTTATTAAACCGCTTGCCGCGACAGGTCACACACTCGACCCACACATCGGGCAGGAAGTGCATCTCGATCTTCTTCTGCCCCATGCCCTCGCAGTCATCGCAGCGTCCGCCGGGCCGGTTGAAGCTGAATCGGGCGGGCTTGTAGCCGCGAATTTTGGCCTCGGGGATGCGGGTAAACAGATCGCGGATCGGCTCCCACACACCGGTGTAGGTCGCCGGGTTCGAGGCCGGTGTCGAGCCGAGCGGCGACTGGTCGACGAGGATCACCTTATTGAGTTTCTCGGTCCCGCGCAGCTCGTCATGCGGCCCCGGTGCCTCACCGGAGCGGGTGAGTTTGCGAGACACCGCGCGGGCCAACGTCTCCATCACGAGTGAACTCTTGCCAGACCCCGAGAGACCCGTGACACACGTAAACGCCCCGAGCGGGATATGCAGTTCGCCCCGACGGAGGTTGTTCTGCCGTGCCCCGGTGAGTTCGATCCATGCTCCGCCGGGTGGGAGGGAGTAGCACTTGCGGATATCCGTGAGCGGCAAGACGCTAGCCGCCGGTTCTGGCGAGAGAGGAGAGACGAGAGACGAGGGGCGAGAGCCAGCAGGGGAAGCAGAAGGTAGATCGACCGATGAAAGACCTTCCGGCTCCCCTCTCCCTTTGGGAGAGGGGCCGGGGGTGAGGGGGGCCGCAGTATTAGTTTCCGTGAACAGAGACTTGGCTGTCTTGCTGCTCTTCTTCCCCTTCGGAGTGATCGCCTTTGCAATCAAACTCTCTGGCTCTCGCCTCTCATCACTCGTCTCTCGCCTCACGAGCCGTCGCACGCTCGGAATCGGAATCGACTTCGTCCCACTCAGATACGCCCCCGTCAGCGACTGCTCCGGGTTCGCCAGAATCTCAGCGGGCGTCCCCTCCGCCGTGATCTGCCCCCCATGCCGACCCGAGCCGGGACCGAAGTCGTAGAGCCGGTCGGCGGCCTGCAATACCTCGCGGTCATGCTCCACCAGCACCACCGTGTTCCCGAGATCGCGCAGCCGGTGCAAGGCCCCGATCAGCCGACCGTTGTCGCGTGGGTGCAGCCCGATCGTCGGCTCATCGAGAACATACAGCACCCCCGTCAACGCCCGCCCGATTTGGCCCGCGAGTCGTATCCGCTGGCTCTCACCACCCGACAGCGTCGGCATCGACCGGTCGAGCGACAGATAGTGCAGCCCCACCTCAATCAGAAACTCCAGCCGGTGGATGGCCTCGGAAAGCAGATCCCCCGCGATCTTCTTCTGCTCCTTCGTGAGCTTGATTCCCTTCAGAAACTCCAGAGTCTCTGTCAGTGGGAGTTTGCAAAGCTGCGGCAGCGTCGTGTCATCGAGCCGGACCGAGGCGGCGTCTTCGCGCATGCGGTCGCCGTTGCAAACCGAGCAGGGGCGTTCGCCGACGAGGTCTTGGAACAAGGCCCGATGCGTGTAGCTGACGCGGGTCGCCTCTTCGATCGCGGGGTAGATCCCCTTGTAGATGAACTTGAACCCTGGCTGGTTCGCCTCAGCGGGGACCGTGATCTCCCGCTCCAATCCATACAGCACCGCGCGTTGTTGCAGCGGAGCGATCTGATACCACGGCTTCTGCACATCGATCCCGAGTTCACCGGCCAGCGAGGTCAGGATACGAGCAAAGAGCCGGTTCGCTCGCGGATCAGGCCAGAAGTTGACCGCCCGCTCCCACAGCGAGAGATTCGGGTTCGAGATGATCGCCGACTGATCGGTCCCCCGCTCGACACCCAGCCCCTGACACGCCGGACACCAGCCGAGCGGGCTGTTGTACGAAAAGTTTTGCGGGGTGAGTTCCTGAAAGCTGGAAGGCATGGTGCAACGCTAAGTGGTCGGTTCCGTCGGTCGCCCGCCAGTCATGTGAACGGGAGCTGTACTATAGATGTTGGCGGGGCGACAGTCCCGTCTGAGCGTCGCCGACCAGAAGAGACAGCGAGCGTGGGACGTGAGTCCAACGTGCTGGGGAGACGTTGACCGTCTCAAACCGCTGCACTGGCGGAGCGAGTCGCACGGGCACGGGGGACTGACCGGCCTGTTGATTTTATTGATGGTTTTCCACGTATCCTTGGTTTTCCCCTTTCCCCGGTGCGCGACGGGGCGGCGAGGGG
>JAYSUV010000760.1:0-2606 GCA_043718945.1 Planctomycetota bacterium
ACGAAACAGCGGCTTCGCTTCAACAGGCATCGAGCGTCGGCTTTCTCACAAGAACCATCCCCCGCCGGTCGAACCCTGTACCCGGCGAACGCCAGATACCGAACGATGAGTGCGGGGTGAGTCTAGCGGGGGAGTGATTGAGGACGCCACGGCTCGAACAATCTGCACGGATAGTGCGTTCGCAATCTCCGCCCCCCGGCAGGCTTCCAGCGGGCGTATTGCTCGCCGTTCTTCGTGAACAGTGCTGCCCCCACGGGTAGCGGTCGCGTCACGGTTTTGCGGTAGACGCTGCCCATCGTGCATACCCCCCCCCTTCGAACCCTCGCCTTGAATCCTCATGCCCCCATCACAAGTCGAACAAGATGCGCAGCCGGTCTTCCACTTCATCGAGTGTGGCGGGAGTCACCGCGCCCCAGCGCTGCACCAGCCGGTCATGCGGGATGGATCGCACCGCTTCGCACATGATGAAGCTCTTGGTTTTGGTGCCCCCTTCGGGAGGTTGCAGCGGGACGTGCCACGGGATGGCTTTGTCCTTGCTGGTCATCGGCAAGACGACAACCAGATCGGCGGGACTCTTATTGAATCCGTTCGCCGAGACGACCAACACCGGACGTTTGCCCGCCTGTTCCCGTCCCCGCGTCGGGTCGAGGTCGACCAACCAGACTTCGCCGCGTAGTGGAGTGGTCATCGCGATTCCTTTCCGAGTCCGTCCTTGAGCGTCACATCCCACGCCTTGCGTTCCGCCTGTTCGGCAGCCCACGCTTTCTTGTCGCCCCGCAGTGCCCCATACGCCTGCGCTGCCTGTTCCAGGAACCGCTCCCGACGCAGCGATTCAATCGCCTGTTCCAGCACCGTGGGCATCGACTCCCCGAGTTCTTCGGAGAGCGCCTTCAGTTTGCGATGACTCTCCGGGTTGATGCGAACAGTGGCAGACATGTTTTCGCTCCGTGAAGGAATCCAGTCGTGACGGTCCAAGGGGACCGATTCAGTATACATCGGCGTATCCATTGTGCCATACACAATCTGAATCGAGGTCGGTCGGTCAATCTTCTCTCTCTCTCTGTCACCCCCACAAGGGGTGACTCTTATGGTCCCTTATGGGATAGGTGAAGTACGCTTCACCCACAGATGACGGGAAACTTCACCCATGACAGTGAAGCCCACTTCACCCACCAGCTTCACCCATCAACCCATTGGTTTCGCCAGCGAGTTCACCCGGTAGACGTTCATCCCGCGTCGCATTCCGCCCCGATAGTCCACGATCAGCATGCCCCGTTTCTCCAACCCGGCCACGGCATCGACCACGGCCCGCTTGCTCGCTCCGATCCGTCGAGCCACGTCTTGCATTGAGGTTCGCACCGTCCCGTTCTTGGTGTCCCGCCACAGCACGAGCCAGGTTCCCATCTCCGCCCGTGACAGGTCCGCCATCGAACAATCCACGAACGCATTCAGTTCCCCGAAGTGGTTCGCCGTGGCCTTCGTTCCCTTCGGTGTCTCACTGGCCTTGCCGGTCGATGTGTTGTCGGTTCCATCGGCGGGAGAACCGAGCAGCCCTTCAGCACGGGCGGGCGTCCGTTGGTATCGCTCGTCATTGAACGCCCTCCCACCGGGGCGGCTCGAAAGGCTGCGTCGAGTCGACCGGCGTGAATGATTGCCTTGGCTTGTCGAACCTCATCCGCAGGTCGCGGCATTCCCCGTTGCGGCTCTTGAGGTGACGCAGGATGACATTCTCATCGGCTTTGTCGTCCGGCGTCAGGATGAACGCATCGTCGGCCCCGAACTCCAACTCACTCGATTCCCGGAACGATGCCAGGTTCAGCCCCTCCCCCGAGTAGCTCGACCGGCCCCCTTGTCCTTCGTGCGCCCCACAGCCGACAGGACGACAACCGCCACGCCCGCATCGGCGAACGCCCGCAGATGACTCATCGTGGCATCGACTGAGCCGCGCTTGTCGCCATGCTCGCCCGGCGGTTGAATCCGTTGGATGTAGTCCAGGACGATCAGCCCGGCATCTTCCAAGAAAAACTCATCCGCCACAGCCGCCACATTGGACAGGTCGAACGGCGGACGCACGAACGCCAGCCGGTCCGCCAGTTCGTCGAGCGTGTTCAGCCCCGCGTCGATACGCTCGGCATGTTCCTCCCTCAGTCGGCGATAGCGAATCGTCGTCAGATCGATCCCCGACAACCGAGCCAACTGCCGGTCGAGCAACACGCCCGGCGGCATCTCGATATTGCAGACTACGGCCCGCAGCGTCGGCGTCAGTCGCAAGGCATCGACCACCGCTTGCATCGTGAAGGCTGTCTTGCCCGCTCCGGGCGCTCCCCCGAACAACGTCACCAGCCCCGGCCCGATTTCGATGCGTGACAGTTCGCCGTCGCCGATGGGATAGAATGTCGGCGGCTTGCCTGACAACACCTCATCCCGCCAGTTGTGCAGGGTGTCCGATCCGGTGATATACTTCATTGCTGTCACTTGGTTCCTTTCGAAGGTCACGCCATGAACCCAGAACTCATTCGCGAAATGCTTCTGCGTCGTCCGTTTGAGCCGTTCGCGATTCATCTCTCTGGTGGCGAGTCGTATGAGATTCGTCACCCGGAAGTCGT
>JAYSUV010000077.1:0-6173 GCA_043718945.1 Planctomycetota bacterium
ACGTGGTATATTCGTTGACCTTGGCATCCAGGTTATCCAGATGATGCAGCGCAATCGCTTCAGGCGTCATCGGCAGCTTCGGGCTCCCGAATTCGTACGTCCCGTGATGGCTCAGCAGCATGTGCTTGACCCGCAGCAGCGTCTCCTTCGGGAACGGGCTGCCCATTCGCCGCTCGGCCTCCGGGATATGCTCATTCACCATTTCGACCCCTTGGACGAGGTGGCCGATCAGCTGGCCCTCATCGGTGTAGCCGAAGACGGCGTCGAACTCCAGTTCCCGCACCTTGCCAATGTCGTGCAGGAACGCCCCCGCCAGCAGCAGTCGCGAGTCGACCTTGGGGTACAAATCGGCAATCCGCGTGATCGTTTCCAACAGATTCACAATGTGTTCCAGCAGCCCGCCCGCATACGCATGGTGCAACCGAATCCCCGCCGGAGCCTGGGCCAGCCGAGCCATGAACTCCTCGTCGTCGAGGAAGCACTCCATCAACGTTCGCAGCGGGGCATCGTCGATGCTCAGCAGAATCTCCTTGAGCCGGGTCAGCAGCCGCGTCGAGTTGACCGAGGTCTCCTGCACGAAATCGGCCTGATTCAGCCCCTCGGCAGCCACCTTATCGATGCGGTTCATGATCAGCTGCAGGTTGCCCTGGAACAGCTGGATCTTGCCCTTCACCTTCACATAGTCGCCGACCTGAAGTTGGGCGATGGAGCTTTCGGTGACATTCCAGAGCAGTCCACTGACCTGGCCGGTTTTATCCCGCAGCTGGGCGAGGAGATACGTCTCCGCGTGGCGATTGGCGCGAAGCTGGCGATCGGCGAGGAGGAACACCTCGTCGACGGGGGAGCCATCGGCCAACTGATTGACAAACAGACGCGGCATAGCAGCCGAACCTTGCTGAGCGAGCGAAACGAAGACGGATCGGGGTTCCAGCGCTGGGCAGGAATCCGATCCGGGAAGGGGCTCATGTTACGGCGGCGTCCGACCGGCCACAAGTACGAGCGTAAGGTATGACGAGAGATTGAATCTCAATTTCTTCCCGCGAAAGTCTGAGAGGATGATCCTCAACTCTGGAAATCTGTGAAATCTTCTAACCGAACCCCCACTTTCATCTTTACTCCATGACATGGGAAGTTGAGAATCGCTGCGTTGCCTAGTAATTAAGTCGATGCATCAGGAGATCACCTCATGCCCATCACCAAACGGATTCAGTACCGTTACGACTCGGTGCGGAACAAGATCGGGATGACCGATGCGGATGGGGGTCTGCACACGTACACGTATGACGTGATGCGGCGGCTGACGGGGGTGATCAATCCGTTGGGGGAGCGGACGACCTATGCGTACGATTTGAACGGTCGGCGGACGAGTGTGCAGCTGGCGAACGGGACGCGGACCTCGTACGTGTATGACTTGGGGTCGCGGGTGCAGCAGGTGCAGACGCTGAAGAGTGACGACAGCACAGTCTCGAAGTTCGAGTATGAGTACGACGACAACGGTCGGCGGACCAGTGTGTTGGAGGCGGACGGGTCGCGGGTGACGTGGACGTATGACCGGATCAGCCAGGTGACCTCGGAGTGGCGGACGGGGACGAATCCCTACCGGCACACATTCACGTATGACAGCGTGGGGAACCGCACGCTGAAGATCGAGGACGGCCAGCGGACGACGCTGGTCTACGACGCTTGTAACCAGCTATTGACCTCGGAGGACAATACCGGGACCACCACGTTTACCTATGACGGGAACGGGAACCAGACGGTGGTGCAGAATCCGAATGGGGACCGCACGACGCAGGTCTGGGACTACGAGAACCGGCTGGTGAAGACAATCCAGCCGAGCGGCGGCGTGACCTCAATGGCGTATGATGCGGACGGTCTGCGGCTGAAGCTGGAAGAGCCGACGGGGACGAAGCTGTTCGTGTGGGACGACCAGAATTACTTGGCCGAGACCGATGCCGCTGGGGCCACTGAGACGGCGTTCACGACAGAAACATCCACCTATGGCAGCCTGATCAGCCACCGCAAGAGTGGGGCCAGCACGACGTACCACTTCGACGCCCTGGGCTCGACTCGGGCACTGACCGATGCCAGCGAGACGGTGCTGGAGAGCTACAACTACTCTGCCTTCGGCACCCTGCTCGGCAGCCCGACCTTGCTCACGCCGTTCCTGTGGGGCGGCATGGTCGGCTACTACTGGGACGCCGCCCTCGCTACCCAGTACATCCGCGCGAGACATTACCTGCCGACGATCGCGAGGTGGATCAGCCTCGACCCCATCGGCTTCGCGGGCGGCGATGCCAATCTGTACCGATACGTCGGCAACTCGCCGACCTCGGGGTCGACTTCATTTAATATCCGATTCAATAAGTATTCATTAGATTCGGTTTCATTCCCTCTTGGCCTTGTCACTCTCGACCCATCCGGGAATGGGCCAATGTGTAAGAGCGAGTACTGCAGTCTCAAAGGGCCATTCAACAACTACGAAGGAATTTATGGTGTTCGCGCCGAGCTAATTGCAACTCCAGGTAAATGTTGTGATGGCGCCACTCTACGCTTTCGCTGGAAGGAATCGCACGCGACACCACCTTGGCATAAGACCAACCTCGACAACTATCCGCCCCAACTAAAGTCTGGTTGCGGTGAACCAGCCAATAAAGAAATGGGTAGTGGCTATTTGTGGCCATTTCGATTTGGAAACATACTGGATCGAAACTGCTCAGCGCCATCGCAGACCCGACGAAAGGTGAATGGTTGCTGGGTCGCCGAAATCACATGGGAGTGTAAAGTCGAGTGCAAGGGGGTGTGTCATTGTGCTGGCAGTTGTGGGCCAAGCAAGTCGACACTCGGGATGTATCCGAATGCCTGGCATAAACACCCAGATGACCTGACCGGGTTTTCCATTCAAGTGGACACATTAGTATCCTACAGCGATGCTAGCTGCGTACTCGAAGATTGCGGACTCTCCACTTCGTTCGGGTGGTTAGGAAGATACTTGGGGGAACCACATCCTCATAAAGTACCTGAACCATCTAAGCCCGACTGCGAGGCTAAGGATTCTGCGTTTCTCTGGGGTGTCTAACTCATGGCAGACAATCGACTGGTTGAGTTTCCGGTGAAGTTGATCGGATTCCTAATACTCGCTGGAAGCGTGTTATGCACGATTTCCGCAGAGGACAAACTCGTCACCACGAAGACACCGCGACTGCTAGTCGACTACGGCAGCCGTGCTGCTCTGTCACCGGACGGACGTTTCGTCGCTGCTATCGACAGAAATGATCCTGTCGTATTCGTGGAAACTCTGTCAGCAACGGGCGCACATCAGAGACGACGACTTTTGCTGCCGGATACTGGACATGATACGAGCTTCTATCGTCCGTCATTTTCACCGAACGGGGCACAGGTCGCCATCCTCTGCCACTACACCTCACCTGACGAGATGGAACATGCATTACTCGCGGTATGTGACGCCACGTCTGGTCGGCTTGTGGTAAAAATGGAGCTTCCGGAATCATCACCGTACATGTGCCCAGTGCGTTTTTCTGCGACCGGCGATGCCGTCTTCGTTGGGGCGAGGAATCGCGTTTACCGTTGCGATGTCAGTCGCGGGGAGGTGCTTCCACTGGGCGGTGACATTTACTATGTCTGGGATGTAGCTGATCGGCCGGGTCTTGATCAGCTGGCATACGTGCTTCGCGGACATGACCTGGAAGTTCATCTGTGGTCGTTGAGCAAGAAATCGGAACTTCCCACCCCACTGGGAAAAAAGATCGCGGACAGATTAACCAGAATATGCGATGAGAGATTTGAAAAGAAGAATCCTCGATTGATGGTCGTGTCTTGTGATTTTTCCTCAGATGGCTCTGAGTTAGCGGTTGCAGTGAACCCATTCACAAAGGGAGGGAATATTTTCATCCTCAGAATGGACATGAAGAAGAACGAACTGATATCGACAGTCGTACTCTCTGAGCGAGAAACGACATTCGTGCGTTATGTCGGTGACACGAAGACTTTGATCGTGGGGTGCGGCTTCTGGTATAATACGAATGCGGGTCTACACATCATTGAAGAAGGTGAGACTGAGTGCGGGAAGGAAGACTGGTTGCCTCTGGCCATAGATCCGGATAGCGGTTCGGACCCAAAATCATGGGCAATTGACACAGAATTGGGCGGTGGATTTCTCGTGGCAACCAATGGCGGACAGATATGGCGATGGGAGCGTGCTGATCTTCCAGCGACTTGGATGAGTTTGTTCAAGGGGGATCAGAAGCCGACTAAATAGTGGTGGCAGCGGCGCACCAAATAGCCTGCGTTGAGTCTTGCTGGTGTGTGTTGGCATGCGAGTATCCTGATCGCGGCGGCATCTTGCAGTTCTCTGAGATCATGCCGTGCGTGAACGATCTCCCCAAATTCGTGGAACTCCCCTTTACATCCCGCTGCCCCGTTCCCAGAATGACACACTGGAGCCGAAGCTCATGATCACGAAGCGTGTGCAGTACCGTTACGACTCGGTGCGGAACAAGATCGGGATGACCGATGCGGATGGGGGTCTGCACACTTACACGTATGACGTGATGCGGCGGTTGACGGGGTGATCAACCCGTTGGGGGAGCGGACCACCTATGCGTATGATCTGAACGGTCGGCGGACGAGTGTGCAGCTGGCGAATGGGACGCGGACCTCGTATGTGTATGACTTGGGGTCGCGGGTGCAGCAGGTGCATACGCTGAAGAGCGACGACAGCACGGTGTCGAAGTTCGAGTATGAGTACGATGGCAACGGACGGCGGACCAGCGTGCTGGAGGCGGACGGGTCGCGAGTGACGTGGACGTATGACCGGATCAGCCAGGTGACCTCGGAGTGGCGGACCGGGACGAATCCACATCGGCACACGTTCACGTATGACAGCGTGGGGAACCGCACGCTGAAGATCGAGGACGGGGCACGCACCACGCTGGTGTACGACGCGGCGAACCAGTTGGTGACCTCGGAGGACAATGCCGGGATCACGTCGTATGTCTATGACGGGAACGGGAACCAGACGGTAGTGCAGAAGCCGAATGGCGACCGCACGACGCAGATCTGGGACTATGAGAATCGGCTGATCAAAACCATCCAGCCGAGCGGCGGCGTGACCTCGATGGCGTACGATGCGGATGGTCTGCGGCTGAAGCGGGAGGAGCCAACGGGAACGAAGCTGTTCGTGTGGGACGACCAGAATTATTTGGCGGAGACCGATGCAGCTGGCACGACGCAAGCGGCGTTCACGACAGAACCGTCGACGTACGGGAGTCTGATCAGCCACCGCAAGGCCGGGGCGACCACGACGTACCACTTCGACGCCCTGGGTTCGACGCGGGCACTGACCGACGAGAGCGAGGCGGTACTGGAGCGGTACAACTACACCGCCTTCGGCACGCTGCTCGGCACTCCGACGCTGCTCACGCCGTTCCTGTGGGGCGGGATGGTCGGCTACTACTGGGACGCCGCCCTCGCCACCCAGTACATCCGCGCGAGGCACTACCTGCCGACGATCGCGAGGTGGATCAGCCTCGACCCCATCGGGTTCGCGGGCGGGGATGCCAACCTGTTCCGCTACGTCGGCAACTCGCCGACCTCGGGGGGGACGGAGGGGAGCGTTGTACTCTCTGCGTCGGCATACGGACAATGGCTTAGGACGGTGTTGAACTACGTATTCAGTGCCCGGATGCATGAAGCCCGCAGCGGCCTATTCCGAAGCCAAGTTCCGATTGTATACCTGGACGGAGCGAATTCACACACGACATGGCATGTACGGCAACAACTCGACCCCAGCGGTAAAGACCCAACATCTGACGCAATTGAACGAGCCATTGAGAACTTAAAAAAGCTGGGTCCAGCAGGAGCAGCACTTGCGTGTCAGGCGTGGATAGCGCTGGAAGATCTTCGTACGAACAAGGACTGGACGGATTCATTACCTGCGTGCCCTTGCACTATTGCCAAGGCTAAGCAGAAGGGGTGGGAACTCGACAAGAATCCGAAACTTCAGGAATGTCATCCGGGTGCAAAGGAGTGCTACCGCATTGTGCCTAGTTACAACAGGCGGTACGCATCAAAAACCGCAGCCTGCACTGTCCAAGCGGCGGGTGGGTCGGCTATATGGGGGGGGGCCGCGTGAAGGATGTCGCGGTGAGTTT
>JAYSUV010000761.1:0-22747 GCA_043718945.1 Planctomycetota bacterium
TCGGCGAATCGCCCGTAGCTCATGCCGCTCCGCGACTGAGATGCCTCCCGCGGAATGCCCTTTCGGACCGTGCGAGATTGAGTGCCTTGGCGAACAGAATGCGAGTCGCGGAGCGACATCGCCTACGTTCCTTCCTGCTTAAAGTCTGGGAAAGACGCTCTCGAAGTCACCTCCAACACACTCGCTCTTGCCATGTGACCGGGCCGATTACAATAATCAGCGGGTGTTGATTCGTCCCCTCTCGTGAGGCACGCTGATGTTTCGTCCGACTTCGTGCCCGTCGTTCTTGCCGTGTTCTCGTTTGCTGTCGCGGCGGGATGTGCTGCGCGTCGGGGCGTTGAGCGTCGCCGCTTCCGTGTTGCCCTCGGGATGGAGTCGAGCCGATGAGGCCCGCCCCACCGAAAAGCCTCGGGCCGATTCGGTGATCTTCCTGTGGATGGGCGGGGGAGTCACTCATATCGACTCCTTCGATCCCAAGCCGCACGCCCCGGAAGAAATTCGTGGCACGCTGGGGGCCATCTCGACCACCCTCCCCGGTGTCCAGTTCGGCGAGGTCATGCCCCAACTGGCTCAGATCGCCGACCAGCTGTGTGTGGTGCGGAGTTTCTCGCACGATAGCAACGACCACTTGATGAGCCAAGCGTACACGCTCTCCGGCCATAAGGTCACGATGGCCCAGCTCTACTCCGAGCCGAACATCGGCTCGGTCGTGTCGTATATGAATGGCCCGCGCCATGGGTTGCCGGGGTACATCGCGGTGCCGGGGATCACGCGGCCGGGACCGCCGCCGTACAACCTGTTTGTGGGTGGGTGGCTCGGCAATGGGTATGCACCGTTCTGCCTGGGAGGGATTCCGGAACAGCCCGACTTCACCGTGGGGCAGAAGCAACCCAACCCCAGCCCACTGGCCAAGGAGGATCTCTCCCCGCGCGAGTTGCAACCGGTCGGCGGTCTCTCGATCGATCGCTTGCACTCGCGCATCGGACTGCATCAACAGCTGGACGCAGCGGAGAAGCAGTTGGAGCGAGTGAACCGGACGACCGCACTGTCGAGGCAGTTCGAAGGGGCGGCCCATCTGCTGACCTCGCCGAAAGTGCGCTCGGCGTTCGACCTGTCGCTGGAAACGCCCGAGCGGATTGCAGACTACGGAGAAACGAAGATCGGTCGACGATGCCTGATGGCCCGGCGGCTGGTCGAGTCGGGTGCCCGGTTTGTAATGGTCGACTACGGCTACGACCCCGACTATGGAAACCTGTGGGACAACCACAATGCGGTCGGCCAGGACATGCCTCATATCTCGGAAATGTGCCAGCGGGGGTATCACCTGGCCGGGACCGACCGAGCGTGTGCGGCGCTCGTGCGCGACCTGAAAGAACGCGGCATGTTGGAGCGGACGTTGGTGGTATTCGTGACCGAATTTGGGCGCACGCCGAAAATCAATTCACTCGGTGGTCGGGATCACTGGGGCATGTGCGGTTCGATCTTCTTCGCGGGAGGCGGGACGCAGGCTGGGCATGTCATCGGAGCCAGCGACGCGCAAGCCGCCTGGCCCACGACCGTCCCGTGGGGCCCAGCGGATATTGCAGCCACGGTGTACGAGGCTCTCGGCATTCCCCTGGAGACCCGACTGCCCGATCAGCAAGGTCGTCCGCATCCCGTGCTCGATCACGGGCAGACGATCACCGGTGCGTTTGCGTAGGGGCGGGGACGCCTCGTTACCTGTTTTTTCAATACCGTGGCATGATGAGTTTCAACATGGCATTCTTGCGGCAGCTGGTGAGTGGTCCGCTGGTCCGCGGACTCTCTGCACTCAGCGGCGAAAGTGCGGGGACGGTGGGGACTGCGCAGGATGAGGGTCGTCGAAGTCGACCTTAGCGGGGGAGGTGGTGACGTTGTCGCTGCCGGGGCCAGAGTGGTCGTTCCGCAACGAACTGACTGCGGTGGGGTGACCTCGACGGAAGTGAGTCGCTCCACGCCACGCCCGTGGGGCACGTTTCCTACGTGCCCGTTTTCTTGGTGGTTAACCGCCTAGTTCTGCGTCGGTCCTCAAGTGTTCCAGGGATCCCCAGATCGATCTTTGAACGAAGCCAGCAGAAGCAAGCCCGGCAACCCGAGAAATCCCGCCAAGCCCCACATCGCACTTTTGCCTTTCGCTTTGGCATAGTAGGCGACACCAGTAATCGAAAGCACTGTTCCGCCAATCAACAACCCGAGAGCGAGGAGGCGATTCGGTGCTGGTGCCTGTGCATTATCCATCATGATCAGTCCCGCCACCTGTGCGATCATGCCGGGTATGAAGCACAAGAGACTCACGTTGTTGTACCGCTTGATCATGGGGCAGTGGCCAATCGAGTTGGTGATTGCGACGGTCTTCGTCACCAGTGGGTTGAGCCGCAAGTGCGACATCGTTCGTTCCACAGTGATTTGACTGCTCGATCACCGTAGAACAACAAGGCACTTTCGCGGCCGGACATGAGAGAGTCAAGTTCACATGGATGGCGTCACTCCCCGGTCGCATACGACTCCAGGTAGCCGCAGCGGGTGCAGCGGTAGCTCTGAATCGAATGCTGTTCTTTGCCGTCGATCTTGGTGCCCATCCAGAATGAAGGCTCCGGGGAGCCCGCGATCCAGCGGGAGACTGCATGGCCGCCGCCGTGCATCAATTCGAGGATGAATCCCGCCTGCATCGGGCCTTGGCATTTGGGGCAGGTATCGGGTTTGCTGGGCATGAGATGCTCTGCCAGGAACTATTTGTGAATGAGGGAGGGCGTCGAAGCCATCTGCGCGGGCACATCGGAAACGTGCCCCACATTGCCATCACTGGCGGCTTTGATGGCGAAGCCCGCGGCGATCGCGGCTGCAATCGCTAACACCAGCAGCGTGAGCTTGACCCAGCTGTAGGGGCGCTCGCCTTGGACCTCGCCGGTGGCGGCGTTGATGAAGACGCGGTAGGTCTTGTCGTGGAAGCGGTAGGCCAGCATCCACACCGGCAGCAGCAAGTGCTTGAACGTGATGGCATCGTGACGGGTCTTGAGCGAGTGGACCCGTTGACGGTCCCCGCCGATCCGCCGCCGGGTTTCGCTCTCGATGGCCACCTTCATGCGTTCGCGGGCCTCGTCGAACCCGGTGTCGAGCGTCACGTCATAGGTCCGCGCGAACAGCCCGGCCAGCAGCTGTTGTGTGAACGGGGAGAGCCGCTCCATGGGCCACGGTTCGAGTTTGTCGACCAGCCCCAGCGGCAACCCGTCGCACGCACAGATCAGCACGTCATCGAAGAACCTTTGGAACCGTCCCGAGGCCGGATACCAGCGGGTGCGGGTCTCGGTGCGGCGGTTCTTGCCCGACCCGACGGTGACGGTGTAGTCCTCGCCGCGTTCGCCGGAGTAGGCATTGAATGTCAGTGAGTCGTACGTCCAGAACGGCAGGTAGAACCCGTCGAACTTGCCGTCGATTCCGCGCCGCCGGAACTCGGTGGGGGCGAACCAGCGGGAGTTGATCCACTCTTTGAGGACCAGTTGAGCGCGGTCCTTCTCGATCAGGAACGGCATCACCGCATCGACCGGGATGCGGTGTGTCGCGGTGTGGATGTTCTCGCGTTGAATGGCGGCGTCGCACCACGGACAACTGGTGCTGGTGAGGGTGCCCTCAAACATGACGGTCCCGCCGCAGGACTCGCAGTGGAGTTCCTGGTTGCCCGCTTCGTCGTGGCGGCCTTGCTCGTGCTGAGTCTCTAGCCGCGAGAGGGCTGCGTGGTAATCCTGCTCGACGATGGCGGCATCTTCGCGGAGTTCGATCTCTTTCTGAAATCCGCAGTAGGGGCACTTGAGCTGTTGCTGGCCGATATGGAATTCGAGATCGGCCCCGCACGATTCGCAGGGGAAGACGCGGGCCTGGCCTTGATCGGTGGTCCGGCCCGCGCGGTCGCGCTGGCCCTGGAGAGGGGCATCTGCGGGCTCCTCCTCGGCCTCCTCGACCAAGCGGTAGGTCTCTTCGGTCTCGGGTTCGTCAGGCTCATCCGGCATCGGGGGGGGGCTCTGGAATTGGATGGCGTGGGATAGGCTTCCAGCCTGTCGTCTGTTGGCGAACCATGACAGGCTGGAAGCCTATCCCACGAAACAGCGGCGGCCCCCGAACCACGGGGTTGGGGGCCGCCAGATGTTGACTGCATCGAGGCTCAACCTCACAGACGCAAAGTGAGGCAGCGCGGATCAAAAGTCTCCAAAGGCTTCGCCGCCCTGGATCGTGGACAGCGATTCCAGAGTCCTCCCGTCGATGTTCTCGGAGACAAACCGCACCGATCCATCGCTCAGCAACATATGACAGCCCCCGCGATACGGACCGCCGATGCCGTCCGGACCGTTGATGTACGGCTGCTGGGTGAAGGGCCGAATGGTGGAGGCCCCTCCCTGTCCCCACGGTCCGGTAAAGCCGGTCGACTCAGCGACCATCACGGTGTTGGAGGTGCCGTCATGGATGTCCGCAAACCGCGTCTTGCGGTTGTACCCGAAGACCCCAGCAATCTTGCTAGGGAGTTCGGCGGTCGGGCCTTCTTCGGTGATGCCACCAATGCCGACGTAGTGGGTGGCTCCCGGTTCCGGTGACAGGGCAGGATTCAGATACGTCGGGATGGCAATCGACAGCAGTGGCGCGTTCGTGGCCGATTCGTGCCCCTCCTTCATATCGATCTGGTTGTAGAGCGGAGCCTGGTCCATGAAGGGCAGGATGCTCACCATCCAGCTGAGACGTTCCTCGACATCCAGGTCATCATTCTCGACTGTTCCCGTCGGGAAGTGGTTGAACGTGTCGGCGTAGTTGTGCATCGCCAGCCCGATCTGCTTCATGTTGTTCTTCGACTGCGAACGCCGGGCCGCTTCACGAGCCTGTTGCACCGCAGGCAGCAGCAAGGCCACGAGGACTGCCGGGATGGCGATACTGGCTGCTCCCCCATCTCCACCGGGAATCGGCAGGCCGGGAACTGAGCTGTTCGTCCGGGTCGTCAGGCCGTTCTCATCGACGACCGAGTACGCTACGTTCGGATAGAGCCACTTCGTCACCAGCTCCGCCGGAGGCAGGTCGCTCATCTGGAAGATCATCGGGGCAGGCGGACCTTCCTGCTGGAAACGCATCGACTGCTGAGTCATGGCGGCCTGGCCCACCCCGGCAGCGATCGGAGCCAGCCCCACAATCATGCGGTAGGTCGAACGCGGATCGACGATCGTCAGCCCCGTGAACGACTCGGGAATCGCCGCAGAGGCCTCCTTCGGCAAAGTCGCCACATCCCAAGTCGGCAGTTCCCCCTGCACGCGCAGATTGAACGCCATCACGGGCTGCGGCGTGATCGAAACGCACATCCATTGGTCACTGACCGAGATCGCGGGAGACATTCCGCCTTGTGGAATTTCGACGATGTAGGTCTTCGTGCCGTCCTTCTCTTTGACGACTCCCTTGGCCTGCCCCCGCGAGACTTGGGGCAGCATCTCCACCAGCAATCGCTCCAGCGCCGTGTTCAGCTTCTCAGCGTCCTTCACTTCGACCAGCAAGGCAGGAGCGATGCCAAATCCGGTCTGGGCCTCGTCGTTGTAGACGCAGGTCACATTCCCCAATCCGGTCAGCAAATCGTCGATGACATCCAGACCGAGCTGATCCTTGGCCATCGCCCGCGCGGATTCGACGCTCGCCGTGTCGGGCGACATGACCGCCTCCAGATCGATCGCGGTGTCGTACAGGGTCTGGACCGCCTTGGCACTGTCAAAGCTGTAGGCCATGAACGAACTCAGCTGCTGTGGCAGCGGCGGCAGATCCTTGAGCGTCATCGGCTCCTGATCGAGCAGCGACAGCAATCCGCGTCGCTCACCGGGAGCATCAATAGAGGTCAGCGAGGTCAGCGAGCGGTCCTTGATCCCCGCCTGCATCCCGATCGAGTTCAGGTTATCCAGCCCGAGGACAATCAGCAGTTCCTGAACAGTCGTGGGCTTCTCTTCATTCTGCGTCGGCACCGGCATACCACCGAAAATCACTCGCAAGGGAACGACGTTCAACCACGCAAACGAGGTCATCTCGCTCTCGGTCGACTGACTGTATTTGGTCCACAGCGGGTTGGCGGTGACATTGGGAGTCTTTCCGTCCGCCACTTCGATCGCTTGGGCGATGCCATTGATCCCGACCGCCACGACGAGGTGCTTCCCTTCCGCCCACCAGCCGACTTCGACGCCGGGTGAGTCCGGAATATCCATCCGCATGACCGACCGCTTGCCGATCATGGCCTTCTCCGCCTTGAGCTGCCCGTTGCCACCCAGCTGGACGATGCTCTCCAGCACTTTGCCGAGCGAGGCCCCCTCATGCAGGACAACCACGCCCCACGGCTTAGGACCCTCGTCCCCCATTCCGGGAGTGACAGCGATGGAGAGCCCCTTCTCGGTGATGAGCTTCAAGGCATCCAGATACGGCTTGACGGGCACCGGGCCAGCCATCCCCTTGGCCCGGTTGAAGGTCTTCTCAAAGGCTCCGACCAAGCCACTCTTATAGAGGGCATCGTACGCAGCTGTCTTCTTAAAGGCGTCTTCGTGCAGCAGCGAGCCGTCGACACGCACGAGCAGGACGCTGTCCTCGGGGAGCAGTGACTCGGTGGCGACCGCCACGACGGCGGCGGCGGGCTTGCGAGTCTGCCCCTGTCCATAACCCCAACCAATGCCGAGGCCGATCAAAGCGACCATGGCGACTAGAAACGACAAACGACGTGCGCGCATGCCAAACTCCCTGTGCAAAGGTGACCGGAGAACCGAACCCGACCCAGGCTCGCGATCCCTCCGAGACATGGCGTGAGATTACGCTGGGGGAGGACGTTTTCGCAACTGCACCGCGTTGTTGGATGATGTCCGGAACCGGTGTCGTCGCTTCTCACCCTGCTTGAGCCAGCCTGACGAGCATCGGTCGTGTTACACTTCCCCCATGAACACGCCTCTGCATGCCAAATCGACCACGGACGAAATCCGCACCCGTTTCGATGCCGATGTCAAGCGGTTCTCCAATCTCGCCAGCGGGCAATCGGCGACGATTGATGCTCCGCTGGCCATGGAACTGATCACGCGGGCGGCGATTTCGTCGACACCAGTGATTCGGCATGTGCTCGACATCGGCTGCGGGGCGGGGAACAACACGCTGAAGCTGCGCGAGGTTTGCGGGTACGACTTCGCAGCTGACCTGCTCGACTTGAGCGAGCCGATGCTGGTGCGGGCGAAGGAGCGTCTGTCAGCGGTCAACACCGCAGAGATTCGGACTTTGCATGCCGACTTTCGCGAGGCCGAGCTGGCCGACGGCAACTACGATGTCATCCTGGCCGCAGCTGTACTGCATCATATGCGGGACGACGCCGATTGGCGGGCCGCGTTTGAGAAGCTCTACCGCATGACCGCCCCTGGTGGCAGCGTGTGGATCTCCGATCTGGTCTCGCACGAGACCGATGCCGTCTACCGGATGATGTGGGACCGATACGGCGAGTACTTGACCGGTCTCTGTGGACCGGAATACCGCGAAAAAGTCTTTGCTTACATCGACAAGGAAGACTCTCCTCGCCCGGTGACCTACCAACTGGAGTTGTTGAGGTCCGTGGGCTTCACGCGGGTGGAACTTCTGCACAAGAACTCGTGCTTCGCGGCGTTTGGGGCGATGAAATAGAAAGATGTGATTCGGGGATAATCACACTTCGCAAACAAAGGCGAGGAGCCTGTTCATGTCACTCAAGAATCTAAGACCAGAATCGGTCTTGTCTGTGATCGAACCCGGGAAACACGACGATGGGATTCCGCTGCTGGTAGCCCTCTTGATCATGGGGCCGCCGTTCATTTTGCATTGGCCCTATCAGTGGGTCTATCTGATTCCGGCTGGAATTGCAGGCGTTGTCACACAACATTTCCTCACTCAATTTCGCCATCGAATGCGGATCAAGGATGCGATGTCTGGTCCGCGATGGGCACCACCTCCAATTCAGTTTGACGAGGAGTCAAGAACTTCCATTTGGAAAGTTCTTCTCGCCGACTTCCCCGTGAAATCGTTTGTGTTGTTCGCGTACGGGACTTGTGTCTACTTAACCGACGACCATAAGGATCCAATTGAGCAGGCAATTCACATTCTCACCACATACGGTCCGGCAGTGCCTGGGACGCCTTCCGCCGACATGCTGGTTTACACATTGCCCAACTCAGGTGATTTCGTCGTGGGAGGGCACTGCCCCAACATTTTGACATACGTTCCACGCAGCACATTCACCGATGATATCCCTTCCGAAAAGATCGAACTGGCAGCAGGCACGGTCGGAAAGCAATTTCGAATATTCGACACGTTCACAAAGACTGTCATGTATACGTATCGTGCGGATTCTTGAACGAGATCATCATAGCCGCGAAGAGGTGGCAGCAGATAACCGTGGGCGACAGCCCACGGATGGAGGAATGATTTGGCGCGAGCCGCGAGAGCGGCGAAAGGAGGGATCTGTCGCCGCTCTCGCGGCTTTTCCGGGCGGGGGAACTTACTTCCGTGGGCTGTCGCCCACGGCTATCTGCTGTCGTCGCTATCGCGACTGCAAAGACATCAAAAGCGGCGACCGTTTGACGGTACAACTACCGGGCAAACGTCGCCGTCCGCTTCTCTCGAAACGCCGCGATTCCTTCCTGAGCATCCGGCAGTTCCAGGCAGCGGATATACCCGGCGGTGTCGGCGAGGTACGCCTGCTTGGGCGTTATTCCTTCGTCGGCGTGGATCAGGCGTTTGGTTTCTCGAAGCGCTTCGGCGGGCATCGCGAGCAGCTGGGCGGCGAGTTCCTTCGCGGCGGGGAGTACTCGATTGGCGGGTACGACCTCATGCACGAGTCCGTAGGCCAAGCCCTGTGAAGCGGTGATCTGCCGCCCGGTCAGGCACAGATCGAGAGCCCGGGCCTTCCCGACGAGGGCCGTCAGCTGGGCGAGACCGTAACCGGGGGGCCAGCCGAGCTTAATCTCGGGCATGCCGAGGTGGGCTCCGTGGGCGGCGATGCGGAAGTCGCACGAGTACGCCGCCACGCATCCGCCACCGAGAGCGGGGCCTTGCAGCGCGGCGATGAAGATCTGCGGCAGCCGTTCCCAAGCGAGGTACATGCGGGCCTGGCGATGGCTCAGGTCGCGAGCAGCTTCGAGCGACAACGTGCCGACCTCGGGGACATCATCGCCCGCACAGAACGCCGCTCCCGCCCCGGTCACGATCACGACGCGGATCTCTCGATGCCCGGAGAGCCAGCTGTTGACCTGCTCCCAGTCGGAGGTCATCTGCACGTTGACGGCGTTGAGCTTCTGCGGACGATTGAGGGTGACGGTGGCGATGGGGCCAGCGACCGACACGAGCAGAGTAGTCAGCGGGGGTAGCGAAGCCGTGTGCGGAGTCATGTGGACAGGGAGCATGGCGGACTCGGGGAGCTTGGCGGCCTTCTCTTGCAACCGAGCCGCAAACTTCTCGACACCAATGATGGCCCGGCGATGTGTGCCGCGTCCGATCGGGTCGATGGCGTCGCGGGCGGAGACCTCGAAGTCGATCAGCTTGCCGTCGATGGCGGTCACTCGCGCCTCGGCGGTGACGGTGGCTCCCAGGGGAGTGGCAGCGAGGTGTTCGATCTGAACGGTGACCCCGACCGATTCTTCGCCGGGCTCCAGATAGGGAAGCAAGAGTTCGCGAGCGGCATGCTCCATCAGGTTGATCATCGCGGGAGTCGAAAACACAACCGCCCCGCGCGGCTGGTCAGCGGCGAGGTGAATGGAGTTCTGGGGCGTGGCGGCCCACTGGAGCGTGGCAGTCAGGCCGGGGATGAGTCCGGGACGCATGGGGAGACTCGGGGAGGGCGATTGGCTTGTGGCCGATGGCTGATGGCCAGAGAGAAACCCTTCTGGCCATCAGCTACAGGCCATCCGCCAAAAACGAATGGCCGATCCTCTTCCTGGCGGAGAGAACCGGCCACGCAGTCTGATTGTCTCAAGTCGAAAGACTAGAAGTCGCCGTCCGCAGGCTCTTCATCTTCTTCGAGGTCATCATCGTCGTCGAGTTCATCGTCATCAAGTTCGTCGTCGTCGAAGTCATCGTCCTCCTCATCATCGGCTTCGTCGTCATCCGCCTCCTCTTCTTCGTCATCCCGCATCAGGGCATCAAACAAAGTGACTCCGGTCAGGGCCGCCTGTCCGAGCCAAGTCGGGCTGTGGGGAACAGTCATCAGGTCATCGGTCAGGGTCAACATGGGCTCTCACCTTGAGCAGAAACTTGGAGTTGGGTGCCACAGCCGAAGGGGAGCTCGACCCCCACCCGCTGTCCGCAAACTCTTCCCCGTCGGAAGCGTTTGCACGATTTATGTTGCGTTCGTTATCGGATTCTGGCGGTGCTGTCAAGTAACGCCCGAGGACGGAACTTGAATTCACTGCATCGTTTCCGACGCGGGAATGATCGGACAGCGTTCGAGCGGAGATGAAGCGATTCTGAGATTTCAGGCCAGAAGTGACAAACACGGTGCCCGTCAGGTCGTGACCGCCAGTTCCTGCTCATGAGTACCAGGGCGACTGAGTCGAGCCAATCCGCGCAAAACAGACTCCATTTCACTAGAACGCATTGACGACTACCTGCCAATGCTATATAGTCTGGTTATGGACGACAGCCCGCTCTCCAATTGGAATGTGCAGATCCGCAAAGGATTGCTGGAACTGTGCATTCTCAATGCGCTGCTTCCGGGAAGGCAATATGGCTACGACATTGTGAAACAGCTGCGAGACATTGACGGACTGATGATCGGGGAAGGGACGATTTACCCGATCCTGAGCCGGTTTCGGACACAGAGCCTGGTCGAAGCGACGCTCGAAGAGTCGCCGGATGGCCCGGCCCGCAAGTATTACCGGCTGACCCCGTTGGGGAAGAAATGCCTGATCGAGATGAACCAGGCGTGGGACCGCATTCATGTGGGAGTTCTCAAACTCCGGGGAGACGCAACATGATCGAACTGACCTTGGGAGCCCAGCAGCGACTGGACAGCTACTTTGCCGAGTTGCGTCGCGTTCTGGTCGATGATGGCAAAGCCGATCCGGTCGATGTCGAACGGGACATCCGCGACCACATCCAGACCGCTCTGGCGGATGCGGATGGTCCGGTGGACGAGTCGCGCCTCGATCAAGTGCTGCGCTCGCTGGGGGCTCCGGCAGAGTGGATCGACCACCCCGATCGCCCTTGGTTTGCCCGGCCTTCGAAAGAGAACACCGACGCCACGCCGCCGTCCGCGGCCGAGATGCTCCGGCGAGTCTCGGGAGGGCGCGAGGGCTACCTCTTGCCGTCTTTGTCGTTGCTGATATTGGTTTCGGGACTGATGCTGGCGTTGTTTGCGGGCAATTCGGGAGCAGGTCTGGCGATCATGGTGGTCGCGATTCTGGGGGCCTTCGTACTCGCTCGGGCGGCAATTGCCCGACAGCCGAATGAGTGGCAGTCCCCCGTGCAGAAATGGTTGCTGTCCCCATCGCTGCTGATGATGTACGTCCCCTTGCTGATTGCGATCATCACGTGGCCTTTGGTGCCGGGAATTTTCCTTCTCCGGCATTCCTACGTGACCACGCAGAGTCGTGTGGCCGATGCGAATCTACGACTTGCCCTTAACAATGAACAAAAAATACAAGCGGAGTACGCTGCCAAACACGTCCTACTATTAGATGGCGAGGGACGCGCGATCCCCGGTGACTACTACGACGCGGATATCGCCCACCTCCGCCAGGAGATTGACCAATCCGAAGCCACATGGATTTGGGATGTGATGCCCGGTCTGGTAGTCGCCGGTGTGGGAACCCTGATCTGGTGGGTGACCTTGTACATCGCTGGCAAAAGGATGACAGAGACGCTGCGAACCGTATTCGCCCCGTACTCCCCGCAATTCGTGAGGCGGGGGATGCTGGGCATCGCCTCGGTCACGTTTCTGGTCGCACTGCTGCTGCTGGCCTGAGCGGCGGCAGAGGGGGAGATCGCCCTTTGGTTCGCGAGCCTACCCTTCGTCGAATGAGGGCGACTCGTTGTGCGTAGGCGATGTCGCTCCGCGACTCGCATTCAATACTGTTCCGGCTTCGCCCTGTTGGATCTCACGGACTCGATTTCCCCGATTTATTGTAGGGCACAGTCACGTTGACCAACATCGGAAAGTGTTTCCGATTCAAGGTCACGAGTGTCGCGCCCAGTTCCTCTGCGGTCGCCGCGATCAATGCGTCCGCTAAACCGACACCATGACTCTTTCCGAGGTCTCGGCGATACAGACCGCCCTGTTGGGAAATGGCATGATCGACCACGACCACCTCAAATGCCGACAAGAACATGTCCAGGGCTTGCCGTTCAGTGCCTTCCCGCACACCCGCGTAGAGTTCGGCCACCGTGATCGCGGAAATCATGAGTCGTTCCGTCACACTCTCTAAATAGGCGACAGCATTCACCTGACCTCGCAGATAGTCGACCAGCACATCGGTATCGATCAGTACGGAGGAGTCCGTAGCGGCCATGACAATCGTCCTCGACTATGGGCGATCCCACTCGCGGCGGAGTTCAGCGAGCGTTGGCAAGTCGTCGCGCTGACCCCACAGACCGCACCCCCGACGCAAGGCCAGCAAGCGGTGCCCCGACTGGTGCCGCCCCAGATACGACTCGACTGCTTCGTGGAGCAGAACCTCGGGCGAGACACCCTTCAGCTGGCAGAGCTGCTGGAGCGTCTGACTTTCTTCATCCGTCAGCGTAATCTGGGCTGTCGTCATGGGTGTTCTCGCGTCGTGTTCGATGAATCGCAATTCACAGAGTACCGGTCGCTGCGTGACTCCGCAATTCGAGAAATCGCCTCCTGTCGGAGGCTGATGTTTAGCTGCGACGCGGAGTCCTCGGAGCGGAGCATCCGCTACACATTGAACAGGAAATGGCAAATATCCCCGTCGCGCATGATATAGGCTTTCCCCTCAACACGGAGCTTACCCGCAGCGCGGATGGCGGCCTCGGACTTGTGGGTTTCCAGGTCGTCGAGCGAGTAGGTTTCGCAGCGGATGAAGCCGCGTTCGAAGTCGGTGTGGATCACTCCGGCGGCTTGCGGAGCGGTGGCCCCGACGGGGATGGTCCAGGCCCGGACTTCCTTCTCACCGGCGGTGAAGTAGCTTTGCAGGCCCAGGGTGCGGTACGCCTCGCGGGCCAGGGTCGCCAGGGACGGCTCCTTCAGACCGAGAGACGACAGCATCTCGGCCCGGTCAGCTGCGTCGAGTTCGGCCAGCTCGGACTCAAGCTTGGCACAGACGACGACCACGCCGGAGTGGTGGGCCTGGGCATAGTCGCGCACTTGCTGGACGCGGGCACTTTCCCCCTGGGGATCGTTCTCGTCGACGTTCGCGGCAAAGAGGATCGGCTTGGCGGACATCAGCCCGTAAGTGGCGACCAGCTTCGTCTCGACCGGGTCGAGTTCGAGCGTACGCAGCGGCTTCCCCTGGTTGATATGGACCTGACACTTCTCCATGACCTCGATGCGTTGCTTGGCCTCTTTATCGCCGTTTTTGGCGATTCGGGCGGCCTTGGAGATGGAGTTCTCCAGCACCTGCATATCAGCCAGCATCAGCTCGGTTTCGATGATCTCGATGTCCGACAGCGGATCGACCTTGCCCGAAACGTGGGTCACATCGGGATCGTCGAAGCAGCGGACCACCTGGATGATGGCGTCGACCTCGCGAATATGGGTCAGGAACTTGTTCCCCAACCCTTCGCCGACACTGGCCCCCTTGACGATTCCAGCGATGTCGACCAGCTTGATCTGGGCCGGGATGATCTTCAGTGGCTTAAAATAGTGGGCGATCCGATCGAGCCGGCTGTCCGGCACCGGCACGATGCCCTCGTTCGGCTCAATGGTGCAGAACGGAAAGTTCGCGGCCATCGCCTTCTGGGAGCAGGTCACGGCGTTGAACAGGCTGCTCTTGCCAACATTCGGGAGACCGACGATACCGGCTTCCATGGGGACACACTCGATGGGAAGGGACAGGAAGCAAGGCAGTATGGCACTCGTGCCGAAAAATGGAATCGTCCACCTTGCAGTGCCAACCACTCATCCATGGCACCGATACCTCAGTCACGTATTTCCCAAGCTTGCCCTCATGTATTCCTAGCCATTTTGTGACACTCCGCGCTGAAGCCGACAGCCTGCCTCGAATGCCACGGCCCACGGCATGAGGTCCGTGGCTCGCCTACCTCATCCCGACTCGTCCGAGGCCGAGGATTCGGACACAGATTTCACAGATCACCACAGATTCCGAGGGGCGGAACGCAACCGATTACATGAGGTCGCCGCCGCAGCCGGTTGCGAACCTGTGACAATCTGTGCGATCTGTGTCCCCCTCATGGTTCTGCGGCAGTCGATCAACACGGTGTGCAGCTGAGAGAGTCTGGAACACTCCGGAAAGGCTGTCGGGTTCGGCAAGGAGTGTCCATTTTGTCCCACTATTTAGGAACATGTACTCGGATGGGGAGACATAACGTTATTCCTGTGATTGGTACTCATCAGGAACATCAGGTTCTGTCGCATAAGTGCAGAGAAATGCGACTAGTAAAAGTCCCACACAAAAGCCAAGTGGAATGCCAGCCAGACTGAGGGCAACGCCCTTTGGTCCCCAGAAGAAACGGCCGAGAATCCCCCCGAGTATCATCAAGGAAATGATACAAAACTGAATGAGCGAATCATTCCAGCTTCCCTTGTCCTTCCAGAATTTCATCTTGTAGGCACTCCCGGACAGTCGGAATACTGGTTCAGCTGGGAATGCTATGCAGGGCGAATTCGCATTGGGGATAGGGGTTTCTAGAGCCCAAGCGATCATTTCCCCGCCTGCGTGATCACCTCGTTGAGTGGTCGTGTGTGAACCAGTCGCTCCACATTCCCGGCGGCGTCCTCGGCGTGGGCGGTCAGCTCGGTGAGGCCCTGGCGGTCGAGAGTGATCTCCCAGGTCGCTAGGTTGTCGGCGGTGGCTGTGGCGACCTGACCATTCACGAGGACTTGCTTCACGGAGCCGTTATCAGAGCAGGTTCCCTGCACGAGCAGCTTCCCATCACGGGGCGTCATGTGGGTGATGACTGTCGCGGGTGGCAGGTCGTCGATGGGGGCGAGGGGCTGCGGGAAGTCGATATTGGCGACTTCGGTCACGCGCGATTCGTCCCCGGTCAGCGGAGGTTCGGAGCGGTAGGCTGCGGGGTGGGCCTTGTACTCGGGGGACTTGATGCTGACGACCTGGGCATGGCGACCGGGGCCGTACCAGTCGTGCAGAATGATCGGCACGCCCTTCTCGAACTGCGGCTGGGGCCGCGGGCCGCCGCCGAGGTTAACGATCGCTCTCTCTTTGCTGTTGTCTTTCCAGTTCACGGTCTCGACGTGGCGGAGGTGAGTCACCGCGCGACCCGTATCGTTGTCATCCGAGATCTGAATCAGTGGCATCCCGCCCGACCGGCAGTTGTCGAACGTCAAGCCATCCACGGTCAGGACGCCGTGTTGCAGACTGAGATCGTCATGCCCGCGATTGAACGGTTCGGTGTGTGTCCCGCGAATCGTGACGTTGCGGTAGACGTGGTTGTCGAAGTTCGGGTGATAGACGCCGTAGTCGGTCTGGATCGTCAGGTTCTCGACCAGTAGTGACGGTACTTGCGGCCGCAGTCCGTAGTGCGTGTTCCAGATTTTGGTGTTGCGGATGATGAAGGGATGCTTCGTGTCCGGGCCGACACCGTTGACCCCTTCGCCCAAGTTGATGCCGTACAGGCCGTGGCTGCTGTGGACCTCGTTGTCGTCGAACCGCACGAAGGGCAGCGTGCGAATGTCGACCACCTGCTCCGTCCCGTCGGGTTGCAAGACGGCCATGTCCAGCTTGAGGGCACTGGTCTGTGTCGCCTCATACCGAAAGCCATACGCGCCATTCGCCGTCGCCACATTGCGGGTGAACGTGTTGAGGCTGTTCGCCCACCAGAACCCCGCTCCCTCATTCTGATCGAACGGCAACACCTGCTTCGGCAGCTTCTTGGTCGACCTCGCTTCCACCGCGAGGTTGCGGTCGAGGACGTTGTAGACCTCGGTCCCGTCCTCCATGAAGTAGCCGTGGCCGAGGCTCTTGTATCCCACGCAGTCGCGGACGACGAGGTGGTTGGTGCCGTGAATCGTCAGCCAGCGGTTGTGGCTGTCCCAGATCGAGGCCCCGATGACCGAGCTGCCGCGCATCGTCGAGCCGACGAGGTGGAAGTGCAGGCTGTAGCGTCCCAGCACGCCCCGCTTGCCGAGGTGCCGGAATTCGGCATAGCTGATGGAGCCGGTCGAGTAGCGGTGGTACATCGTGTGGCCGCGTTCGCCATTGGGATCAGCGGACTCGACGATCACATTGCGGCTGAGGTTGGCGACCTCGCCACGGAACTCGCCGTCACCGAGATGGTCTGCGGTGAGCGGTTCGTCAAAGCGGAGAGTGGTGCCATCGATCGCGGTGATCGTACGAGGTTCGGTGGTCCGCTCTTTGTCATGATCGGCCTCGGTCGCGGTGGCGATGATCTGGTCGCCGACCTTCCAGCCAGTGACTGGTTCGGCCAGCGTGACTTCCTTGGCCCCCTTCGTCGCGGTCGCACCGAGCTTGACCCATGTGCGATTGAGCGGTGCCCCGTGAAAGTCCATCCGTCCGCCGCAGCAGACGATGGCCGGACACGACTCCTTATCCATGCCGGGCACATATGTCAGCCGGATGAGGGCTTTTTCGTTCGCAGCTATGGGCTGGAGCGGAGTGCCGACCCGCAGAGACGCCTTGGGTGTCTGGGGATCGGCCTCTTCGAGGTGCATGTCACAATCGAACCCCTCTTCGTCGGTGCTGTCGGTCGCCTCGATCTTGATGAGGCCGACGTTGAGTTGGGTCGATTTGTCGTTCGCGAACGAGACAGTCCCGGCGATGAACAGTGCCCGGATGACGAGCGTCTCGGGGGCCTGTACGTCGTACGTCACGGTGTGTCCGGGTCGGACTTGGACCTGGACTCCGTGACCGGGCACCTCTTTGCCTTCCCAGGTGGCTGCGCTGGACCACGCCCCCGACTGGGCACTGCGAATGAGCTTCACGGGGGGAGCCACAGAATCAGCAGCGAAGCAGATCGGACTCAGAAACCACATTCCCAGAAGTATGAAACCGAGGGGGCAGCGCATGGTCGGATCCTGGTTCGGAGAAATCGCATGTCCCGTCCTGAATCACGGACGGATCGAAGAGTGATGATACGTTGCCGTTGAGATGGATACCACTACCCTGGGATGATCTTCTGTATGGGACGCAAGAGGCGGATGGTGAATGCCTCAACCTGTTCCGACACCCAACACAACTCCCGCTCTCTTCCTTGGCACAACTTCTCCACTGGCGTACGATTCGTGCTGTGTGTGTGGCAATTCAACCAGTTTTGATGACAGACAGCAAACGGCATGGCCAAGCGAACGATTTCTCAGGTGGATGTGGCGGGCCAGCGGGTTCTCATGCGGGTCGACTTCAATGTCCCGCAGGATGACTCCGGCAAGATTACCGATGATCGGCGAATTCGGGAGGCCCTTCCGTCGATCCGCTCCGTCATCGATCGCGGCGGCCAACTCGTGCTGATGAGCCACCTCGGTCGACCGAAGGGCAAGGCCGGGGACGAGAAATTCACGCTGGCTCCCTGTGCGGCCAAGCTGAGCGAGATCCTCGGCAAGCCGGTCCACTTCGCGAAGGACACGGTCGGGGCGGATGCCTCCGCCAAGGTCGGAGCTCTCAAGAACGGCGAGGTGCTGCTCCTCGAAAACGTGCGGTTCCAGAAGGTCGAGCCGGGTTCCGAGGCCGAACTCCCCGAGAACAGCCGCGCGGTTCGACTCTACGCGGCCAAGCTGGCCTCGTTCGCGGACATCTACTGCAACGAAGCGTACGGCACCTGCCATCGCAAGGACGTGTCGATGTTCTTCACCCCGCTGCTGATGGGGGACAAGCCGTGCGTCTGCGGAGCCTTGGTCGAGAAGGAGATCAAGTACCTGGCCGATGCGATCTCCGCTCCGCAGCGTCCGTTCGTGGCGATCATCGGCGGTAAGAAGGTCTCCGACAAGATCCTCGTGATCCAGAACCTGCTCAACGTGTGCGACAAGGTGCTGATCGGCGGAGCGATGGCCTACACGTTCTCCCTGGCCAAGGGCGGCAAGACCGGCAAGAGCCTCGTCGAGAAGGACAAGGTCGAACTCGCTCGCCAACTGATCGAATCCGGCGGCGACAAACTCGTGCTGCCCGTCGACACCCACTGCGGCGACGACTTCAAGGGCTCGTGCAACAAGTTGGTCGTGAAGGCCGGTGAGATTCCCGACAACTTCGAAGGCTTCGACATCGGTCCCGAGACGGCTAAGCAGTACGCCGCCATCATCGCGACCGCCAAGACCGTCGTCTGGAACGGCCCAATGGGGGTCTTCGAAATGCCCCCCTTCGACGCTGGCACCCGGATCGTGGCTGAGGCCATCGCGAACTCCCAGAGCATCAGCATCATCGGCGGCGGCGACAGCGCCGCAGCCGTCCAACAACTCGGCTTCGCCGACAAAGTGTCCCACGTCAGCACCGGCGGCGGGGCCAGCCTGGAGATGCTGGAAGGGAAGCGGTTCGCAGCTGTGGACATTCTGGATGATGCGTGAAGAAGCGGGTTGATGGTTGATCGACGGGAATCGTGAGCCGCCGAGCTGGCTCGATGTCCCCTTCTGGCGGGAGTGGCCCAATCACGGCGTTGAGTGTTTGGGGCCCCCGCCGAGAGTGAGACGGTTTTCATGGTTGAGTCCGTTTCTACGACCCGTAGATCGCCTCCATCACCTTCCCTTCGCTGAGGGCATACGGTCGACCGAGCGCGTCCTGATAATGGGTCGCGGGGTCAATCCCGAGGGCAGAGAATAGCGTCGCGGTGACATCCCACGGGCCGAACGGCGTGGTGAGCGGATACGCTCCGCGCGAGTCGGAATCGCCCACGATGGCTCCCCGCGACACCCCCGCTCCGGCGAGTGCGATCGAGTACACGCTGCTCCAGTGCTTGCGACCGGGACTGATCCCCTTGAAGTTGCGTTCGGCAGCCACCAGCGGGGCACGTCCGAATTCTCCCAGGCAGATGACCAGCGTCTCGGACAGCAGGCCACGCTGGTGCATGTCCCCGATCAGCGCCGAAAAGCTCTGGTCAAACCTTGGCAACAGATGCTTCTGCAGCCCTTCGAAGATGTCGTTGTGGTTGTCCCATCCGTACGTGTCGGTGTTATTCGGGTCGTCGTCCTGGCCTCGGTTGTTGTGGTTCCAGAAGACCGTCACGAGCGGGACACCGGCTTCGACCAGCCGCCGACCGAGGAGGCAGGCTTGCCCTGATCGATGGCGACCGTAGCGGTCTCGCAGCGCTGTCGGCTCCTGCGACAGATCGAACGCGCGGGATGTCGTGTCGTGCGAGAGCATCGAGAACGCGTCGTCGTAGCGGGTCTGCTTCTCCGCCCACTGGGTGTCCCGTGTACCCGGCGGAGTCGACTGCTCGATTGATCGCAGCAGTGTCTGCCTCGCTTGCAATCGGGACACGGGCAGTTGGGGCCGTGCCTCAAACGAAGGGATCGCCAGATCCCCCCGGCTCACGTCCCCAATCGTCAGCGGGTCAAAGCCCTTGCCCAGCCACCCGCCATACTGCCCCGGACCGAAGACGAGCGGCACCTCTGCCGGGCCGTTCAAGTGGACCGCCGTCTGCGAAAATCGTGAGGTCGGCTGCACTCGCTGTAGCATGGCCCCACAGCTGGGGGCGTCCGTGGCTGCGGGGGAATCGTTCGAGGATCGCTTGCGGTGATACCGCCCGGTCATCGCCAGATGGAACGACGACCCGTGGTCCAGATCTTCATGGGCCATCGTGCGGACCACGCACAGCTGGTCTGCAACACGAGCGATGCGGGGCATATGTTCGCAGAATCGCACGCTGGGTATGGCGGTCGAGATCGAGTCAAAGGCCCCCCGAATCTCGCGAGGAGCATCTGGCTTAGGATCCCAGGTATCGATCTGACTTTGCCCGCCACTGGCGAACACGACCAAGACCGACTTAGCCCGCCCGAACCCCAGCGGAGTTCGAACGTCCGAAGGAGCCGAGCGAGCCAGATTCGGCAGCCCGAGGAGGTTCCACCCGGCCACGGCCAGTCCATTCCGGCGCAGCCACGCCCGCCGCCCTAGCGGCGTTTCCAACGGATCGGGGCTGCGAGATCGGCTCGCCACGCTGCATTCCTCGCGTCTCGTTATGGCTTCGCAGTTCAAGTAGGTCAGGCTGTGCCTGATCGATCAGGCACAGCCTGACCTGCCATGACTTCACAACACTCATTCACCGGGCGTGCGGTGCTTCCAGTAGTCGGGGATCTGCCGAGTGTGCGCAATGGCGATCACCCAGAGGGTTCCGTCCTGTTCCAACCAATACACCGCATACGGAAATCGCGGCGTCTTCCAGAATCGGTATTCGTGTCGATCCGATGACAAGCCGCTGTGCGGGTTCGCGGCGATGCGGTCGAGAATGGACTGCACCGCAGCATGCAGCGCCAAACCCAAGCCCGCCTGCCGCTCGTTGTACCAAGCGATCGCCGCATCGAATTCCAGCACGGCGTCCGCGTGAATCCGCAGTCGCTTCACGAGTGCTTCCGCCACAAGCGATCCATGACTGTTTCCACCGGTTCGCCCGCTGCAACACCCTGGCGAATCTCAGCCGCTCGGAGATCGAGTTCCAATTCCCACAACTGCTCAGCATCCAGGTCCGTCTCGGAATCGAGTGATTCAATCAAATACAGCGCCAACTCCGCGCGGTCTCCGATGGACAGAGTCGCCAACTGTTCCTTGAGTTCCAATCCCGACATGATTCGCTGACTCCTGAGGGTTCAAACAGTTCTCTTGATGGTACACGCTAGGTTCGTGATGAAGGAAGTGCGAATCCGTTCAGAAACATCCAGAGTTCTCATTCTCATTACACGCCTGAATAACGGGGAGTTCGTCGCCCTGCTTAGCCATGTGCTGCTCCGGAGTCTGGACCCCCAGGTCCGGACGAACTCTTTCCGTTCTGCGGGCGTCGATGGCAACTCGCTCGGACCGGGGGGGCCAAGCTACGGGTCCAAGTAGCGGGGCCAATCGGCGGACACTCGCTCCGACCTCCGCTTGCTAGTCTGACTCGACCGGAACTGCAGCGGGGCGAAAACCCAGGTAGTTGAGGCGGTTCGACGGCAGGAGCCCGCCACGGTACGCCGACCGGCAGAACACGGACGCGTCGAGCCAGCTGCCGCCGCGATTGACCCAGAACGCGGCCCTATCCGAAGAGACCGCCAACGGGTCAGCCCCCCCCGGCAATTGAGGGTCATACGTGTCTCGACACCACTCCCACACATTCCCGTACATGTCAGATAGCCCCCACGGGTTCGGCATCTTCGTCCCCACCGCATGCCCGTACTTCTCGCCGATGTCGTATGCGTTCTGATTGAACCACGCATGTTCGCCCAACTGCGACTCATCGTTCCCGAAGCTGTACACGGTCTTCGTTCCCGCGCGGCAGGCGTATTCCCATTGCGATTCCGTCGGCAGCGCGTACTTCCATCCAGTCGGCAGCCGCCCGGCTTTCCGCTCGATTTCGGTCAGCTTGGCACAGTAGGCTTCCGCTTCAGTGTGAGTGATGTACGACGCGGGGAAGTTCGGACCCGCTTTGTAGTAGTCCGCTTCGCCATGCTCGACCCACGGCCAAGACCCCATCACAGCGGTGTACTGCCCCTGCGTGGTCTCCGTCGCGGCCAGCCAGTACCCCTTCAGCGTCACCTGCACCGGGGCCTCGTTATCCGTAGCCCCCGGTGTCCCCATCGTGAACGTCCCCGGCGGGCACCAGACCTGCTTCAGCTTCACGCCGCCGGGGAGTGTAAACTCGCGGACCTCGCCGGGTTTGGTGCCGGTCATAGAATCAGCGGTTTTCACCGGCGGCGTGCGCGTCATCACATATGCGAACAGATCGGCCAGTTCCGCATCGTTGATCTTCTCGACGAGGCCATCCGGCATAATCGAAGTGTCCATCGCCTTGAGTACCTCGACCTCATCGCGGTTGAGCAGCGTGGTTTGGTTGTTAGCTCCCCGGATGGAAACGGTACGATCGTCTTGCTTATCGATCAGGCCGGTGAGAGTCAGCCCGCTGGTGGTGACGATCTGGAACTGCGTGAACTCCTCGCGGATCGCGGCACTCGGGTCGACGACCGCGAGCAACATGAAGTCGAGGTTGTCCCGCTCGTACCCGGTCAGGTCGGGGCCGGTCTTGCCCCCTTCTTGAAACAGGGTGTGGCACGTCGCGCAGTGCTTGGTGAACAGCGCGTGTCCGCGCGTGAGTTGCTCGGCATCGGCGTCTTTCCCCCGTTGAGCGATGAGGGCTGTGCGGAGCCGCGCAACTTGCTGCTGCTTCTCCTCCGAAGAGGCCCGCGTCTTGCCCCACAGCTTGTTGAGCAGCGTTTGCACCTCGGGGTCGTTATGTAGCCGCATCTGTTGCACGATGTCGAGCGGGATCACAGCGGCCTTGATGCGGAAGGCGTCGACCTCTTGCAGGAGCCGCTTCGCCCACGGGGCGCGGCTGGCCAGGACGCGGTGAGCGATGCTGCGGAGGTCTTGCTCGTCCGGCAGTTGGGAGTGATAGCGCGTGCAGATCGCTTCACCGATGGCTGGGTCGTCGAAGTTAATCAGGG
>JAYSUV010000762.1:0-7144 GCA_043718945.1 Planctomycetota bacterium
TGCTCTTTGGCGATCAGCTGTTTTCCGAACGGGTCGAGGTTGGGCAGGAAGTACGCCGCCACGGCCAGTCCGGCCACGAGCATCGCGCTCCCCACACGCTGACCACAGCGAGGATCCTCTGTCGGATCGAGGGTCAGGACTTTCTCCGGGGCGATCTTGATGGCCTTGTCCTCGGCATCTCGGGTGACGAGAGGTTGGTACTGCCCCGCCGTTTCCGCGATGCGCGTCACCGTCAGAAACAGATCATTCGTGTCACACACCGAGTCGACCTTGCGCGCCGACTCGACCAACCCCGGCATCCGGGCGAACAGCAACCCGCACAACAGCGATACCGCCGGGACGGCCAGCAGGGCGACCCGAATCCACGAGTTCGCTTCCCCTGCCGAGAGGGCGCCGGTCAGCCGAACTGTCGCGGCAAAGGCGAGGGCCACTCCCGACATCACCAGGAAGCTGACATATGTCGACCAACCCAGCCGGACCAGATACATCCGCTGGCCGACACGCTTGAGCAGCGACGCCGATTGAGGACACGCAGCTTGCTGAAGATCAGTCATGGCACACCCGCAGGGAGAAACCGAGTGGGATAGGCTTCCAGCCTGTCGTCTGGGGCCGGAATGACAGGCTGGAAGCCTATCCCACGATCAAACAAACTCGAACATCCTCTGTGAGTCTGATCGACGCTCAGAAGTTCCATTCAGAATCAAGATACGTCGAGACTCTACCGAATGTGGGCGCAAATCGCAATCACCAGTGGACACGCGAACACACCTGCGGGCGATGTCGGGACTTCCTCAAGAATCGTGGGCGCAGGGGATGCATGATTCAACCGGTCTCAATGGGGAGTGAACTCGATTGCATGCAGTACCATTGAAGGACAGCTGCACGCAGGCGACACTCTGCTGGACTCACCGACATGTCCCTGGAGAATCAGATGAGAGATCGCATTTTACTGGCCGTCCTGTTCACACTCAGTGGGAATATTCACTCGCCCGCTCCCTGTCAGGCTGAAAACTGGCCTGCTTGGCGCGGTCCACTCGGGAACGGCGAATGCCGCGAGACCGCTGTCCCGCTGACTTGGTCCGCCGACAAGAACGTCAAGTGGAAGGTGCCGTTGCCCGAGCCGGGGAACTCCACGCCGATCGTCTGGGGCGATCGCATCTTCGTGACCCAGGCGACCGCGAAGGGCACCCAGCGCTCGCTGATCTGCTTCAACAAGGCGGACGGAACCACCCGCTGGCAGAAGACGATCGAGTACAACAAGCCCGAGCCGACGCATGACACGAACCCATTCTGTGCCGCTTCGCCGGTCACCAATGGCGAGCGAGTCGTCGTCTCACACGGGTCGGCGGGGATCGCCTGCTATGACTTCGACGGCACACAACTTTGGCATCGCGACCTCGGCCCCTCGCACCACATCTGGGGCACAGCTGCGTCTCCGGTGATCGCGGGAGATCTGGTGTTTCTGAACTTCGGTCCGGGTGAGCGTCAAGCACTCCTGGCCTTCCATCTCAAGGACGGCACGGATGCGTGGCGGGCGGATGAGCCGGGCGGATTACTCGGCGACAAGGGGAACAAGGAATGGGTCGGCTCGTGGAGTACCCCAGTGCTGGCCAAAGTCGGTGAGCAGGAGCAATTACTGTTGAGTTGGCCGGGAGCGATTAAGTCCTATGAACCGGCGACGGGGAAGCTGCTCTGGTCGTGCCAGGGGCTGTTCAAGGACGACTCGGCGGACAAGCTGGTCTATACGAATCCACTGGTGAACGACAACATCATCGTGGCCATGTGCGGGTTCACCGGAGCCTGGATGGGGCTGCGATCGCCCGCAGACGTGACGACTGCGGGCACCGATATCACCGCCACTCACCGCCTGTGGAGACATCCGCGCGGACCACAGCGGATCGGTTCCGGCGTGATCGTCGGCGACCATATTTACATGGTCAACGAGCCGGGAACTGCTCAGTGCATCGACTGGAAGACGGGCCAGGAGCTGTGGACCGAACGCCTGACCGGCGGGACATGGGCCAGCCTCGTGCATGTCGGCGACCGGCTCTACACGACCAGCCTAGACGGGGAGACGGTGGTCTTCGCGGCCAAGCCGAAGCTGGAGGTACTCGCCCGGAACAGCATCCCGGAGCGGACGCTGGCTTCGCTAGCGATCTCTGACGGCGAGGTCTTCCTCCGGACGTATCAGCATCTGTGGTGCATTCGAGAGGCCGGAAAATAAGCATCAATCCGGCTGGCTAGGGGCAATTATTTAAGTAGCGTGGGCTTTAGCCCACGCGGGTAGAAGTGAGGCTTTCCGATGTCGCCACGTTTCGCCAGAACGTGGGCGAATTGGCGCGCGTGCCCGCCCACTGGCGAGGGGCAGCTACTGAACATTTCGGGCCGCGTGAAGTATCGCCCATGTGAACGACGGACCTCTCTCAATTCGCGTGGGATCAAGCCCACGCGACTTATCCCCTATTGAAATAGGCGGTTGCCCTCAATCCATCGTCATGAGGATTCGCGAGCCACCACTTCAACAACTCCCGAAGCGGAGGCGTCAGATTGCCGCCATCAGGACTCGATAGAAGTCGGTGCAAGTCATCGAGTGAGTGGAGTTCCAAGCCCGCCACCTCACCCACTGCCGGGGTCAGCATCGCATCGGTCATGCTCACATAGAGAACCGTGTGTTCATACGCCGTCTCGGGACTGGCGGGCAGTTTCACCGCGTAATGCAACTCGACACCGTGCAGGCCCAGTTCCTCACCCAGCTCGCGGATGGCAGCTGTCAGGTAATCCTCTCCACTGTCCAAATGCCCCGACGCGGACGAAGTCAGCCCGTTCGGGAATTGGTCCTTTGACGCGGATCGCCGCTGCACCACCAGTCGACCATCCGCACGAAACACCCAGACATGCACAGCCCGGTGCAGCAGATTCCGGGCATGCACATCCGCGCGGCGGGCCTGGCCGATGACGCGATCATTGATGTCGCACACGTCGAAGAGTTCATCGGGAGATTGCATGATTCGGCATCACTCGATGGGGCGGATTCGTCAGCCCGAAGCGCCAGCGAGAGGGGGAGTCGTCGAAAGTCGGAGCCCCCTCGCTGGGCGGCGGGCTAACGAGTACTCGTATGTCCCGCGGACATGATCGGCAGGTTCATGCTCGTGACGTACACGGTCATTCGCTCCGAACTCTCCGGCAACTCGGTCGCGATGCGACTGGCAAACGACGGGGCATGAGTCGCCTTGTTCAAGGACTGGAGATACTCCGTCAACAGCTGCGGACCATCGGGCGTCCCTTGCAGCAGGTAATGCACCCACGCCCACGACTCTTGGTAGTCGGCCCGCTGCATCTGGCTGACATCGTCGATTTGCTCCAGACGCTTGATGTCGGGTCGCCAGCCGTTCTGAATCGCAATGGACAGGCTTTCGGCGTGATCCTGGTTGAGGCCGACCGGCTGCTCGGGAGCGACCTCGAAGTATTCCGCAAGACCTTCGTCGAGCCACAGCGGAACCGTCTTCAGCGAGGCATGCAACACTCCATGAGTGTACTCATGTCGCAGATCCTCCCGCGTTTTGTCCCCCCAGTACGCATAAACGATCAGCTCCTTCGGAGTGCCGATGAAGAATGCCCGTCTCGAAGGAAGATTCGGATGCCGCTCCTCCATGTACTGCATGTAACGCAGCTCGTCCCGGAACAGATAGACCGTCACGGGACGGTTCGCAGCGGAAAGACGCAAGGTCGAGCGAACCTCTTTGCGCAGATTCACCAACTCCTGCAACAGCGGGTCGTCGCGGTCGATATCAATGTCCGAGCGGACCGTCAGCTGATCGAGGTCAATCTCGCAGTGTTTGGGCAGCTGTCGCGACTTGGTGAGGGTCTTGGGAATAGACGTGGTCTGACAGCCCACCACACTGCTTCCCAGAAGGAGCAGCGTGATCCCGAACAGTCGGCGCATGTGGTAACAGCACGATTCCGGCACAGATCCATCCGTGGCTCAACCGCAGGTTTTGGACAGAATCCGGATCGTCTCAGAAACGAGGATTTGGCTCAACAGCAATCGGGACAAGAGTTACGCCGACGGAAACCGGTTGTGATGCCGCGAGACAATCTCGACCATCTGCGGGTGGAGCAACCCGTTGGAGGCCAGAATGCTCGACCGCTTCAGCGTCAGTGGCTCCCCGCGACCGTTGGTCACCTGCCCGCCAGCCTCCTGCACGATCAGCATCCCCGCTGCGAAGTCCCAGGCGGAGAGCTGGTACTCGAAGTAGGCTCCGTAGAGTCCACTGGCGACTTGGCACAGGTCGAGAGCCGCAGAGCCGAAACGCCGGACACAGTGGATATTGAGTCCGAAGAGTTCTTCGATGACCCCGAGGGTCGCGTCGATCTTGGCGTCACGTTTCACGGGGAATCCGGTTCCGATGAGCGATTCGTCGAGGCGGTCGGACGGGCTGACGCGGATGGCCCGGCCATTGTGAGTGGCCCCGTGCCCCTTCAAGGCTGCGTAGAGATCCTCGCGAGCGGGGTTCCAGATCACTCCGCAGACGGGCTGGCCGTACTCGAAGTAGCCGATGGAGACGGCAAAGTGAGGCACATCGTGCAGGAAGTTCGTCGTGCCATCGAGCGGGTCAATCACCCATAGTGCGGGAGAGTTCGGGTCGGTGTCGGTGGCGGACTCCTCCCCCAAGATCGCGTGATTGGGGAACGTCGCGTGGATCGCGCGGATGACCGCCTGCTCCGCGTTGACATCGGCCTCGGAGACCAGATCCGCACTCTCGCCGCCCTTACACCGGATGGACACGCCCTGGCGGAAGTAAGACATCAGGACTTCGCCGCCCGCCTTTGCTGCTTCCACGGCGACACTCAACAGTGGATTTCCTGATTCTGGCATGAGGGTCTCGGGTGGGTGTCAGTCGCGGGCCTCTCGTCCGGCAATCCGTTCAGGAGGCGAACCCGGAGGTTAGCGGACCAGTGGGCCGTGGGAGAAGCGAGTGGGCGGCAGTCAGCCCGCTGCGCCGGCCAGGGGCGGTTGCTCGGTCCAACCCTTGCTGGGGCTGGTGTGGGGAACTCAAGTCCAGTGGCGGCCAGATGATCCTGCGTTTATAGTTCACTTGAACGCGGTCGGTTCCAACCGAATCGCAACGACTATCCGCATTGAGGCTCTCAGGATGACACGGAAGATTCATCGGTGGTGGTTGACGCCCATGCTGGGGCTGTGCCTGTTGTTCACGGGTTGCCCCGCGAAGCCGCAACCATCGGTCGAGGCCGACGGCTGGGCCACCACGCTGCTGGAACCGTTTACGCCCCCTTCGCTCGCGGAACTCGATGCGAAGGCCAAGTGGTTCTCGCAACCTGTCGAGGATGGCATCGAACTGCTCCGCCAGTACCAGGCCGAGCATCCTCCGCAGACGACCACTGCGGATGCTCTCACCCTCGAGAATAAGACGCCCGAGGACAATAAACGCATTCTGGATGGGATTGGCCGACTGCCGGAGAACGACGAGGAAGTGGACTGGGACGCCACTCTCAATCAGCACTCTCCGATGAACGTCAACGGGTTGAATCCGTTGCTCGCTTCGTCGGTCGGGGATATCGATGTGCTGAGCCTGACCGGGCTGGGGCTGACCACGATCGACTGGACGATGCGGCCCTTTGCCGACAAGTCGGTCGTCAAGACTTGGCAGACCAGCCAGGACCGGCTGTATGACAAGTTCGTGATCCGCGATGACCTGAGCTGGACCGATGGAACTCCGGTCACGGCCCACGACTTCGCCTTCAGCTTCCGAGCGATCATGAATCCCAAAGTCCCCGCAGCCGCCATGCGCTCCGGACCGGATCAGCTGCGGTGGGTCCACGCATATGACGACCACACCGTGGTGATCTTTCACAAGGAGTCGCTGGCGACCAACGTGGGGAACGTTAGTTTTCCGATCCTGCCGAAGCATATTTTTGAGGCATCCATCGCTGAAGACCCGACGCTCACCACGAGTGAGACACATGTGAAGTTCGAGGCCCATCCGGTGACCGCTGGTCCGTATCGCGTGGCCAAGTTCGAGCGGGACAAAGAGGTCACGATGGAGCGCCGCGAAGAGTGGTTCATGAAGGATGGCAAGCAGATTCGCGACAAGCCGTACTTTAAGACGATCCGTTTGAAGATCATCTCGGATGACAACACCGCGCTGCTGGCCCTCAAGAACGGCGACATCGACACGCTGGAGCTACGGCCCGAACCGTGGATGACGCAGACGAATGACCAGGACTTCTACAAGGCCCACACCAAGTCGTTCGGCACCGAGTGGTCGCACAGCTACATCGGCTGGAACATGGGGAGTCAGTACTTCTCGGACGTTCGCGTTCGCCAGGCGATGTCCTACGCGATCAATCACGAAGAGATGATCAAGAACATCTGCTACAGCCTCTATGAACCGGGGCAGGGGATCTACCACCCGACCGCCTGGATGGCCCCCGATCCGATGCCTGCACCGTACCAGCAAGACTTGGTCAAAGCCGAGGCGCTCCTGGAAGAGGCGGGTTGGACGGATGAGGACGGCGATGGCATCCTCGACAAGGAGATCGACGGCCAGCGGGTGAAGTTCGAGTTCGCCCTCCAATTCGGCAGCGGCTCCAAGGTCGCCGAACGCATCTGCGGGATGGTGGCGGAGAACCTCAAGCAGATTGGCATCTCGTGCATCGTGAAGCCAACCGAGTTCACGGTTCTGCAAGCCGATGCCAAGAAGCACAACTTCGACGCGATGTGTGCCGGTTGGGGGTCGGGAGCGGACCCCGATGACTCGGACAATCTATGGACAACTAAGGCCCTCAACACTGGCGGTCGCAACTACGTGAAGTATTCCAACCCCGTCGTCGACCAGCTGTTCGAGGACGGCAAGCGAGAATTCGACCGGGCCAAGCGGGCTGAGATCTACCGCAAGATCGCCCTGACTCTGTGGGAGGACCAGCCGTATACCTGGCTGTACTACCGCAGCTCGATGTACGCCTTCAACAAGAACCTGCGGGGTTACATGTACAGCCCGCGCGGGCCGTTCCATTACTCACCGGGGATCGGGTCGATCTGGAAGGCCAAGTAGTCGTAGCCGCAACAGTCTGAATCCGGCGAGCCGGGCGGCGCCAGCCCCCGGAGTCTGTCGACGACCAATGA
>JAYSUV010000763.1:0-22552 GCA_043718945.1 Planctomycetota bacterium
ATGATCCGCGTGTGCATGATCCACCGCATGGTCCGCCACCTGAAGCCCGATGAGCTGGCCCAGGACTGGGGAAAGTCGCTTTTCAAACACGCTCTCAGGTAAGTTCTCGGACAGAGGCGATTCCTCACCACCTGCCATCGACGTAAGTCTTTACTCTGTTGAGTGTTCCCGGGAGGGCTCGAACCTCCAACCTTCGGCTTCGGAGGCCGACGCTCTATCCAATTGAGCTACGAGAACGGGTGGGAAACCAGCGACAGACTCTACGGGCCGACACAATCGGTGTCAAACGTGCTGTGAAGTCGTCAGTGCTGCAGCGATGTCAAAAGCCCACCGGTTGCAACCGGTGGGCTTGCGACATTACCACGGGGCACGGATCAGCAGGCTGCCGGGGAGGCGGCGGACGAGGCGTTTCATTTCCAGAATGGTCAGGGTGGCGATTACTCGGGATGGTTCGAGGGAGCAGTTGCGGACGATTTCGTCGAGGTGCTGGGCGTCGTCGCGAACGAGGTTGAGGACGGCTTTTTCGATCTCGTTGAGGGTGAGTTCGCGGGGAGCGTGGACGATCTCACCCGGTTGAGACTGGATGGGTTTGATGAGTGGGCCGAGGGACTCCAGGATGTCTTCGACTCCGCGCACGAGAGTGGCTCCGTCACGCAGCAGATCGTGGCAGCCGACGCTGGCGAGGCTGTCGATGCGACCGGGAACGGCGAAGACCTCGCGGCCTTGTTCCATGGCGTGGCGGGCGGTGTGGAGCGATCCGCTGGTGCGGGTGGCCTCGACGACAATCACGCCCAGCGAGAGGCCGGAGATCAGCCGATTGCGTTGCGGGAAAATCCCCTTCATCGTGCCGCGCCGCAGCGGGGACTCGGAGACCAAACACCCCGCGCGGGTGATATCGAGAGCGAGATCGGCATGCTCCGGCGGGTAGATCTCGGCCAGCCCGGTGGCACAGACGGCGATCGTCCGCCCGCCCGCTTGCAAGGCTCCCCGGTGGGCACAGGCATCGATCCCGCGCGCCAGCCCGCTGACGATGGTGATCCCCGCCCGAGCCAAGGCTCCGGCCAGCTTCTCGGCCTGCTGCCTGCCATAGATCGTGCATTGCCGCGACCCAACGATCGCGATCGCCAGATGGTCGCGCAGCTCGTATGTCCCTCGGATCGAGAGGACCGGCGGGGCGTCGCAGATCTCCCGCAGCGAGGTCGGATACCCGTCGGAACCTCGCATGTGGAGGGCCACGCCCATCTTCTCCGCGAGGGCCATTTCTTCTTCAGCTGTGGGGCTGGTGCGGGATTTGGTGATCTCCGCGGAGAGCTTCGGTCCGACGCCGTCCACATCAAGGAGCGCGGCCCCGCTGGCGTTGAGCACTTCTCGCGGAGTGCCGAACCGTTCCAGCAATAGCTCCATAATCCGAGGCCCAATCCCCGGCGTCAGGTGCAGCCGCAGCCAGTCTTGGAGGTCATTCGGCATGCGGGGTTCTCTGATTCACGGACGAATACGCGGTGGGAAAGAAATGGAGATGCTCCCCATGACGCGATCACTTTCGCATGGTATGACGCGGAGGGGCAGGGGGGCAAGAACGTCAGGTTGGCGGCGTGGCCTAGTCGTTGTGTAGCCCATCCCTGTTCGAGTTCGACAACGCGTCGATGGGGGCCGATCAGCTGCGGGACACGCCATCGAATCATGCGTGGGGCGGGGCGCTGCAGGGGCTGGTGAGTGCGCTGGGGGCCTCGCAAAGATCGCAGAGTACGGGGACCCGCACGTGGTTCGACGACTGTGCCCCCCATCACCGTTGCCCAGCGTGCTACACCGGTCAACCGGCCCGACGGAGCTTCCGCGTCAGGGAGACCCACTCCTCGTATTTCACGAAACTCAGCAGCCCCGTCAGCATGATCCCGTGAAACAGATGCAAGTTCATGCTGAAATTGGTCGCCAGATGAAACATGACCGCGACCATCAGGCAAGACTTTCGAGTCGACCTCAGCCAGAGCAGGGCAGGGGCGAGCAGTTCAAAGGCCAGAACGCTCCACGTCATGCACCGCAACATGCCCATCGATTCCGTCACCCACAACGGCATCGGGAACTTGACCGCATCGTCCAGTCGAAACACATAGTAGAGCGCCGACCCATTCAGCCACTCGATCCCGTCCGTCTTTTGAATCCCGGAACAGAGGTAGATCAGGCAGATCTGCAATTGAAACAGTCGTAGCGGCCAGGCGGGAAAGCGAGAACTTGGTGGGCCATGGGGATCGGCGGAGTGGGTGGTCAGCTGGAGTTGAGCGCGCGGCGGAACAAAGATCAGGTAAAACGCGAACAGCCGAAAGATCGCATCTTCGCTGTCGACCAGCAGATTGTTGGCATGCTGAATGGCGATCAGCAGGAGGAAGCTGACCAGTGCCGCCACGCGCGGCCACACCCCCCAGACCAACGCCCCTCCCCCCAGCGCGAGCAGCACGAACGCCGAGCTGACATAGAACTGTGAGTCCGGGACAACGGAATAGAGATTCCAGGCATCGGGATCGAGGATTGCTTGGGCGGCCTGGGCCGGGAGGAGCGAGCCCTCCCCGAAGAGCAACTGGCGATCCACAGAGAACCAGGCGACCCAGACGATCAGCAGCCCGCCATAGCAGCGCCGCAGCACGTCGAGCATGCGCAGGTCGCACGGACGCATCCAGAAATCGTCGACCGCGGTGAGCAGTACACGGCGAAATTCACTGGGCATGCGGCACCCAGTGGATCAAGGTGCGACCGTCGTTGAATTGAGGAGCGGCATAGGCCGGTCTCCAGGACTTGTCCGGGGGGGCGATGACATCACGCTCCTCGAAGAGAGTGATCGAGGTCAAGGTGTGCGAACTGTCCGCTGTCTGTTCTTTCGCCAGATGCTCGCACATCGCCCTCCAGGCGGCTTGTTGAGACGGGTTGCCGAGGTTGTCGTAATACGACATCTGACGAAAATATCGGGATCGACCGAGCGGCGTCATGCTCTGCCAATCCGGCTGTAGCCAAAGTGTATCTTCCGCATCTTGCCAGGTGAGCGTGGCCCCAATTCGCTTATTGATCTGGTCCGGAGAGGGAGCAAACAGCTCCCAACTGCCTTGCCACAGTCCGGTCACGTCGAGGATCGGATCAGTCACGTCTCGAAGTTTTCCGTGCATCAGGGTGTACTGCGGTATCGCGTCGAGCAGCATCAGCGAACCCAGCATCAGGAGAGTGCCGTACACCAGACCGCGACGGAAATACAGGCCCGTCGGTTGGGGGACCGTGGATGGCGAAGGCCGAGGGGCTGGTGCAGGCTGCCAAGTGTCAGCAGGGATCCCCGGAGTGTCGGATGCTTTCCGTCGTGGCCTTCCCATCACCGGGCATTCCCTTGAGGCGTCCATGTGGTTAGATGAACTCTATTCCGCGACCGCCATTCAAGCAACACTCCTGCTTGGGAAACCGGCGGGGGGGGTGCTGCTCAAAATACAATCCCCGAATGCGACACTCGCAACTTACAAGCGACACAGTCGCTCTGTGGTGAGTTCCAAGCGACCGCAGCTGCCCCTTGCCAGGCGGCGGGCACGCCCTGGAGTTCGCGGACGTTCAATCGCGACATGGCAAGGCCAGCATGCCGCTCCGCATTCGTTAGAGGCTTAGCTGCGTTCGGGGCTTTTGGTGCCTATCATTCGCAGCATGATACCTCAATTCGCCCTGCGACTGATTTTCGGGATGAGCCTGACCTGGTGCGTGATGCCTCAGCGGGAGGTCACGTCGGGATTCTTTCGGATTCAGATGCTCGTCACGCTCGGACTGGGCGTGCTGGCGACGCTGACTTTGTCGCAACTGGAAAGCCCAGTGGTTGCGACCACTGGGCTTTATGCGCTGACCATTGGCGTCGCGCTCGCGTCGTTTCTGGGATCGGTGATGTGGACGCTGGAGCGGCGGTCGGCGGGGGTACGGTATGCTCTAAGCGTACTCGTGATGTCAGCTGTGGCTCTGGTGTTTGCGACGTGGGGCCGCGAGTCGGGTGTTCCGGTCTGGTTCGATCTGCTGTCGGAACTGTCTGGCGGCTGGATCATCGGCGGAGCGATCTCGACGATGTTGCTCGGGCACTGGTATCTGACGGCGACGGGGATGAAGCTGGAGCCACTGCAACAGCTGAATGTTTTTCTGTTCGCAGCGGTGGTGCTGCGAACCGTGTTGGCGGGGGCGGTGTTTTATTGGGCCCCTTCCGTGGAGGCGACGACGCAGTGGGTCTGGCTGGCTCTGCGGTGGGCCGGGTTGATCGGGCCACTGATTTTGGTGCTGATGGTGTTTCGAATTCTCAAGTATCGGAACACCCAGTCGGCCACCGGGGTGCTGTATGCCATCGATATTCTCATTTTTCTCGGTGAGGCGACGGCGGCGCTGCTCTCTCGCGATTTGCATGTTCCGTTCTGATAGGATTCGCGATCCCGGAGCAGTAGCCACGTTCGCCAGAACGTGGGCTTTGTACCTAAAAGCGAACATCCCTGGGGGCGAACTGCCTTTCAACGCTTCCTCTCATTCGCCCACGTTCTGGCGAACGTCGCTACGGGGCGGCTCACAGATAAACCACCATGCACGTTACATTCCGATGTCCGAGTTGCGGGCATTCGCAACATTCGATGGAGTTCCAGAACGGGAGCGGCGAGCTGCGCTGTCACTGTGGCTGGAAGAAGCCACTGACGGCGCAAGACATCACGGGGGAGACGCCGAATCATTGCCTCGTCTGCGGAACGCTGGATCTCTGGCGGCAGAAGAATTTCCCGCCGATTTTCGGGGTGTTCTTTGTGGCGCTGGGAGCGATCGCCAGCAGCATTGCTGTGTATTACTACCATCCGCTGTGGGCACTCGGAATTCTGATGGCGCTGGCGCTGCTGGATATGGTGCTGTATCAGGTGATGAGCGATGTGTTGGTCTGTTATCGGTGCCAGGCCCGTCACGGCAAGGTCGACCTGACGGGGCGGGTCGCATACGATCACGAGTTGGGCGAGCGCTATCGCCAGGAAGAAATCCGGATGCAGGCCAAGTCGTAAGTTCGCTGGCGACACACTCGCTCCGCTTCGAAGACTTCGCGTCGCGGCTAAACTCCCGACTCTAAACTCCCGACTGACGATCCCCACTTGCCAGACCCGCTTCGCATCATTGAAGACCTCAAAGGCTCCTTCGCCGGAGACCTGCGGTTTGACCCATTGACCCGCGCGATGTACGCCAGCGATGCCAGTCTTTACGAGATCTCGCCGCTGGGCGTCGCTTACCCCCGGCATCGTGACGATGTCGTCGCTCTCAGTAAGTATTGTGCAGAGCATGCCATCCCGCTGATTGCACGCGGGGCAGGCACGAACATCACCGGGGGAGCCCTGGGCGAGGGGATCATCGTCGACCTCTCGCGGCACTTCACCGCCATCGAGGAGATCACCGACAACTCTGTCCGGGTCCAAGCCGGAGTCGTCCGCGATACGCTCAACAAAAAGCTCCGCGAGGTCGGACGCTACCTGCCTCCCGACCCCTCGACCACAGCTGTCACTACGATCGGCGGGATGCTGGGTGTCGACGCGGCGGGGGCCCATGCGGTGCGGGTCGGCTCGATGCGGGACTATGTCCGCAGCATCGAGGTCGTCCTGGCCGGTGGAGATTGGTTCGAGGCGAAGCGTGAGCCGCTCGCCCAGCTGTTCCCGGATCTCGACCCCGCGCTGATGCAACCTGGCGAATCAGTCGAGGCCAAGCGGAGTATAGTCTCTCGCCTGACCCGGTTGCTGCGCGACAATGAGTCGCTCATTCGCGAGCGGCAGCCTCCGCTGATTCGCAACTGCGCGGGGTATTCTCTGAGGAGCGTCCTGTCCCGCGATGATCTCAATTTGCCGCGACTGCTGGTGGGGAGCGAGGGGACGCTCGGCATTTTCACCGAAGCGACGCTACACACCTCGCCGCTGCCGGCACATCGCGGCGTGGCCCTGTTACTGTTCGGGCAGATGGAAGCAGCTATCCGGGTCGTCCACGGAATCGCCGATCAGCAACCCAGTGCGTGCGACCTGCTGGATCGACGGCTCCTGTCGCTCGCCCGCGAGAATGACCCGCGCTTTGAGAAATTGATCCCGAAGACTGCCGAGGCGGCGTTGCTGGTCGAGCAGACCGGATTTACCGAACGACAAGTGAAGGACCGTTTGCGGATGATCGTGGAAACGGCCCGGTCGGTCGACTCGTCATTGCTGGTAGCGCAGCAATCGTTTGACGAGGCCGGGGTCGAGTTCCTGTGGACACTGCCGTATCGCGTGGTGCCGTTGCTGATTCGGCTGAAGGGGCAATCGCGTCCGCTACCGATCATCGAGGGGCTCGCCATCCCGCCGCAGACGCTGCGCGACTTCCTGCTCAAGGCGCAGAAGGTGTTGCAGAAGCATGAGGTCACTGCCTCGCTCTATGCCCATGCCGCCTCAGGCCAGATTCACTTGCGGCCCATCGTCCCGTTCCCGACGCACAAGGACGGGCATCAGTTGGAGGCGCTGGCTCGCGAACTGTACGAGGTCGTCTTCTCGTTCGGGGGCACGATCAGCGGCGAGCATGGCGACGGGCTGTCTCGCACCGCATTCCTCCGCAGTCAGTACGGCCCGTTGTACCGCGTCTTCCAAGACGTGAAGGGGATCTTCGACCCGCGCCAGCTGATGAACCCCGGCAAGATCATCTGCGACGATCCCCGGCTGACGATCCGCAACTTCCGCCCCGTGGCCGAGGTCATGCCCCCCGCCGAACCGACCCCGTCGAGCGGTCCGGAGACGGTCAAACTCCAACTGAACTGGTCGCAGTCGGAACTCATTGAAGCCGCCTCGCGCTGCAACGGCTGTGGCAATTGCCGGACGCAGGACGCCGATCTGCGGATGTGCCCGTTCTTCCGCCTCGACCCGATCGAGGAAGCCAGCCCGCGCTCCAAGGCCAACGTGGTACGCAACGTCACGACGGGCGAACTCTCGTCGCGTGACATGTCGTCCGACGGCATGAAACGGCTGACGAAGCTCTGCTTCAACTGCAAGCAGTGCGAATTGGAGTGCCCAGCGAATGTCGACATCCCGCACTTGATGATCGAAGCTCGGGCGGCCTATGTCGCCGAGAACGGGCTGAACCGCGCGGACTGGATTCTGGCTCGGGCGCATTCGTTCGGGACACTCGGCTGCGCTGTGGCCCCGCTGGCCAACTGGGTCTTGGGGAGTCGGACCGGGCGCTGGCTGATGGAGAAGATTCTGCATGTGGCCCGCCGCCGCCGCCTCCCGCCGTTTGCGAGACGGACGTTCCTACGGCAAGTGAAACCAGATCTCTCCCGTAGAGAGATCCTGACCAGTGACCCGCGCCCGGTGGTCTACTTCGTCGACCACTTCGCGAACTTCCACGACCCGGAACTTGGCTGGGCACTAGTGGCCATCCTGCGACATCATGGCATCCCGGTCTATGTCCCCGGCGGACAAACGGCCTCGGGAATGGCGATGATCTCCGCTGGCGATCTGGAAGGGGCCCGCGAACTGGCCGAGCAGAACCTCCGCGAACTGGCCGAACTCGCCCGCGAGGGGCTGACGATCCTCTGCACCGAACCGACCGCAGCTGTCTGCTTGAAGCAGGAGTATCCGCTGCTGGTCAGTCATCCGGATGTGCAAGTGGTCGCCGATCGAGTGGTCGAGATCGGGGCCTTCCTACAACAACTGCACGCCGAGGGGCGTCTGAAGACCGACTTCGCACCGATGGATTTGACGGTCGGCTACCACACGCCGTGCCATCTGAAAGCTCTCCAGCAAGGCACCCCACTGGCCGATCTACTGGCCTTGATTCCGGGGGTCAAGGTCGAACACCTGAACGGCGGCTGCTCGGGAATGGCCGGGGCGTACGGCCTCACCGTGGAGAACTTTGCGACCTCACTCAAACTCGGTCAGCCGCTCTTCGACGCGATGCAGTCCCCGACGATCCAGGTCGGCTCGACCGAATGCGGCAGCTGTAAAATGCAGATGGAACAAGGGAACCCGCGCGCGACGCTGCACCCGCTCAAGCTGCTCGCGCTGGCGTATGGACTCATGCCGGAACTCAAGAACCGGTTGCGACCTGCTGGGCGAAGGTTGCTGACCTCGTAAGGCGAACGGTTAGAGCAGATTCAGAATCTGTCTTCAGTTCGCACAGACAGGAATGTCTGTGCCACTCATCAATGGGGCAGACATTCCTGTCTGCCTTTCCGGCAAACCAATTCTGAATCTGCTCGAATGAAGTGGGTGGTCCCTGAAGTCTGGCCGCTCGCATCAGGGCGGTTGAGCATCTCGATGCCAAAGCCACATGGTTCAGGCGAGTGCCATGAAAGGGCAACACCTCGCTCCTCAAAATTGAGGAACGAGGTGTGAACAGTGTCGCTGGTGGGACTCGAACCCACACGGGGGTTTCCCCCCAGCAAATTTTAAGTCTGCTGTGTCTGCCATTCCACCACAGCGACATCGTCCACGCGGATTGTAACGCCTCCGCCAGCCAACATCCCGGCCAACATCCCGACGTTTTTTTCGAGACTGCTCTCCGGAGAGGCATGTGGCCGCAAGATGTTACTGGATAACGAGATAGCGGGTGTGAATTGTGCTATTGCGGGAATGGGGATCTGCGAGGATTTGGAGTTCTCGTTCCTAGGCGGGAGCTTATGAGCGAGTGAGATTGTCGCATCGACGACTCGTCGTCATTGCCCTCGGACACCTCACCCAGCAGGTCGTAATCCCGCCGAGCGGTGATCTCCACCGGGACCATACGACGGGGTGGCCCGGACACCGCCTTGAGTGTCTGGGTTGTGGAACAACAAGAGGTTACGCAGGAGAAGCTCGCCCTATCAATCCCTCTTGTGCCAAGGCACACAGACATCCAAAGCGATGTCTGGGCCACCCCGCCTCGGCCTTGTCCCGCCCGGTCCTGGCGGTAGTAGTGGATCATGCTCTCGGCAGGCACGCGTTCGTACTGGATCGACAGGCTGCCGGAGGTATCACCGGGGTGCTTCCGCAGGATGTGGTACGCCATCGGGTTGCCGTAGACATCGAACTCGACCCCGTCGGGTCAAGCCGTAGGTCCGGCGTGGCGACCTGATCGGCCTCGACCCGAATGGCCTGAGCGACTTCTTCGGCGGGCTCAACCAGAAGCTCGTCGGCGTGGAACAGGTCGAACCGATTCACGACATCATTGCGTGATTGTCGCGGCTTTCACGACCACTCCATTCCAATGACTACCACGCTGCTCCCACCACTTCACCGTGAGAGATCGTTCCTATCCCCCGCCAGACTTGCAGGTCGATCGAATTGCTGATGAACCGGACTCCCCCGTCGAGAAACAGGACATTGACGCCACCGGGATGACGGCTTCTGGCGGTATACATGCCGATGTGCCCGAAGCGATCTGGGGGACCACGGGTGCCTGGCAGGGGAGGGGAATGATAGATGCTGGAAAGGCAATCGGGGACTGGTGAGTTAGGGACTGCCAGATGGTTGTACAATCCACCCCCATACTCTCCGTTGTCCCATGACCAGCCACAGTGCGGGTAATAACTGGGCGGCTGAGCCACGAGAGACGCGCAGAGCTGGACAAACTCATCCGCATCTTCGATCCAGTCCACATCGAGATTAGTTCCCCAGAGATCCTGCTCTCGGGAGTAAGAATTTGTATCGGGATCGGATTGGATGCGTTCGCTGGCCGCCACGGTATTCGACATGCCGTCCGTGACTTCGCCCGCTTTAAGTCCATAAATCCTGTTGAAGACACCTCGATGATCTCTTAAAACCCCAGTTGCTCCTGTGGAATTCGCTCGTGGATGGGATCCCGTGCAAGCCACATAGTTCGTGCCCGGCAGTCCTTGGTCGCTGGGGCACAGGAGTACCGGAATCGGCACACGGCTCCATGCGGGCCAGTCCTCAGGCTCATACCTGAACAGACTAGAATACTCGTTGGGTTCGAGGTGAATATGAAATGCCGGATATCCCAACCAATCGATCGCCTGCGCGATCGGTGATTGGCCCAGTCCCGTTTGTGTGGAGGCTTGATATGGACCCAACCCCGCTGGGAATTCCCGGTGCGTGGTCTCAAACCCGGTGATCGCAATCCCGTACTGTTTGAGATGATTGACGCAGGTCGTCCGTCGGGCAGTCTCGCGGGCCGACTGCACAGCTGGGAGCAGTAACGCGACCAGCAGTCCGATGATTGTGATCGAGACCATCAGTTCGATGATGGTAAATCCATACCGTGGGACTTGACGGCCAAGGGGTTGAATTCGAGTCTCCAGAATGGAGTGCATCGGGAACCTCTCGAAAGCGGAATCTCCTTGCACGAATTGGCGAGGAGTAATTATGGGGCAGCTGTCCCGACCAAGGCGGTGATCGGTATTGGAATCTTGTGTTCCGCCACCTGGATCACGACGACACCCCGATGTAACCCAGGCTGTGTGGGTGCGGTCCACTTGACAGAGAACTGATCGAGTCCCGAGGCGTCCTGCGTGGCCTCGCAACGTGCCCCCGGCAATTCTTCCTGCCACTCCCAGTGATCGATGGCGACATCCCGACTTTCACGATTCTTGATGTGGACCACTCCCGCGAACACTTCACCGGGTTTTGTGTAGCCCAAGAACAGACTCGATGGATGTGCTTGATAGGCGTGATTGACATGCCAGGTGATCGGGATCAAGAACGGTCGCGTCTTCCCGCCTTCCAAGCTCACTCGCACCACTCCAGTCCCGGACATCGGATAGGACTCTGGCGTCAATGACACAGTCAAGCGTTCGCCGTCCAGCGTGGCTTGAATCGTCTCCGGCTCCCCAGTCACCGACAGGATGCGAATTCGCTCGTCCATTTTGGTGATTTGCACGAGCAGGCGGGTCGACTGTCCCGCCTCCACAGCGCCAAAATCCAGGTGGGGCGGACTCGCTGATATCCCGTTTGTGGTGATCCAATGCGCTCGCAGCGCATACTTTGGATTGAGTGGATCGTTGGTCAACAGCGTAACGCTGACCTGTTTTTCACCAGCGGCCTCGGGATCGATCCGCAGGCGAACCCGCGCGGAATGATTCGGCGAAATATCCGATTCCGGAATCTCTGGCTTGGTGCATCCACACGACAGAATCGTGCCGCTGATCCGCAGCGGGGCCTGACCCCAGTTCTCGACCTCATAGTCGAACACGAGAGGGTCATCTGTGAGTGGGACTGTGCCTAAATCGATGGCAGGTCGGGCGACATGCAGCAACGGGACTGCCGCAGGCGAATCAGTGGTGTACCTCCACCACGCCCCCATCGCCACGACGAGACAGAGGAGTACCGCACTGGTGGCAAAAACCCGCTTCATGTTCACACCAACTCAATCGTAATAGGTGTTATGCCAACAATGTTCGACGCTTCCGAAACGACACCCAGGCAATTGCTGCGATTCCGAGGATGGCTGCGGCCCCCATCAACCACTTTCGAGCCGATTGACGAGTCGCTTCAGTGTCCGATGCCCGCTGAGAGATCGCGTCGACTTCTGTCTCTGGCAGCAATGAGTCTGTCGATATCAATAACGCATCTCCACTCCAAGCAGCGTTCCACACATTCTGTGCGACAACTTTGGCAGTCGGAGGATCAACCACATGCACGCCAGAATCATCCGATTTGGCGATCAACACAAAATGCCCGTGCTTCAAATGGGCGATACACGCGAACCGACCCGGTCGCTGCGACAGGTTACGTAGCGTCGTATGCACCCCCAGCGTCTGGAATCCCAGTTTCTCAGCAGCCTCAGCCAGATCCGCCATCGAATGTCCCCCGCGGGGAGGCGGCCCCAATTCCGCTTCAATGGTGTCCAATCCCGAAAGATTGGCATCGAGAGAACGCAAGCCCGACAAAGAGTGTGTATGTGCCGCATAACTCCTCCTTCTCACTGCGAGGTTCCACCGCAGCCACCATGAAACACAGAAGAAAACCGGTGATTGTCATGGATGTTACCGGGGCTTGGTGTTACGGGATGGATTCGAGAAGCCTTGACTCTTGAGCCCCTTCGCCAAGTCTTCCAAGTCTTGATCAGACAACCGGCGTTTCACGGGGCCTCCCAATTGGCTGACCTTGGGGTGCGAGCCGGGGATCGCATCATAGGTTTCGATCTCCGTTCCCGGCGGCAATCGTATGGCACTCCGAGTAAACCGGCCCTTGGGAAACTGCGGCTGGGGGTTGAATGACAGAATCTCGATCTCAATCAGTCGCTCGGGATCGCTGACGGTTTTGCGGAACTGGGCCACGCTCAGCTTCTTGAGCCGGAAGCCCCCAATCCCATCCTCTGTCCAGGTGTATGTGCAGCGGAATCCAGGCACAGCGTTGCCCTGAAACGTCTGAGGTGCCAATTCAAAGAGCGTCACATTCGCGCCGCGTGCCAGATCAAAGACGATTTCCGAATGCACGGGCTCGTCGGCAGCAGTCTTCCAAGTGACAACCCCCTTCTCGTCGGGTTTCAGATTCAGCGGAACCCCCGACTTGATGACATCGCTGAGATTGTCATGCCAAGTCTTTTCAGACAGGATCGGCATGACGGAATACCAAACCGGAGACGGACGCACATCCAGGATCTTATCGTCCAGGCTGAATCGGCCAATTGGCGACACAGAAAAATACTTGCTCTCCGGGCGATAGCAATAGGCGAATTTGTTGCTGATTAGACGCTCGTGGTCAACAAAAGTGGCGTTTTCTGTTTCGCCGGTCTCCGAGTCCAGTTGCCGGAGCGTGTATTTCCAGTGCGCCGACTCCCCCTGCCACTCCAGATGAACATCCGCCAGATTGTGAGTCTTCATAATCTTATTGAGATCGGAAGAGCGCGCATCGAGTATACCTTCGGGGTATCGGCTGAGATGGCTTTTCTGAGCATCTCGAATGGCCATCAACACGGATGCGGAGGAATCCTCCGCCCAGGCGACTGGCGACAGCAACAACATGATCACGACAATTCGTAACATGATTCTCCCCGCTGCACAGTGGAGGTCGCGCCAAGCACTGTCACTTGACGCGGCTCCTGATTCCAATCCTCGTGACACCCTGGGATGTACTTTATGGCTCAGTCAGACAGGCAGAGTAGGCATCTGAGGACGCCGAAGATCCGCTTTCCATGCACATTCCCATCATGTTCATCGGCGGCGGCAGCGGCACCCAAACGCACCCCAGGACGGTCTTGCAATGGTGCCCTTCATCCGAGTTCGGAATCGTGCAGTAGTCGTAGGTTTCCCCACCAATACATTCCTTATGGGGGCCACCCGGGCACACGACAGGATGCATCGCGCTGCACGTTGAGGCATTCCCTGAACCGCATCCGGCTGTGGCGACACAGGTCGAACACACATTCGGGATCTCACACTTCCGGCTATTGCCACCACCGCGCAGGCCAGCCATGTCGGATCGGGTGAGTTCTTTGGCCACAGCTGACTCACCTGCTGGGGGATACGCAAACAATACAGAGAGGATTCCCATCGAAACAATGGCGAACAGTACTGTCCGAACATTCATACGCATGATCGACCTCCAAACTTCGGGAAGTGAAGATCGCGTCTTTGGGAAGTGAAGAGCGCGTCTTCGGGAAGTGAAGAGCGCGACTTCGACGATTGTCAGCTGCCACAATGAATTTGCAACATCAATCTCGGAGGTTTGTCAAAGTCTTGAAAAGCCACTCGCGGCTCCTTCCACTTCTCCCGCCGGAGTCATCGGTGAGCCGGGGACTGACCGAGACGATGTGCTGTTCGATGGCCGGATTATTACCGGGGAGAACGATCCGTCCGCCCGCGAAATGGGTCGACGGATCGTGTAAGTGCTGGTCGGGCCGTGAACCGTGGCCTCACATGTGCAGCACGCGTCCATCGACAGCGAGTGCCGCTTCCTTGACCGCTTCGGCCAGCGTCGGATGCGCATGGCAGGTGCGGGCGATGTCTTCGCTGCTGGCTCCGAACTCGATGGCAGCTGTGCATTCGGCGATCAGTTCACCGGCGTGCGGGCCGATGATATGGATGCCGAGGACGCGGTCGGTGGCGGCGTCGGCGAGGATCTTGACCTTGCCCTCGGTGGTGCCGCTGGCCCGGGCGCGGCCGTTGGCGAGGAACGGGAAGCTCCCCTTGCGGTACTTGCGGCCTTGCTGGGTTAACTGTTCTTCGGTGAAACCGACGGTGGCGATTTCGGGTTCGGTGTAGACCACGCCGGGGATCGCGTCGTAGTTCACATGGCCGTAGCCGGTGTAGAGGTGTTCGACGGCAGCCACCCCTTCCTCTTCAGCCTTGTGGGCCAGCATTGCACCGCCGACCACATCGCCGACCGCGAGGATACCCGCAGCGGAGGTCAGCATGTGCTTGTCGACCGTGATGAAGCCCCGTTTGTCGACTTGCACTCCGACGTTATCGAGGCCCAGCCCCTGCGTGTTCGGCTTGCGACCGACGGCCACCAGCACACGGTCGGCCTTGAGGATCTCGCCGCCGTCGATCGTGACCTGGCACTCTTTCTTGACGACCTTGGCTCCGGTGACTTTGCAGCCCAGCCGAAACTCGATCCCCTGCTTCTCGAAGATTTTTTTGGCTTCACTAGCGATCTCCGTATCCATGCCGGGGAGGATGCGGTCGAGATACTCCAAGACCGTGACCTTGGCCCCCAGTCGCCGCCAGACGGTGCCGAGTTCCAGGCCGATCACCCCGGCCCCGATCACAATCAAGTGCTTGGGCACTTCGGGGTAGCACAGGGCTTCCGTACTGGTCCCGATGCGGTCGCCGTCCATCTCGATGCCGGGGAGCGAGACCGGGGTACTGCCGGTGGCGATGAGGATGTGTTCGGCCTGGAGTTCCTGCTTCCCGTCCTTACCCTCGACGCTCACTCGCCCGGGGGCTGTGATCGTCGCGGTGCCGAGAATGCGGGTGATCTTGTTCTTCTTCATCAACCCGTCGATGCCGCCGCCGAGGATCCGAACGACTGACTCCTTGTGCTGGAGCATCGTGGCCAAGTCCAGCTTCAGTGACCCGACCACAACTCCCCGCGCGGCCATCGTGTGCTGAGCCATTTCATACATGTGGCTCGACTCAAGCAGCGCCTTCGAAGGAATGCAGCCGACGCGCAGGCACGTCCCGCCCAGCATCGGTTCCTTCTCGATGACGGTGACAGACTTCTTGAGCTGGGCAGCCCGGATGGCGGCGACATATCCGCCGGGTCCGCCGCCAATGATGATGAGGTCAGGCATGAGGGATCGTTGAGGGTTGAGGGTTGATCGACGGAAGGAAGGTTGATTGAGTGATGGGTGTGAGTTGATTAACTCCCTATCCCGAAGGGATTTCAGCCAATAGCCGGTGGTCAGCGCAGCGCCACCACCGGTTTGCCTGGGAGAATGACCCTATCCCGGCAGGGATTGTAGCCGGTTTCAGTCCAAGTACCGATCGTCGTACTCGATTCCCGCTCGCTGGAGCAAGTCGACGAGTTCCTCGCGAAAAGTCCTCTGCTGGTGATGATCGCGTTGATTTTTGATGTAGGCTCTGACGCCTCCACAGGCGGAAGGGCTGACTGTGAATGCAGAGTAACCGGTCTGCCATGCGAACCGGTTCTCACCGATCTCGGTATGCACCCAAATCGAAGAGGTACGTTTGAGTTCTCGCAGCACATCGGACAGGCAGTGCGTCGCTTTCATCCCGACCAGCAGATGCACATGATCCTCAATGCCGCCCACCTGCAATGAGACACCGCCCAGCCCTTTGATCGTCCCTCCCAGGTATTCGTGAAGCCGAGCGGCCCATGAATCAGCAATGAGTGGTAGGCGATCTTTCGTGCTGAAGACGATGTGATAGTTCAGGCTGACATAGGTCGAGGACATGGTGATCAGCCCGAAACCAAGTGAATCGCCGAACGGCTGCAATCCCTGCCGGGATAGGGACACCCTGCTCGCGATCTGTCCGGTGGTGGCGCTGCGCTGACCACCGGCTATTGGCTGGAATCCCTTCGGGATAGGAGTGGGAGCATTCTCTCACCCTCTTGACGCTCAGCGCTCAGCAATTCCTCAGATCTCCAGGATCAGCCGGGTTGGGTCTTCCACGACATCCTTAATCCGCTTGAGAAAGGACACGGCTTCTCGTCCGTCGACGACGCGGTGGTCGTAGGTCAGGGCGAGGTACATCATCGGGCGAATCACGACTTCGCCGTTGAGGGCGATGGGGCGGTCGACGATGTTGTGCATGCCGAGGACGCCAGACTGCGGCGGGTTCACGATGGGGGTCGAGAGCAGCGAGCCGTAGACGCCGCCGTTGCTGATCGTGAACGTGCCGCCTTGCATTTCCTCCATCGAGAGGCGGCCTTCGTTGGCCCGCTTGCCGAAGTCGGCGATGGCCAACTCGATCTCCGAGAAGCTCATCCGCTCCGCACTCCGCAGGACCGGCACCACCAGCCCCTTACCCCCACCGATGGCCACGCCGATGTCGCAGTAATTCGGAAAGACCAACTCGGTCCCTTCCAGCCGCGCCCCGATAGTCGGGAACTGATTCAGAGCATCCACCACGGCCTTCACGAAGAACGACATGAAGCCCAGCTTGATGCCGTGCTTCTTGGTGAACGCATCCTGGTACTGCTCGCGGGCCTTCTTGATGGCCGAGACATCGCACTCGTTGAAGGTGGTGAGGAGAGCTGCGTTGGACTGGGCTTCGACGAGTCGACGAGCGATGGTCTGCCGCATGATCGACATCGGCTGACGGCGTTCTTCGCGAACTCCGCCGAGCGATGGGCCCACGGGCTTGGCCGGGGTCGAGGCGGCGGCCTTCTGCACGTCCTCTTTCAGCACACGACCGCCAGGGCCGGTTCCTTTGACGCCAGTCGGATCAATCCCGGCAGAGGCCGCCGCAGCCGCAGCTGCGGGCATGACGTGTCCGCCGGTCTTGGCGGGTGCGGCTGTGGGGATGGGGGCGGGGGCGACGCCAGCGGGGCGGGGGGCCGGTTCCATTTGCGCGATGACCTCGTTGACGAGGGCCTTGTCGCCGTTCTTCTTCAGGATCTTCGTCACGATTCCGGCGACCGGAGCGGGCACGTCGAACGCGGCCTTCTCGGTCTCGATGACGACGATGTTCTGGTCGACATCGACCCACGTCCCCTCCTTGACCTGCCATTGTCCGATGAAGGCTTCCGTGATCGAATCGCCCGCCTTGGGGAGCCGAATGTCAACTGGCATGATGTGTCCGGGGGGAGGAGGGTTGATGGTTTATGGTTGATGGTTTATCGACAGAGGGGCCACTTTGTCGACTCTTGTGTGGGGTGAGGGAGGGTTGATGATTCATGGTTGATCGAAAGAGGGGCAACCCCGGTGGCCGAAGGCCAACTCTTTCGATCAACCATCAACCATAAACCATAAACCCTCTTCAGCCGAAGGCTTGAGCGAGGATCTCTTCCTGCTCGTGGTCATGGACGTGGTGCGAACCGGTCGAGGGGCTGGCGGCGGCTTTGCGACCGATGAAGGCCCAGTCGAAGCGACCGAAGAGTTTCTCGCCGAGGTGGGCCAGCAGGAACCGCCAGCCGCCCATGTTCTCTGGCTCGTCCTGCACCCAGCGCGTCGGGATGCCGGACTTGTACGGGGCGAGGGCCTTCTCCAGCGCGGCCACCGGTAGCGGGTAGAACTCCTCGACCCGGATGATCGCGACATCGTTGCGTCCGAGTTCCGTCCGCTTGGCCAGCAGATCGAAGTAGACCCGCCCCGAGCAGAGGAGGAGTTTCTTGACCCCCTGGGGATCGACCGCCTCGTCTCCGATGACCGGCTGGAAGGTGCCCTTCGCACAGTCCGAGAGCGTCGACACGCAGGCGGACAGTCGCAGGAGTTGCTTCGGCGTCATCACGATCAGCGGCTTCTTCCACTTGCGAAGAACCTGCCGCCGCAGGAGGTGGAACATCTGCGCCGGGGTCGACGGCTGGACGATCTGCATGTTGTCTTCGGCTGCCTGGTTCAGGAACCGCTCCAGCCGGGCGCTGGAGTGCTCGGGGCCGTTGCCTTCATAGCCGTGGGGCAGCAGCAGGATGATCCCGCTCAGGCGTCGCCACTTGGCTTCGGCACTCGAGATAAACTGGTCGATGATGACCTGGGCCACGTTCACGAAGTCGCCGAACTGGGCCTCCCAAACGACGATGCCGTGCGGAGTGTCGAGGCTATAGCCGTACTCGAAGCCCAGGACGCCGATCTCGGAGAGCGGACTGTTGTGGCAGTTGACCCAGCCGAGCTTGTCTTGAATGTTGCGGAGCGGGCAGAAGTGGTTGCCATTCTCGGAATCAACGAGGACCGCATGCCGATGACTGAACGTCCCGCGCCGCACATCCTGGCCCGACATGCGGAACGGATGCCCCTCTTCGAGCAGCGTCCCGTACGCCAGCATCTCAGCGGCCCCCCAGTCGAGGGGGACATTTCCAAGTGACATCTCGCGACGTTTGTCGAGTACAAACTGCACCTTTGAGTGCGGCTTGAAATCTGCCGGGTATTCCGTGAGTGCTTTCAGCACTCGACTGAGGTCGGTCTCGGGCCAACCGGTCTGAACATGGTCGGCCAGATGGGCGGGCCCGCCGTGGAATCCCTGCCAGACACTCTTGAGCGCCATGTCGGCGTTGTCGTGGTCGCCGTGCGACGGAGCCTCCGCTTCGCGAGCCGCCTTAAGTTCGTCGTCGAGTGTCTGGCGAGCCTTCGCCCAGATTGCCGTCGCTTCCTCAGCGGTCACGCCGCGATAGTTGACCAGCGACTCCTTGTAGCTCTCAAAGACCGACGGCTTGAGGTCGATCTTCTTATACATCATCGGGTTCGTAATCCGTGGCTCGTCCGTCTCGTTATGGCCGCGACGGCGGAAACAGTACATGTCGATCACGACATCTTTCTGGAACTTGGCTCGGAATTCCATCGCCAGCTTGACGACTTGAGCGACGGCTTCCGGGTCTTCGCCGTTCACGTGGAAGATCGGGATGTCGAGCATTTTGGCGATGTCGGTCGTGTAGCGACACGACCGAGCTTCTCGTACTGAAGTGGTGAACCCGACCTGGTTGTTCACGACGATATGGACGACGCCACCGATCTTATATCCGTACAGTTCAGAAAGGTTCAGCGTCTCCTGCGTCACGCCTTCCCCAATGAAGGCTGCATCGCCGTGAATCAGGATGCAGCACCCCTGCTCCCGCTTGTAGTCGCGGATTTCATCCATCTTGGCCCGCAGGCGTCCCATCGCGACGGGGTTCACGAACTCCAGATGGCTCGGGTTAAAGCACAGCGACAGGTGGACCTTCTTGCCATTCGGGAGCGTCCGGTCCGCGCTGTACCCCAAGTGGTACTTCACATCGTCAAAAGCCAGGTGCTCGTGCCGGTCCTCGACTTCGCGGAAGATCTGCCGCCCCCTTTTGCCCATCGTGTTGTAGAGGACGTTCAGCCGACCGCGATGGGCCATCGCCAGCACGATCTCCTTGCACCCCAGATCGGCTGCTCGCTCGACCGCCTGGTCGAGCAGCGGGATCAGCGTCTCGCCGCCATCCAAGGAGAACGTCTTCTCACCAGTGAACTTGTCCCACAAGAATTTCTCGAAGCAGACCGCATCGGCCAGTCGGGCCAGAATGCGATGCTGGTCCTTGATGTCGAGCTTGATACGGTTGGCCGTCTGCTCCATCTGCTGCTGGAGCCAAGTGCGGGCCGCCAGACTCTCGATGTGCATGTACTGCACGCCGATCGACCGGCAATAGGTCTGCTTGAGCCATGCGATCACCCCCCGCAGGGTCCGTGTGTCGGGGCCTCCCATCAACTCGGTCGACACGTCGCGGTCGAGGTCAGCTTCGGTGAAGCCATAGAATGTGTGGTCGAGTTCGACCGGGGTCTCGATCTTGACCTTCAGCGGGTCCACCTTGGCGGGGATGTGCCCCAAGGTACGGTACGCCTGGATCAACCCGTCGACGCGCTCCTGCTGCAAGGCGATACTGAGCTTCTGCTCCGCGCGAAAGTGATTCGAGCCTCCGCCGCCAGGTGGGTTGAAGATGCTGCGAGGCTTGAACGGCGGGTCAAAGCTGACCCGGCTTCCAGCGGCAGCCGGTAGACCGTTCCCATTCAATGAGGTCCGGAAGTACTCGACCCAATCGGCGGGGACGGAGGAGTCTCCGTTGAGATAGCGCGCGTACAGGTCTTCAATATACGGGAGGCTTTGGCTGTTGAACGCCGCGGAGAACTCTGACATGGTGGACAAGGTCCGGAGAGAAGTGCGGACGGGTGGCGACCGAAGTCGTGACCCTCAAAGCCCCCCACAGGGGGAACCACAGCCGTATGGGCCGACCGTGGAAGCAATCGCCGCAACCGGTCCCCGTTCCGGAGAACCCGCCGATCCGTGGCATCGCAACGTGATGACAACACGATGAATATGTCACACGGGTCAGGAAATCAATCCCGCCCGGTCCATCTCTAGAAATTCTATCGCGATCCCCGCTGTCCGACTGGTGGAATGTTGGAGTGATTTAGGTCCGTTCCGAGAGAGAGCCGGGCACCGTCAGCCACTCTTGCCTCGGTCGCGTCGTGCCCCTGAATCGGCAGAAAATGCCAGTGGGATGTCATTCTGGTTCAAGAGTGGCCTCGTCCCGTGTTGGGCACCAATTCGGATCTACCTTGTTCCGTGGGGCATGTCGCTCGAGCACGGGGGACTCACGTCCGTCCGCTCGCTGTCGATCCCAGTGCGGTCTTGAGCGGACATCCGTCGCCGATCACTATCCCGCGACGGTACTTCTCCAGCAGGTCATGCGATCGCTTGGCCAGCATGCGCCGGACCTCGCGGCGTTTCCCCTCCCCGCGGGCAATGGTCATCCCTTCGTAGCCGGTCGTCTGATGCCGCATCCAGGCGATCACAGCTGCCTCGGCCCGTTGCTCGACGGGGATGCGTTTCGTGCGGGCGACCGTGCCGCTGCCGACCGGGGTGGCGTGAGCGGTGACGGCCTGGGCCAGATGGTCGGCGATCTCGGCATACTTTGGGGCGAAGGCTAGGAACTGCACGACTGCCCCGTGGAAGTCCTCGACGTACTCGGTCTGCACCTTATCGCGTCGGCGGGCAGCTGCCTCTTGCTTCTTGGCGTAACTCTCGGTCGAGCGTTCGGCTTCGAGGTCCGCGCGAATCTGTTCGATGGTGGCAGCCGGAGCCCAGACGCCCAGCGAGAACAGCTTGCGGCCCTTTTTCTCGGCGACGACATAGTGGTCGCCTGCGGCCTTCACGCGGCGGGTCAGGGCGGCGTCTCCCGGAGGGAACAGCGTCCAGCCAGTGGGGATGGTCAAGACACGGCCATCGGGAGAGCGAACGGTATTCGGTTGGGGACCGGGGGAGTAAATCGGGTCGGGCATTCGAGATGGCATCCTTGCGGCGTTCTTCAGGAGGTGATGATTGTCATCGAGCGCGGCGTCATCGCTTGGCTGAGAAGACGACCACCTTCACGCTCATCGGCAGATCGATCTCCTGAAGTTCATCGAGTACCAGTGCTTTAGTCTGTTCCTGATTGAACCCGCCAGAACCCGCTCCAACCAAAGGCATGGCGATCGATGTGAAGCCTTTCTCGTGGGCCAACTGGACAGCGTTCCTGACTGAGTCTCGAATCGACTTTTCTGAAGCTCGCCACAGCATGTTGATCCCGGCGACATGAATGATTCCCCGGAACGGCAGCTTACCCGCAGAGGTTAACACAGCACCGCCAAGAGGAATCGCCCCATGCTTGGCCACTTCCTTGAAAGGAGCTGTTCCCGCACGTCGCTTGATCGCTCCGGAGACGCCTTGAGGCAGGAGCAGCCACCACGGGATGATGTTGCGATTCCATGCATTGACGATGACATCGACATCCTGGTCAAGCAGATCACCCTCGACCACTTCGACCTTCAATAGCTGGCAGACAGCGCAGCAGTAAGAGTAAATCGGATTGTGGCTGGCATCGAATTGTGGAGCGGGCAAGTCAACCAGCTTCGATTCGGAGATCGCGAGCGGAATCGCATCTTGCTTTCCACATTTGAGGCATTCAAAGAGAGGCATGACATCACTCGGAAACAGGCAGTTCTTGAGTAAACACCGCCAGCCAGACAGTCGGCACATCGGGTGACGTCCACTCGACGCGGTGCTTCCGATGGGCGGGTATGAGGACGAAGTCACCGGGTCGCAACTCTGTGGGCGAAGTCTCGTCCTCGAACCGGAGCCGGGCAGCCCCCTTCAGCACGATCACCCACTCGACCTCATGCTGATCGTACCAAAACCCTGCGGGCGAGGAATGGCCATGCGAGACGATCCGTTCGATCCGCACATGCTCGGCGGAAAGCAGTGTCGTGATTAGCTCTTCGGGGAGCTGAGCGGGGATGTCGGCAAAGAGATTTGGCATGTGGTAACCGCTCCGCTTCGAGGACTTCGCGTCGCAGCTAAACGGGGTTCAGACTCGGTGGCGAACCAGCCCCAAGGCCGCCAGCGCCAGAATCGCAAACCCGGCTCCCATCAGCAACGCCGCTTCGGGGCCGACCCGATCCCAAACCACGCCCGCCAGCAGACTGGCTCCCAGAGTGGTCAATCCGGTGAGGGCATAAAAGATCCCCA
>JAYSUV010000764.1:0-7140 GCA_043718945.1 Planctomycetota bacterium
CGAAGCTGGCCGGGGTGCCTGCTTCGAGGGTGTTTTCCCCCTTGACCATCGATTCGTAAATCTTGGTCCGGCCCTCCACGTCGTCGCTCTTCACGGTGAGCAGTTCTTGCAGGATGTAGGCGGCTCCGTAGGCTTCCAGAGCCCACACTTCCATTTCCCCAAACCGCTGACCGCCGAAGCGAGCCTTGCCGCCCAGCGGCTGTTGGGTGATGAGAGAGTAGGGCCCCGTGGCTCGGGCATGCACCTTGTCATCCACCAAGTGGTGCAGCTTGAGCATGTAGATGATCCCGACGGTCGTCTTCTGCTCCATCAGTTCGCCCGTGCGACCATCGTACAGCTGCATCTTGCCTTCTTCCGGCAGTTCGGCCTCGCGGAGGCAGGCCCGAATCTCTTCTTCGGCGGCACCGTCGAACACCGGGCAGATCGCCCGGTAGCCCATCTTGGCGGCGGCCCAGCCGAGGTGAGTCTCCAGAATCTGTCCCACGTTCATACGGCTCGGCACGCCCAGCGGATTGAGGACGATGTCGACCGGCGTGCCATCGGGCAGGTACGGCATGTCTTCGATCGGCAGGATCTTGGAGATCACCCCCTTGTTCCCGTGGCGACCAGCCATCTTATCCCCGACAGAAATCTGCCGCTTCGACGAGACGTAGACCTTGACCATCTGCAACACGCCGTTTGGCAATTCGTCGCCGCGCTTCATGCTGTTCAGCTTCAGTTCCGCATCATCGATCACGTCGATGACGAGCGGCCAGCTGTCCTTGAACAGCTTGCGGGCATCGGCCTGCTTCTGCGGGCTGCGGATGTCGATGGTCTCGAAGTAGGCTTCGAACTTGCGGGCGAATTCGGAGAGGAACTTCGGATCGTCGATCGAGCGGAGTTCGCGACCATCATCGTCGCTGACGTGCTTGCCCAACACGCCATCAAGCTCGGCCACGAATTCGAGCAGCTTGTCAGCCACTCGCTTTTGTCCGCTCTGCTCGACCGCTTTCAGGTCGGTGTCGAACTTCTTCTTTTCCAGTTCGTTGAGGCTCATCCGCCGCGAGAACTTCTCGGTGTGGATCACGATCCCCTCGATGCCACTGGGGACTTCCAGCGATTCGTTCTTTACGTCCTCTCCGGCCTTGCCGAAAATCGCGTGCAGCAGCTTTTCTTCCGGGGTCAGCTCGGCCTTAGCCTTCGGAGTGACCTTGCCGACCAAGATGTCGCCCGGACGAACACGGGTGCCGACATGCACGATTCCGTTGTCATCGAGATGCCGTAGGGCCTTTTCGCTGACGTTCGGAATGTCGCGAGTGAACTCTTCGCGACCGAGCTTCGTCTCGCGAATCTCCACATCGAACTCGTCGATGTGAATCGACGTGTACACGTCGTCCTTCACCAGACGTTCCGACAGGATGATCGCATCTTCGAAGTTGAACCCTTCCCACGACATGAACGCCACCATGACGTTCCGTCCGAGGGACAGGATGCCATCGCGAGTGGCTGCAGTGTCGGCGAGGATTTCGCCCTTCTTCACGCGCTGCCCCATCCGGACCAGCGGCTTCTGGTTCAGGCAGGTCCGCTCGTTGAGGCCCGTGAACTTCCGCATCGGGTACTTCTTACCGTCAATCTCGATGCGATCGGCGTCGACATAGGTCACCTTGCCCGCCCGATCGGCACGCGGGGTCATCCCCGAGTACTTCGGCACTTCGTCTTCCATCCCGGTGCCGACAAGCGGTGGCTCGGTGATCAGCAGAGGCACACCCTGCCGCTGCATGTTCGAACCCATCAGGGCGCGGTTGGCGTCGTCATGTTCGAGGAACGGAATCAGAGACGCCGAGATCCCCACCATCTGGGCCGGGGCCACGTCGATGTACTGGATGGCCTTCGACTCGACCCAATGAACGTCATTGTGCCAGCGGGCTAGGCAACGCTCATCGACGATCTTGCCCTTCACAACGTTCGTGTCCGCCGGGGCCACCATCACGTTGGCTTCTTCGTCAGCTCGCAGCCACTCGACCTCTTCGCCGATCTTGCCGTTGTGAACCTTGCGGTACGGAGAGATCAGGAAGCCGTAGGCGTCGACCTTGGCATAGATGCTCAGGCTCGAAATCAGTCCGATGTTCGTGCCTTCGGGCGTCTCGATCGGACAGATGCGTCCGTAGTGCGAAATGTGAACGTCACGGACTTCGAAGCCCGCACGTTTGCGATTCAAACCGCCTGGCCCGAGAGCCGACAGTCGCCGCTCATGCGTCAGCATCGACAGCGGGTTGGTCTGGTCGACCACCTGCGACAGCTCGCTGCGACCGAAGAAGTATTCGATCGCCGCCGAAACGCTCTTGGGGTTGATGAGCGAACGCGGGCTCATCTCCTGCACGTCCTTCATCGCCATCCGCTCGGACACCGTCCGCCGCAGCTTGAGGAATCCCTTGCGGATTTCCTCCATCGCCAACTCGTCGATCGTCCGCAGACGACGATTACCGAGGTTGTCGATGTCGTCCACATGGGCACTCTGATCGCCCACACGCAGCTTGATCAGGTAACGGATCGAGTTGATGAAGTCCTCAGCCCGCAGGGTCATCTCGTCGTCGGGGATGTCCTGGCCGAACTTGCGGTTGATGCGGAACCGACCGACACGACCCAAGCGGTAGCGGTTCACATCGAAGAACTTCTCGCGGAACAGGTCGGTCGCCTTCTCCAACTGGGGAGGGTTGCCGGGACGCAGCCGCTGATAGATCTTGAGCAGAGCCTCTTCATGGCTACTGGTCGAGTCTTCCAGCACGCTGTTGATGATCATCGGGTCTTCGACTTTGGAGATGATCTCCGCGGTCTTGATCCCGGCTTCCACGATCTCGGCGGCGTTCGACTTGGTGATCCGGTGTCCGCACTCCACGATGATCTCGCCTAGGCGATCTCCGCTGGAATAGACAATGTCATCGGCTGCCCACTTGCCGACCAGCCCCTCGGCTCCCACCTTCGAGACCTTAGCGGTCTCCACATCGTAGAACAGCTTGAGCAGAGAATGGCTCGATGTGTACTGCGGGTCCATGGCCCGCAGCAGTGTGACAGCGGAGAAGCGACCGCTTTGGTCGATGCGAACTCCGAGCGTTTCCTTCTTGCTGACGACGAACTCGATCCAACTGCCGCGCTCGGGAATCACACGGCAGGAGTAGGTCCGCCGCTCGCCCGGCTCTTCCGACTTCACAAAGTCGACGCCCGGAGACCGGTGCAACTGAGAGACCACGCAACGCTCGGCCCCGTTGACAATGAACTCGCCGCCGCCCAGCATAATCGGGATGTCACCGAGGTAGACTTCCTCTTCGATCGGCTGCTCCTTGACCAGTCGCAGCCAAATCCGAAACGGCATGCCGTAGGTCAGTCGCAACTGACGGCACTCAGTGGGGGTATATCGTGGCTTACCAAGCTCATACTTGACGTACTCCAGCCGGAACTGCTGATCGTTGCTGACGACGGGGAAGACTTCGCGCAGAATCTCTTCCAGACCTTGACCCCGCCTTTGATCTGAACGACGATCCAGCTGCAGGAAGCGAGCGTACGATTCCGTTTGGATCTGTGTCAAATCCGACAAATCGAACGACCCTTGCAGGGTGCCGAAATTACGGATCGACGTGGCTTTGATGTAGCGATCAGATGGAACCGGCATGCCAAATCCTCACAATGCGGTGGCGAACAATCAACCGACATGATTCACGGAAAGCAAGTGTCCCAGCCGTCCGCGAATCCCACTCGACGCGAACCCAATCAGCTCAAGCCATTCATTGGCGAACTGAATTTAACGACGCACAGACAAACTCTGTGTCGCAACCGACGTACGCGTGTCGACAATAGATTGGACATGAATCGCGTCATCAGATGAATCAGTCGCAAGGAGCCGCACTCCTGAAATAGATGCATGTAGCGGGCACACCGCACGCACCGTTTGAACCTGCGACAACCAACAGTTGATGGTCGAAGCACGACCACCGACTCAACGTCGCACAGAGGACACAGAAACAACACAAGAGGTGTAGACCAAGGCCACACCTCTTGTGGGTTGTGTTCCGCGCATCTCCGCCCTCCATCGCCAATTCCGGAGTATCGGGGCTGGAGGCGTCAACGTCAAGTCTGCGGGAATCTGGCAAGAACTTTTGTGCCAAATCCCCACAAATTCAAAACTACTTAATCGTGACAGTCGCACCCGCAGCAGTGAGCTCGGCCTTGACCTTGTCGGCATCTTCCTTCGAAACACCGGTTTTCACCGTCTTCGGAGCGCCTTCGACCCGATCCTTGGCTTCCGTCAGGCCCAGACCGGTGATGGTCCGGATGACCTTGATGACTTCCAGCTTCTTCTCGCCGTAAGACGCCAAGACGACTTCGAATTCGGTCTGGGCCTCGACCACAGCTGCGGCAGCTGCAGGAGCAGCAGCCATCATCATGCCGCCGCCGCTGGCTGCCTTGATACCGTGGACATCTTCCAGGTAGTCAGCCAGAGCCTTGGCCTGCAATAGAGTCAGACCCACAATCTTGTCACCAAGGTCCTTGGTGACGGCGTCAAATTCACGAGCTTCGGACATGGCAAGTTCTCCAGAAATCAGGCAGCCGCCGGACTTCCCAGGGGCTGCAAAGACACACGAAACGTTGATTCAGACCCGGGCACACGCCGGGAGTATTCACTGAGTTAGGCAGCAGGCTGTTCCACAGTTGGTGCGGATTCGACTTCCTTGTCGGCAATTGTCTTGAGCTGTCCAGCAAGCACAGCACCCGCTCCGAGCAAGGCACCTGCGAGGCGTGCCCCGGGGGCCAGGATCAAACCCGCAATCTTGCCGAGTAGCTCCGGACGTCCCATACTCTTGCTGAGGTCAGTCACTCCCGCAGAAGTCAGGAACTGACCATCGACCGTACCGCCGCGAATCTCGATCGTCTTGTTCTCGCCAGCGATCTTGACGATCTCACGCGACAGGGCCACGATGTCTTCGCCCCCCCAAACCACGACAGTGGGGCCAGACAGAATCGAGTCCACATCGCCAGCACCAGCTTCCCGCAGTGCGACACGCACAAGCGTGTTTTTGACCTGCAGAACTTTGATTCCCTTTTTACGCAACGCCGAACGCAACGCTCCGTCCTTGACAGACCCGAGCTTGGACGTGTTGAGAACCAACAGATCGCGCGCTCCGCCCAACTCGGCACAGATCGTGTCAATCATCAGTCGCTTGATCGCTTTGCTCATACGTCACCCTGTCCGCCAACCCGCATTTGCCAAACTTGTGCGGAGTCTGTCGACTCCCGAGACAACTTGCGTCGTCCCGGTTTGGCTTGCTTAAATTGTTCCTGCCCACCGAACTGGTGAGACTCCGCCTCAGAACTGATTCATCACATTCCCGCCGACTGGTCGAAAACAATACACTACATCGTCGCAGCGATTTTCACGCCCGGACTTTGAGTCCCGGCGACTGTGACACTGCGGATGTATTGCCCCTTAGACGAATTCGGCTTCAGTGAGCGAATCAGTTGAAGCATCGCCTCCACGTTCTCCGCCAACTGTTGCTCGGGGAACGAGAGCTTGCCAACCAGGCAGTGAACGATCCCGTAGTCGTCGTTGCGGAACTCGACCTTGCCGGCCTTGTATTCGCGAACGGCGTTCGCCACGTCTTGCGTCACTGTGCCTGCACGAGGTGAAGGCATCAAACCGCGCGGTCCGAGGATACGGCCCAGAGGGCCGACGACACCCATCATGTCTGGTGTGGCGATCGCGACATCAAAGTCGGTCCAGCCTTCCTTGATCTTGTCAGCCAACTCTTTGCCACCGGCATGAGCCGCACCAGCCTTCAGGGCGATGTCGACGTTCGGACCCTGGCAAAAGACCAGCACGTTCTTGGACTTGCCAATCCCGTGAGGGAGTACGATTGATCCACGGACGATCTGATCAGCCTGCTTCGGGTCGATCCCCAATCGCATCGCTAAGGCCACGGACTGATCGAACTTGCAGGGCTTCACCCCCTTGGGCAAATCGGAATCGAACTTCTTCAGCGCTGCAATTGCATCGCCGACGCTCAGAACGCCGAGCTTGCTCGCACGCTCGGTCAACACTTTTTGCCGCTTGGACAACCACATGGTTCGTTCTTTACTTGCAAACGATTCGGGAGGGGGGAACAGGCCAAACAGAACAGCCACAATCAGTCGACAACTTCAATTCCCATGCTGCGGGCTGTCCCGGCAATCACTCGGCAGGCTTCGGCCATTCCCGAAGAATTCATGTCGGCCTGCTTCGCCTTGGCGATATCCATGACCTGAGCCATGGTCACACGACCGACCTTGTCCGTCTTGGCGTTCGTCGCACCCTTCGCAATCCCGGCAGCCTTTTTCAGCAGAACAGCTGCGGGAGGACTCTTGAGGACGAACTCGAATGAGCGGTCGCTATAGATCGTGATCAAGGCCGGGACAATCATCCCGTTGAGATCCTTGGTCCGATCGTTGAACTGCTTCACGAACTGGCCAATATTGACCCCGTGTGGTCCGAGCGAGGTGCCCACGGGCGGCGCAGGAGTGGCCTGCCCGCCGGGGATCTGAACCTTGACTTGTGTGACGACACTCTTCGCCATCGAAACCATCCAAAAAGAAAGCGCCTTGAAAACAGGTGTTCACAAGGCGGATGCGTGATCGGCCTCAGACCTTTTCGACCTGCCAGTGTTCGAGTTCCACTTCGGTGGATCGACCAAAAATCTCAATCATGACCTTAATCTTGCCGGTGTGGTCATCCAGCGAGTGAACGTGTCCTTCGAAGTTTTCGAATGGACCCTCCTTCACCTTGACCGCCTCACCGACGGACACACTGAATCGAATCAGTGGTGTCGATTCCTTGCCCTTGACGACGACTGGTTGTTCGCCTTCGACAACTTCAACGGTGATAGTCTCCTGCCCCAGCAGGCGACGTACTTCGGATTCCGGCATTGGCATCGGCTTGCCGCCAGCTCCTGTGAAGTCACCGACTCCACTCGTCCCCAGCACGACGTACCACGTCTCGTCCGTCAGCCGCATCTGGATCATCATATAACCAGGGAATAGCTTCTGCTCGCGAACCTTTCGCTTGCCCCCCTTGGTCTCCACGATCTTTTCAGTCGGGATCACCACGTCGCCGAAGTCAGCCTCCAAGCCTTCCAT
>JAYSUV010000765.1:0-7138 GCA_043718945.1 Planctomycetota bacterium
GTGACACCTCAGTGTGAGAACCGAAGCGTCGCCACAAACCTCTGTCGCATCAAGACTTCTTTCCAGACCCCAAAAGGGTTAACGGCGTTGAGTGCCACCTAGCGTAATCACCTTCGTGACGCAGAAATGGGCAATCATGTTCAATCGAGTCGCACAGTTCGCCATAACAGCAGTTCTGTTCTGTTTCTCCAGTGGTGTCGTATTGGCAACACCTCCGAAGCTAGGAACATGGCTGTGCGCAACAAGGCAAGACGGAGTCGACTATCCATACACGATGGTACTATGCCGAAATCACGGGAACTCATACGACGGATTCATTGACTACACAATTAAGAACGGGCCATTGTGGGTGATGTTGGTATCAATGGAGTACACCCCATCAACCAAGCAGGTTCGAATTGAGCACCGAGCAACTCACACAACCGCTGACGAAACTGGAGTCGCAGGTGGATCGGGCGTAGATCAGGGCATCGCAAACCATGACGGAACTGTCATCCGAGACATCGTTACGCCATGGGATTCTGATTCTCCTCAAAGCACTGCAACTTGGAAATCCGACGAAATCCAAATTTCATACCGAGAGCTTGACGAAATGGCAGGCAGTCTGGATGAACGAGTGATGCTTTATCAACAGTGGTCGGCAGGCTACAGATTCAGAGGAAAGAGGGTGCTGAGCGGGTCAGACACGATCTTGCGAAAAAGACTTTCTACCAGCAATGACGCCTTTGTACGAGAATTCGGCCAGATTTCGTATGAGCTAGGTGTATCAAGCATCGCCTTACATCAGCGAGAAAGGGCGAATGACATCACTTTCAAGAAGGGGATTCCGTCCCAGATATACCAGTCGGTGTTTATGGCAATTGACGATGCAGGCACCGCGTCGACAGATCCACTGAAGTCGCTAGTCAATAGCGATGTGATGCAAGAGAAGTATCGATGGAAAGCCGACAGTCTCCGCGAGTATATTATTCAGTTCGAGTCATCACATTATTATTGTGACGCGATGGAGAATATGTTTGCTTCGCGCGACATAGTGCCAAACTCAAACAAGATTTCCATCTCCTACAGTGACAAGGAGGGATTTGTTTACGCAACCATCAGGAATCAAACTGGCCATTCATTTCATAACTGTGTGTGTAGGACAAAAATGGTCGTCGATCAACAGAAAATGGACTCGCATGAAAAGGACTACCGACAAAATGAATTGCCATCAGCCGTGTTTTATCAGTGGGCGGGAGTTCAGGCATTGCCGGCAGTCGAAGGCGATTTGGCTGCTATTGCATATCATCGTCTTGATAAGTGCATCCCTTTCTTCGTACAGGAATGGAAGAGTGGGGAAACAGTTGAGATGCGATTCGCAAAGAGTGACGAGTTCAAAGCTGTCGCGAAATCATGTGATCTATGGATTGGCTGTGACGAAGGTCAAGCGAGGGTAGCACTTTCTCCGGGTGCAATACGTGCGAAGATCATTGCAAGCGAGAAAAAGAATGAAATTAAGGCACCGTTTCGGCGTCGCAGGTAATTTGCGGAGTGGCTCAGTCATTGCTTTGAACGTCTGGGTGACGCAGGAACCAGAGGGTGAACGCGGCCTCAGTCACCGCGTGTGGCTCTGCCACCCAGACATCCCAGCCAGACTTCGGAAGGAGTGTGGTCGCGATTCTACGTAGGTTTTGACTCCTCGCCCCCAACGGGGTCCCACTCGAAAGCCCAGGGCGGCAGCCCTGGGAAATCGCTCAAGGCCCAACGGACCGTGACTCGACCCCGCCAGCAGGTGACGGCCCTTTGGGCCTTGATCGAATCAATGGAGCCCCGTTTCCCGGGGCTGCCACCCTGGGCTTTCGAGTCGAGCCCCGTTGGGGCGAAAATCGCAGCGAACTCGACGTAGAATCGCGACTGCACCCCTTCCGAAGTCTCCGAAGACTTCGGAAGTCTGGCTGATGGCTCGCTCACTTCGGCGTCAGAACGGCCTTGGCGATCTGTCCGCTGTGCATGGCCTCGAACGCTTCGTGCCAGTGCTCCAGTGTCCAGGTTCCACCGACCACCGGGTCTATGTTTAGCAGCCCGGTGGCCAGCAGACGCAGTACCCGCTCCCACATCGCCCAGTTGTGGCTGAAGCTCCCCTTGAGCGTGATGTTCTTCTGGACCATCGGGTCGAGGGAGAAATTGATCGGATCGCGGCCCCAGCCGACCTTCGAGATCCAGCCCGCCGGACGCACGATGTCGATGGCGGTCTTCAACGTGACCGAGATCCCCGCAGCGTCGACGACGCCGTCGACACCCAAGCCATCGCCTGCCAGCGCCCACTCACGCGGGTCGCCGATGATGACCTCACAACCGTATTGTTTCGCGATGTTGAGCCGAACCTTGTCCCGCTCAATGCCGACGACCGCCACAATCCCGCCCTGTAACCGCGCCATCGCCGCACAGAGCAGCCCGATCGGCCCCGGCCCCAAGACCACAATCCGGTCGCCCGGCTTCACCGACCCGTTCATCACCACCGCGTTGTACGCCACGCAGCAGGGCTCGGTCAGACAGGCCCTGTCGAACGCCAAGCCATCCGGCACCCGGTGCAAGCAGCGCGACGGCACCTTCACATATTCCGTCATTGCTCCGTCGACGCCGTACCCATAGCCCTTCCGCGTCGGGTCGAGGTTGTACAGCCCCGCCCGCGACATCGGGTTGTTCGGGTCGATCACCGCAGCTGTCTCGCTACACGCCCGGTCGCCCGTCTTCCAGCCGACCACGCGCGAGCCGACCTGCTCGATCGTCCCGGCGAACTCATGTCCCAGAATCACTGGGTAGTTCACCGGCCAGCTGTGAGCGGAGGTCCACTGGTGCAGGTCGCTGCCACAGACGCCGACGGCCCCGACCTTGAGGAGGACATCCTCCTCCCCAATGGTCGGACGCTCGACCTGACGAAGTTCGACAGAGCCCTTCTCGGGGGCGAAATTGACGACAGCTGTTTGTTTCATGAGAGGGTGGCTTGGGTGAGGAGACGGTGGGGTTCGTGCGGAGATGTATGTTGTCGAAGAGGAAGCCACGCCACAAGGCGAACAGCATCTCGAAGGGACACTCGGTAGATCGGGTGACGACAAACGTCAATTTCAGCGCGAAGCGAGGGTAGTCGCCTGCTCGCGAACTTTGATACAGTCTTTCACTTCGCCGCTCGTCACTCCGTATTCCTTGATGCAGTTCATGGCCGATCCTCTCCAGCATCTTCGCGAGGCCCTCACGGTTTCTCCCGACAATGTTCCACTCCGGCGTTTCCTGGCTGAGTCGTTGGCCGCGCGCGGTGAATGGGACGAAGCTCAGGCGGAGTACCGCAAGGCGCTCGCTCTGGACCCTGACTCAGTCGAGCTCAAGCTGGGACTCGCCAAGGTGTTTTCGTCGCTGGGGCAATCGAGTGCCGCTTTGGCGATCCTGGAGACGTTGCTCAAGATGCGGGACTGTCCGGCAGAGGTCTCGCTGGAGTATGCCAAACAGTTGGCGGGCACCGGTCGGCTGGATCTGGCTGCGGCCCATTATCGAGGTGCGATCGAGAAGTCTCCCGAGCTGGCGGATCTCGAACTCGCCATGCGTCTCGGAGTCGACAACCACTCCGACCCGGAGGAGGTCGATGGTCGTCAACGCATGCGCGATGGCGAACAGGGGATCACTCCCACTCGCGAACCGGTCGAGCGACCGCAGATTGCGTTCCGCGATGTCGGCGGGATGGAAGCTCTCAAGGAAGAGATCCGTCTGAAGATTATTTATCCGTTGCAACACGCGGAGATGTACAAAGCCTACGGGAAATCTGCTGGGGGCGGCATCCTGATGTATGGCCCGCCGGGGTGTGGAAAGACGCACCTGGCCCGAGCGACCGCAGGCGAGATTTCGGCCGGGTTCATTTCCGTGGGAATCAACGATGTTCTCGACATGTATATCGGGCAGAGCGAGAAGAACCTGCACGAGCTCTTCGAACAGGCTCGTGAGAACTCACCCTGTGTCCTGTTTTTTGACGAGGTCGATGCGCTGGCTTCCAAGCGATCGGACCTCCAGAAGAGTGCGGGGCGGAATCTGATCAATCAGTTCCTGTCCGAGCTCGATGGGATTCAAGCCGAGAATGAAGGCGTACTGGTTCTCGCAGCCACGAATGCTCCGTGGAGCCTGGACGGGGCGTTTCGGAGACCCGGACGATTCGACCGTGTGCTGTTCGTACCGCCGCCGGATGAACTGGCGCGGGGTGAGATCCTAAGAGTGATTTCGCGGGGCAAGCCGCAGCAGGATCTCGACTTCACCCAACTCGCCAGCCGCACCGATGGATTCTCGGGAGCTGACCTGAAGGGATTACTCGATCTGGCGATCGATGCCCGGTTGCAGGAGGCGATGAAGCACGGGCGACCCCAGCCACTCACGACCGCAGACATGCTGACCGCTCTCACCCGGGTCAAACCTTCGACTCGGGAGTGGCTGGCCTCCGCAAAGAACTACGCATTGTTCGCCAATCAAGGCGGCACTTACGACGATGTCCTCAAGTATATGAAGCTGAAATGAGCGATTCCCTTCGACGTGCATCGCTGCTGCTCCAGCAAGGGCGCTACGAGTTGGCGCTCGGAGAGATCGAGCGCCATCTCTCTGAGAATCCTGAGAGCTCTTCGGCTCATGCGTTGCGCTCGTTCTGCCTGACGGAACTGGGGCAGTTCCAGGAAGCGGAAGAAGCGGCAAGGCACGCGATTGAGTTACAACCGGACGAAGCCTTTTCATTTTTCGCACTGTCCCGAGCGTTCAGGGCCCGAAAAGATTATCGCGGGGCACTCACCGCGATCGAAACTGCAATCGAGATCGATCCCGACACGGATGACTACTGGCTACAGAAGGCGGCCGTCCAATTCTCCCTGTATCGGTGGAAGGAGGCCATCGTCAGCACCGATGCCGCCCTCGCGATCGATGCCGAGAACACGGGAGCAATGTTGCTGCGATCACACGCGCTACACGCCCTGGGGCGGACTGTCGAAGCCGAAGAAATGAGCCGCGCTGCGCTGGAGATTGACCCTGATCTCGCGATGGGCCATTTCGAGCAGGGTTGGGCGCTCATGCGACTGGGAAAACCACGTCTGGCCGAAGAGCGGTTCCTGGAGGCCCTCCGAATAAACGCCGATCTGGTCCCCGCGCGTGAGGGACTCAAAGAGGCGGTTCGCTCTCGATTTGCCCCCTATCGCTGGATCACCGGATACCAGCACTGGCTGCGTCGGTTTTCACCCAAAGTTCGCTTGGGAATCCTGCTGGGTGCGGTGGTGGTCATCAATGGTCTGCCAAAGATCGTCCCCCAGGGAAGTCCCTTTCACGGCGCAGCGATGCTGGTCGTCTACGCCTATGCGATGTTTGCATACCTGACGTGGATCTCCGGTCCGCTGTCGAATTTCTTTCTGCGTTTCCATCCCCAGGGCCGACACGCACTGACTGTGGATGAGCGAAACGGAACGTACGTATTGGGAGCGATCTTCGCGGGCGCAGCTCTGTTGTCCACGGGTTGGCTCACGCAGTCGGAGCTGTACTGGCCGAGCATCATCGCGTGCCTTGGGCTGGGAATCCCGGGAGCAGCAATCTTCGCGAACGAAGGGGCCAAGCAGCGGAAGCTGATGGCCTTGATCACCATCGGCCTGTTCCTGCTGGGGCCGGTCCCATTTGTCTTGGTCAGTTGGTGGGACATCCCCGCCCGGAGTACACTGGGTGTCGCCGTCGTGTTCGGGTTGAAGAACTACTGGTTTGGCGTCGCCGCATCGACATGGGTCTCCGCAGGAATGTCGGCGAGGGACTGAATTTTACCGTAGCACTCGGGTTGTTGATTGGTGGGAGGCAAAGCTCTGTGGAGAGGTTGTTCCAACGATGGAGCGAAACTTATTTCATCCAGCCCTTTCGCACCAATTCATCAAACACCACGCTCTTGATCGGGCGGTCACTGGTCAGGCTCATGAAGCGGCCATCGCGTTTCTGGCACTCGGAGGCGAGATGGTCCTCAAGTGCTTGGCGGTGCGATTGGTAGAGCCCCAGTAGTTCACCGACCGACGAGATATCCAGCGTTCCCCCCGACTCGGAATCGACGAACCGAAAATCGCCCGTCAGTTCGGGATTTCTCTCCGACGGTGCCAGGATCTGGATCGCGAAAATCTCCAGCCCCGACCCATGCAGCAGGTTGAACGCCCGGCCCACGTCTCCGAACGTCAGGAAGTCGGAGATCACCACGACCACCCCTCGCCCGCGACGACGTTGCAGCACCTCCTCGATCGCCTGTTCCACCGGGAACGTACCGCCCGGCGTCAGTTCCTCAATGAACGACAGAAACCGCCGCACAGCTGCCCGCCCGCGCGTGGCCGGAAACATCGCGGGTGGCTTTCCCGTTTGGGCACAGGAGTAGACGCTGACCTTCTCAACGCTCGTCAGCGCGGCCATGCCGAACGCAGCTGCGATTTGCTTGGCGAGTTCGAATTTCCCTTCGAAGTGCATCGAGGTCGAGGCATCGAGCAGGATGGGAACCTGCATCTCCTCTTCGTGGGCGTAGAGCTTCAAATAGGGTTGGTTGAGTCGGGAGAAGATGTTCCAGTCGACGTACCTCAGATCGTCCCCGGCCACGTAATCTCGGTAGTCCGAGAAGTCGATACTCGTGCCGCCCTTGCCGGAGAGATGCTCGCCGTGCGCGCGGTTCGTCTTCCGGCGACGCGGGTTGATCCTCATTCGCTCCAGCCGGGCGAGCAAGTCATTGGGGAGCAGCGAGGTGAGTTGGGGAACCGACATGACTGCCTGCCATTCGGGAGGAGGGGAACTGACCGACAGTGAAACGAGTTCGAGTGCGGTACGTCGCCTGGACCCCTCGGTCCGGGCGGAACGGACGTAGGCGTCCGTTTTACGACAGAGATGTACTCGGGGACACGAGTCCGTGACCGTGGAATGTCCAAGGGCTGCGTCGCGGCTGTGTACTATACGCAATGTTTGAGGAGAATGCGGGCGCAATCGAGGTTTTCTGGGAGTGGCCGACTCCCGATCCGGTCAACAATCGGATATGACTCCCCCATGCCCAAGACCGGCGAGCGGGACGGCGTTAGCCCCTGGTCTTTTGTGGGGCACGTTTCCTACGTGCCCGGTCTGAAAGTGACGGGCACGT
>JAYSUV010000766.1:0-7118 GCA_043718945.1 Planctomycetota bacterium
GGCGCCGGTTCTTCTTCGTGTGGTTCGTCCTGAAACCACAGTCTGGTGGGAGAACGGTCAGGGGAACCGGCGGCTAGCGCCGTGCCGCTCACTTGGCTCAACGGAGGGATCATCTCAGTCGCGCAGCGATGTGAGCTACGGTTGGCGATCTCAAAACGCAAACGGACGAAGTGGGCTCCACCTCGTCCGTCTCGTATGACCTCACTCAATGCCTGAATTACCTCTTGGCCAGCGCATCACGAATCTCGGTGAGCAGCACTTCCGTGGGCGTCGGTCCTGGGGGCGGGGCGGCGGCTTCCTTGGCCTTCATCACTGCCATCAGGTGATTCACCGGCTTGACGATCACGAAGAAGACGACAGCTGCGGTGATCAGGAAGCCCAGCATCGCGCTGATCACGATTCCGAGATTGAACTTCCCGATCATCAGGGTGACATCCGGCTGGCCTCCCAGCAGAGCGAGTAAAGGCCCGACGATGCCATCGGTAAATGCTTTGACGATTCCGCCAAACGAGGCCCCGATGATGACACCGGTCGACAGGTCGACCACATTGCCTTTGAGGATGAACTTCTTGAACTCATTCAACATGTGAAACGAACTCCTGAATCTGAAGACGGGGAAGAACGGAATCATGTGTGCCCGGTGGGATGCACATGTGCGGTGCGGATGCTACTCATTCCCTGTCAGGCTACGAATACCAATTTGTTAGCTGACTCTCTCCCCCCAATTAAGACGTTCGGCTTTTCAGGTTATGACTCCGCTACCCCTGCGGTTCTCAATCTGGAAGGGATCGCAGTACGAGTTCCTCGTCGCGGATCTCAAGGTTTCACAGGAGATTTTCTATAATGACCACCAACTCACTCCGCCAAGGCATTCAGCACGTCCAGATCGCACTTCGCGACCCCGAGGAGTTCGCGCTCCGCTGGCAATCGGGCCAGGCGGCTTACCCCTGGTGGGTCTGGGCGTCGCTGTTCGGAACGGCCATGCTGGGGACATTAAGTTACGGTCTGACGATGGGGTTGCTCGGTGGTCCCGAGCAGATGCTCCGCAAAGCACTGCTCTGTACGTTATGTGCCGGAGTCGCGTGGGGACTGCCACTGCCCGCCCTCTACATCTTGAACAGTCTCAACGGCTCCCGACTCAAGGCGTCCTCGACACTCCTCGCCGCGATGGTCACCACGAGTTGGGGCGGGCTAGCAATGGTGGCTTCCATCCCGATCAACTGGTTCCTCACCGCAGCTGTGCCGCATGCGGGGTTCGTGCTGCTGGTCAATCTGGTGGTGTTCACGGGGGTGGGGATCGCGATGACCGACACCTTTGCCCGTGTGATGCACCGCCTGGAGCCCGAGCGCCCGACGGCCCCCATCTGGTGGATCATGCTGGTGGCCCTCACCGGTGGCGAGCTGTTTTACTTCGTCGGCCTGTTTCAGTTCGGAGCGTAGAACGGAATTTATTCCGTTCTTGCCCGGGAGGGCGACGCTCCTGCGGAGCCGCGAGCGCGGGAGGACGTCTTCTCGCATAAGCGGCTCGGCAGGAGCCACACCTTCCCGAACGATTTTCGACAGTGACGATCGGGACGCACACACTGACCGAACTCATCGAGAACGGAATAAATTCCGTTCTACTTCCAGAAAGGCTGATTATGAATACCTTCGACTCCCTCAAGCAGACCCTCGACCGCACGCGAGTCGACACCATTGACGATGCCTGGATCGTCGACGATCCCCCGGTCATTGCCCCACCCATTGAGGATCTCCCCGCCTCGTCCGGTGTCCTGCCGCTCACTGAGATGATCCTCAAGAATCATTCACTGCTGGAACGGCTGATCCGGTCCACATCCCGGCAGGCGGTCCTGATCCCTCAACTGTTACTCATCTCCTTTCTCGGCTTCCTGCTGTACGGAGTGACGATGGGCGTGTTGATCGGAGTCTCCGGTTGGACGCCGCATCTCCACTCCCCACGCGAGGTGCTGACCAGCGGGGGACCATTGATTGAGTTTCGGGCCGCTGCCAATCCGCTGGCTCCGTGGACCGATGGGACAGCTCCCTCGCTGATCGTCGCCTATGCCCTCGGGCTGATCGCCGCCACGGGGATCTGTCTGCCCAGCTTGTACTTCTACGGACTGCTCAGCGGAATCAAACTGACCATGCGAGATGTCGTGATCCACTCGCTGAAATCGAAGGCGACAGCTGCGATTGCGCTGATCGGGATCTTGCCTATTTACTTTGTGATCTGCCTGACGGCACTGGTCTTCCAACTGTCGGAAGATGCGATACGTGTCGTGCAGTGGATCGGGTTCGCCTTCCCGTTCCTCGGCGGATTATGGGGCACGCAGTCTCTGTATCGCGGCTTTCAGGGGCTGGCCGACACGTTGCCCGGTCGCATGGACATGGAGGCTCGCTACAACAGATCGTGCTTCCTCGATCGGCTCGTGCTGGCGTGGAGCGTCTGCTACAGCGTGATCTCCCCGATCATGGTGTTCACGATCTGGGAACGACTGCAGCCGTAGGGGAGCCGTCAGTTCGTAGGGTGGGACCAGCCGCTCTGGGCGCAGGCCCACCATCGCCCACCAGACCACATCGCACAGGGTGGGCCATCGCTCCAAAGCGAGATTGTCCCACCCTACAACCCCCGAGAGGACGCACCCCTCATGGACTTCCGCCAAACGCTGCTCCTTTACCTGCTCATCGGAACCGGTGTCGCCATCGGCTTCGCAGCTCGTTCTCCCGACAAGGGCAGGGCGTGGGCCACGATTCTGGCCGCCTGGGTCTTCTGGCCGCTGTTCGTGCCGCTGCTGCTGTCTGCAGATGAGGAGTCCGTGACACCCGTTCCCCCCGCATCCGAGAGACTCGACGCCCGCATCGCTCGCTGCAGCGAACAGCTCGACCGCCTGGCTGCGACCGCCCCCGCGCTCGGCCTCCCCGACCTCCCGGAACAGGTCGCCCGGATCAAGACGCTCTGGTCCGAACGAGCCACCTGGCTCACCGAGACGGGCCTCCTCATCCAGTCTCTGAAGGCCACTCACCCTTCAGCCACTTCCCAATCCATGCCCGCCCATACATCGCAACTCGATGAACTCGAGCGTTTACAGCACACCACCGAACAGTCCCTCGACCGCAGCCTGAATGCGATCGACGAACTGGCCGTCCACGTCCAACTGCTCAAAGCCCCCGGCGTCGATCGGACCGCCGAACTAGAATGCATCGAACGGGTGTTGAGAGCGATTTTGGAACTGGATGCCGATTACCAGTTTGATGCCTGTGGTGCATCTCCCGATTCGCATGTCACTGTGAATGCTAATGCGGACACATCGGACCCCGACAGGGGTCACAGAAATTAGCCGGTGGTTGAGCGCAGCGACACCACCGGAGAGATATCTCGCATCGCAAACCATCCCGGAGGGATGGCAGAAACCGCTGGGCGTCGACCACCGCAAACCCCATGCTGTGAGCCACACATCTGGCATCCCTTCGGGATGCGGGACTTGATGGGGACTGGGTTCCGGTGGTGTCGCTGCGCTCGACCACCGGCTAATTTCTGCCATCCCTGCCGGGATGAAAAGCCGCTCGCAAGACTGTTGCTGATGCTGTTGCTAATGCTGAGTATCCACCGTCCAACTCGTATGGAATGAAAGCCGATATCCATGCTGGCAAGTCAGAGATTCCCAACGGAACGCATGCAATGGTAAACTGACTCGACGACCGAACGACGTAACCGGTTCCGGTCGGTCATGAATGTTCCCCCCTTACACATCCCGCGTGGCGAGTTCAGTCATGATTGCTTGGCTCTGGATGGTTTGGTCAATTGTCATGGCAGTGCAGGGCCTCTGGATGCTGTGGGAGGCGATCGAGAAGAATTCCCAACAGGCTCGAAGTCCGGTCCTGGTGGATCTGGGGCGGACCCCGTGGAGTATTTGGCGGGTGTTCGGTGAATTGTGGATGACTGTCAGTTGCGTGGTAATGTGCTGGGTATTTTTCAAGGCTGGGACATTCTGGGATGGTCTCTTGATTTCAGTGTTCTTAGTGTGCCTGCTGTCCTCCAGTTGGATTCCGGCGACACAGCGGCGGTGCCTGCTGGATCTGGGGATGCGAGTGACCACTCGCATGCTGTGGACGAAGGGGGCACAATTCATCCCCTGGAGTGTTGTCCAACACTACCGCTGGGACGGCACGACATTGATTGTCAACCCGGGATGGAATCAGGTGTCCTGTCTCATCCCCGAAGAGTCCGTCGATGAAGTGAACACGATCGTGATGCAGAAGTGCCCTCACGAGGCAGTTGCAGCGGTGATCTCAGCGAAGGCGATTTAGGATCGAAAGGCCAGTCATGCCTCCCTGGGGCTGGATCGCAGTACAGATTCTGATGATCGTCGGCGGTCTCTACAGGCTGGCGGCAACGATCGGAAGTTATGTTGCCTTGACTCAGAGCCGCGAGTTAATCGACCTCGGCCCGACATCCGAGCGGCCCCGGTCGGTCGTGATGTTGGCGTTGTGTTTCTTTGGGCTGCTTCAGGCACAGCCCGATTGGCGGACGCTGGCCGGTTTCGCGGTGGTCCTGTCTACATTTTCCGCCATGACATGGTTTGTTACCCGAGCGTTCGTGCGACAGCGTGTCTGCGAGGACGGGATCAGCATCTACCACGGGTTCTTCAAATGGAACGACATCCAGCAGTACACGCTGAGTGAGGACGGAGAGTTGGTCATCAATCCTGAAAAGTACAAGGCGACCTGCCAGATCCCCGATGATCGAATGGCCGACTTGGAAGCGGTGCTGCAGCAGATGTGTTCGAATCCACCCGCTTGAGCGAGTCTCCCACGCACTCCATGCGATTCACAGTGAAATGTTTTGCTCGCAGCAGCACTTTCAAACGGTGTGTTCCAGGCTCTGTACCCCCAATGGAGTTGTACAGCACGGCCCAGGATCGCGACCACAATCGTTCGGATGTCTTTTCTGGCTCGCGGCTCAGCAGGAGCTTCGCCCTCCCCACCCGAGTATTAAGCTGTGACGGAACACTCGCGGGAAATACCTGATCACTTTCAATCAGTCGACTGCCCGCTTCATCAGCTGACGCAGGTTGCCCTGATAGATGACAGTGCGACCCAGAATCGCGTCGCGATATCCTTCGAGAATCGCCTCTCGAATCCGACGAGCTTCGAGGCGGCTGGCTACGTCAGGATTGGGATATTCTCTGTTCATCATGCGTGTTTCCCGTTGATCGCTTCGCCGGTCCTCAAGATACCTCGCAGATATTGGATGTCAACGGGTGCCGAAATCCCCCTCTTTCTCTCTTTCTCCGCGTCTTCGTGTGAGGAACAGAGGTTCGCAAGTTCAATGACTCTCGCTCCGTCTCCAATTCTAGTGACTCGAATCCAACAATTCGGTACTCTACGGCGTCCCGGTTTGGCCGGGGGTTGCTGTTGGTCTGTCTGGATTCATTGCCCATGTCGCTGCTCACTCCGCTCCCCTTCGAACGTCCAATCCATGATCTGGAGCGGCAGCTGGAAACATTAGAAGGCCAGCCGAATCCTTCGGATACGACGAAGGACGCCGTCCGCAAGATGCGGGTGGAGATTCAGCGTTTAAAACGCGAGGTCTACGAGAACCTGAATCCCTGGGAGACGGTGCAGGTCTCCCGGCATGAAGCGCGCCCCAAGGCGTTCGACTATATCGAACTCATGTGTGATGAGTTCGTCGAACTGCACGGCGACAAGGCGCACGGCGACGATCCAGCGATCGTGACCGGCCTCGCGCGGATCGATGGCCGCAAGGTGCTGCTGGTCGCGCAGCAGAAAGGTCGCAATCTCGAAGAGCGGCTCAAGCACAATTACGGGATGGCCCATCCCGAGGGGTATCGCAAGGCACTCTCCAAAATGGAATTGGCGGCCAAATTCGGTTTGCCGATTGTGTGTCTGATCGATACGGCGGGTGCCTATCCGGGGATCGGAGCTGAGGAGCGCGGACAGGCGTACCAGATTGCGTTCAACCTGCGCGAGATGTCGCGGATCGATACGCCGATCGTGTGCATCGTGATCGGCGAAGGCGGCTCGGGCGGCGCGCTGGGAATCGGGATCGGCGATCACGTCGCCATGCTCCAGTTTTCGTACTACTCGGTGATCAGTCCCGAAGGCTGTGCCGGGATTTTGTGGAAGCATCCCAAGCACGCCGACAAAGCGGCCCACGCGCTGCGGTTCACGTCGAAGGATTTGCTGGAGTTCGGGATCATCGACGAGATCATCCAGGAGCCGCTGGGCGGCGCGCATCGCGATCACCGGAGAATGGCGACGACTTTGAAGGCGTCGATTCTGAGTGCGTTCAAGTCGTTGGGCGCGCTGCCTGCTAAAGAGTTGCTCGATCGGCGGTACAACAAGTTTCGGAAGATTGGCCGGTTCGAGGAAGGTCCGGCGGAAGTCGCGAAGACGGAGCCTTCGGCGAATGGTGCGATGCCTTGACGGCCCGTGAATCCTCCGAGTCATTTGCAAACGGAGTTGGCCATGTCTGCGGAAGTTCGCATCCAGTTCGAGATCACTCCTGAGTATTACAGTGAACATTTCGCAGCCGGCGGAAAGACGGGATCTCGTCCGGGAACGGCAGTCTTGGCGTATACCGCGATTGCCTTTGTCTGCTCACTTCCGTTTGCGTTGTGGTGCGTCTGGCACTCCGATGGCTTGAACATGAAATGGTTGGTGATCGCGACTCTGGTGTCACCGCTCGCGATCGGATTTCTTGCCATTCGGTTGTTCAGTGTAAAGCGAGTGATGGGCGAATCACTGGAAACGCTTTCTGTGATCGATCGGCAGGTTTCAATCTCTGTCAATTCGGACGGTTGGTTGATTGAGACTGCGTTCTCTCGGTCTGAACAGCAATGGCCCATGCTGCGGAAAGTGACTCGGGTCAACGAGGGATTCCTGACGACGGAATCAATGGGCGGAAATCGTTGGCTGCCTCGAACCGGGTTCGAGTCGGAAGCGGCGATCGAAAGTTTTGTCCGGCTGGTTCAGGGGGCGTCCATCGACTACGAGGATCGTCGGACGGAGTAGCCGGACCTTGCCGCCGGGCGTGATCGCCCAGTCCGTGAGCGGCACGGCGCTAGCCGCCGGTTCTGGCGGAGGCGTGTGGGCGT
>JAYSUV010000767.1:0-7109 GCA_043718945.1 Planctomycetota bacterium
CGTATCTGGGGATCTCTTCCCTGCGAAGCAAAACCTCTCAATTTGCCATCCAGTGCTTGACCACTCACCCCTCAGCCACGTATCCTTATGCAGTACCACTACCCAGTATTCGAACGGCTTATACTCCCGTGTTGTCTCGCAGCCTTCAGATCTTCCTGGATGTCGCATCGCATCGCAGCTTTTCTAAGGCTGCGGAGGCGCGGGGGATGTCGCAGCCAGCCATCAGCCAGGCGGTCGCCCAGCTCGAAGAGAGGCTGGGCGAGGAACTGATTGACCGTACCAAGCGCCCGCTCGAACTGACGAGTTGTGGTCAGCTCTTCTACGATCGTTGCCGAAAGCTGTTTGACGAGTATCAGGCCATCGAGGACGAGGTCCGGCAACTCCGTCATGGCAACATCGTCGGGAGGGTTCGTATTGCCTCGATCTACTCCGTCGGTCTGCTCCAGATGCAGGCGTATGTTGAGAAGTTCGAGCAACTGTACCCCGATGTGAAGGTCCAGCTGGAATACCTGCACCCGGACGATGTCTATGCACAAGTGCGCCGCGACAACGCCGATCTCGGGATCGTGTCGTTCCCTCGCAGCCGCAATGACCTGGAATGTCACGACTGGTTGCAGCAGGAAATGGGTGTCGTCGTCGCCCCCGGTAGCCCGCTGGCGAATCGGTCGTCGATTGAGTTGGTCGACCTGCGAGACCAGCCCTTCGTCGGCTTTACACCCGATTTGAAAATCAGAGACGAGATCGACCGCGCCTTGCTCGATGCCGATGTGGAAGTCCAGATCGTGCATCAGTTTGACAATATTGAGAACATCAAGCGGGCCGTGGAAATCGGGGCGGGCGTGTCGATCCTGCCCCTCGACAGCGTGCGGCGCGAAGTTGATTTCGGGCTGCTGAAAGCGATCCCCTTCGCGAGTGTTCATCTCACTCGTCCACTGGGGGTCATTCGAAAACGCGGTCGACCCCCGACCGCCGCCGTCGCGAAGTTTCGAGACCTACTGCTCGCCGCTTCGACAGACGAGGCGGCCACCCCGCTTCGAGCAGTGGGCGTCACCTAAACCGACGCACCTCTCAAAAAAAGAACACGAGAATCCGCTCCCCCATCAGGCTGATGGGGTGTCCGCTTGGCACGACGCCCTCGGAGATCGTCTCCGCTCCCCCGTCCACACCACTGTCTGGCCTCCGTCGACTGCGAACGATTCACACTCATTCGCTCCCTCACGCAGGCAAGTTCATCGAAGTCGAGATTCGCGATGCAACGCTACGAAGTGCAGCTGACTCCTAACGGTCTCCCGGAGTCCCACGGTCTTTATACCGCCGAAACCGAACACGATTCGTGCGGAGTCGGATTCGTCGCGCACATCAAGGGGGTCGCCTCGCGACAGATCGTGGATGATGCGGCCCGCATTCTGGTCCACATGGCGCATCGTGGGGCCTGCGGCTGTGAAGAAAACACGGGCGACGGGGCCGGGATCATGACCGGCCTGCCGCACGATTTCCTGTGCAAAGTCGCCCGTCGCGATCTGGGCGTCGACCTGCCCGCCAAGGGGCTCTACGGCGCGGGTGTCGTGTTCCTGCCCAAGAACCCGGCCTCCCATGAAGAGTTCAAGGCGAAGGTCAACGCTGTCATCGTTCAGCAGGGCCAGACCCTGATCGGTTGGCGTCCACTGCCGACCGACCCGCAGACGGCCGACATCGGACCATCCGCCGTGGCTGCGGAACCCGCGATGGAGATGTTGTTCGTCGGAGCGGCCAAGGGGATCGACCACGCCGCCTTCGAACGCCAGCTGTTCGTCATTCGCAAGCTGGCCACGCACACGATTCGGGAATCGAGCCATCCCGAAGCACTGGCGTTCTACGTTTGCACCTTGTCGAGTCAAATCTTCGTCTACAAGGGGATGCTGACTCCGGCTCAAGTGCTGCCGTACTTCATCGACCTCAACGACCCGGACTACAAGAGCCATTTCGCGATGGTTCACAGCCGCTTCTCCACGAACACGTTCCCCAGCTGGGATCGTGCTCACCCGCAGCGATTCATGTCGCACAATGGAGAGATCAACACCGTCAAGGGGAACGCCAACTGGATGTATGCGCGTCAGGGTGTCATGCAGGCTCCGCTGTTCGGTGACGATCTCCAAAAGCTGTTCCCGATTGTCGAGCCCCACTGCTCGGACTCGGGAAACTTTGACAACGCGCTGGAACTCCTCTGTCACTCGGGTCGCTCACTGCCTGAAGCGGTGATGATGATGGTGCCCGAAGCATGGCAAGAGCATCACGACATGCCGGGTTATAAGAAGTCGTTCTACGAGTACCATTCCGCCTTGCAGGAGCCGTGGGACGGACCGGCCTCGATCTCGTTCAGTGACGGCAATTGCATCGGAGCGGTCCTGGATCGCAATGGCCTGCGCCCCAGCCGTTTCTACGTGACCCACGATGACCGCGTCATCATGGCCAGCGAAGTCGGCGTCCTGGCCATCGACCCAAAGAACGTGAAGAGCAAGGGCCGCCTGCAACCCGGCAAGATGTTCCTGGTGGACTTCCAGCAGGGCCGCATCATTGATGATGAGGAACTGAAGGCGGATATCTGCCAGCGTCGCCCCTACGGCGAATGGGTCGCCCGCCAGAAGCTTGAACTGAGCGAACTCCCCGCTGGTTCCTCGGCCCCGCACATCCGGGGCGAGGAGCTGTTGAACGCGATGCAGGCCTTCGGTTACAGCACCGAGACGATGCAGTTCATGCTCATCCCCATGCTGAACTCCAAGAAGGACCCCATCAATTCGATGGGCGACGATACCGCGCTCGCCTGTCTGTCCGACCAGCCACGCTTGCTGTTCGACTACTTCAAGCAGCTGTTCGCTCAGGTGACCAATCCCGCGATCGACTCGATCCGCGAAGAAGTCATTATGTCGTTGGAATGCTTCATCGGACCCGAAGCAAACCTGCTGCAAACGAAGGAGGAGAACGCCCACCGCCTGCGTGTGCCGCACCCGATCCTGACGGACGAAGAGACCTCGGCGATCAAGGCCCTCAGCGGCTATCGCGGTTGGAAGACTCGCACGCTCGACATGTCGTGGGCCCGGTCGGAAGGGCCACAAGGGCTGCGTTTGGCGATCGATCGCATTTGCCGCGAAGCCGAACAAGCCATCGCCGACGGGTATAGCCTCGTCGTGCTGAGCGACCGCGCTGCGTGTCCCGCGCGAGTCGGCATTCCGTCACTCCTCGCCTGTGGAGCTGTGCATCACCACCTCGTGCGGAACTCACTGCGAACGCGCATCGGCCTCGTCATCGAAACTGCCGAAGCCCGTGATGTGCATCAGTTCTGCCTGTTGGCCGGATACGGGGCTGATGCAATCAACCCGTACCTCGCCTTCGAAGCGATTCGCGATGCCAAGGATCATGGCAGCTTGACCGGCACTTTCGACGAGAAGTCGATCGTCAAAATCTACCGCGAAGCGATCAAGAAGGGCATGCTCAAGGTCATGGGCAAGATGGGGATCTCGACCCTCGCCAGCTACAAAGGCGCTCAGATCTTCGAAGCACTGGGGATCTCCGACGAGGTCGTCAATGTCTGCTTCCGCGGCACCGCCAGCCGCATCAAGGGGATCGGCTTCGACATCATCGGCGAAGAAACGATTCGCCGCCACGAAGTCGGGTATCCCAGCCGGACCGAACAGGAACGCCTGCCCGTACTCCCGAACTACGGCAACGTCCATTGGCGTTACGGCGGCGAAAAGCACCACTGGAATCCCTTCACCATTGCTGAGTTGCAGAACGCAGCGCGCACCGGTGACAAGTCCGCCTACACCCGCTTTGCGAAGTTGGTCAATGACCACGCTCACAAGGAAGGGACACTGCGCGGCTTGCTCACCTTCAAGCCGCAGACAGCTGTCCCCTTGGAAGAAGTCGAGTCCGCTCGAAACATCGTCCGTCGATTCTGTACGGGAGCGATGAGCTACGGCTCCATCTCCGCCGAGGCGCATGAGACCGTCGCCATCGCGATGAACGTCCTCAAGGGCAAGAGCAACACCGGCGAAGGCGGCGAAGACCCCGAGCGTTTCAGCCCATTCAAGTATGAGGAGCCTCGTCACGAGCAGTTGCAAGAGACGATCGGGCGCTGGAACCTCAATGGCGATTCGGACCAGAATTTGTACTCGAAGCGCTCGGCCATCAAGCAGGTCGCCAGCGGTCGGTTCGGGGTCACATCGTGGTATCTCACTAATGCCGATGAATTGCAGATCAAGGTCTCACAAGGAGCCAAGCCCGGTGAAGGAGGCGAGCTACCCGGTCATAAGGTCGATAAGACCATTGCCGCCACTCGCATGTCCACACCCGGTGTGGGCCTCATCAGCCCGCCGCCGCACCACGATATCTACTCGATTGAAGATCTCTCCCAGCTGATCTTCGACCTGAAGAACACCAACCCCAAAGCGAACGTCAGCGTGAAGCTGGTCTCCGAGGTCGGTGTCGGCACGATTGCAGCTGGTGTGGCCAAGGGACACGCCGACAAGATCCTGATCTCGGGCGACTCGGGTGGAACCGGGGCCAGTCCGCTTACTAGTATTAAGCATGCCGGTCTGCCGTGGGAACTTGGCATCGCCGAGACCCACCAGACCCTCGTCATGAACGACCTCCGCAGCCGCGTCCGTCTGGAAACCGACGGACAGCTGAAGACCGGTCGCGATGTGGTCATGGCGGCGATGCTTGGTGCCGAGGAGTTCGGATTCGCGACCGCTCCGCTGATTACCCTCGGGTGCATCATGATGCGGAAGTGCCATCTCAATACCTGTCCGGTGGGGATTGCAACGCAGGACCCCGAGCTGCGGGCCAAGTTCTCGGGTCAACCGGAACACGTCATCAACTACCTGTTCATGGTGGCCGAAGACACGCGGCAAATCATGGCGGAACTGGGCTTCCGGACTGTGGATGAAATGGTCGGTCGAGTCGACTGCATGCAGCTCGACCCGGCGGTCAGCCACTGGAAGTCGAAGCACCTCGACCTGTCGCCGATCCTCACGCTGGCCCGCAAGCCGCATGAGAAGGTGGGGACGTTTAAGCAGATCGCCCAGAAGCATGGCTTGGAAGAGACGCTCGACCAGACCTTGCTGATTCCACAGTGCCGCGAGTCGATCGACAAGGCCGAGAAGATTATTCTGGATGTCAATATTCAGAACATCGACCGCGCGTTCGGGACCACACTGAGCCACGAAGTCTCGAAGAAGTGGGGACCGCAAGCCCTGCCGGAAGACACGATCCGTATCCGCGCTCGCGGCTCAGCGGGTCAATCGGTGGCCGCGTGGGCCGTGAAGGGGGTGACCATCGAAGTTATCGGTGATGCTAATGACTTCTGCGGCAAGGGGCTCTCCGGCGGCAAGCTGATTGTCTACCCACCAGATGACGTGACCTTTAAGCCCGAAGACCAGATCCTGATCGGCAACGTGGCCCTCTACGGAGCCACCAGCGGTGAAGCTTACTTCCGAGGCCGGGCTGCCGAACGCTTCTGCGTCCGTAACTCGGGTGCGATGGCGGTGGTCGAAGGTTGCGGAGATCACGGCCTGGAGTACATGACCGGAGGGCGCGTGGCGATCCTTGGCCCCACGGGTCGTAACTTCGCAGCTGGGATGTCCGGCGGCGTGGCTTATGTGTACGCCCCGGATCGTAAGGTCTTCGAGGCGAACTGCAATCCCGAACTGGTCGACCTCGATCCGATGACCGAAGAAGACGATGTCGTGGAGTTGCGGGAATTGCTCACTCGGCACCAGGTCTTCACCGGCTCGACCGTGGCCGCGAAGATGCTGGACCACTGGGAAGCGAGCCTGAAGAAGTTCGTGAAGGTCATGCCCCGTGACTACAAACGAGCGATGAAGGAACTGCAGGCTGAAGCCGCTGCGTCTGCCGCCGGAGAGCAGTCACCGGTGACCGCCAAGCGATAACCTCCCCTTTGAACTGTCGAGCTTGCTCGACGATCCCGTCCCCGAGTTGACTCACGGAGTACACCCATGAGCAGCATTCTGGAATCGCCGAATTCGCTGGCTTTGTCTGACGACGAAGCCCCGGTGTCGCTGCGCACCCTAGAAGACCTCCTCAACGATTTGGGCGGGATTCTTCCATCAAGAATCCGGCTCTCTCCCTCTATTGGTGCAGCGAACGAAGACTCACTACTGGCTCCCGAGGGGCGTTACTGTGAACTAGTCGATGGCGTTTTGGTGGAGAAGGGAATGGGATTCTTTGAAAGCCGCTTAGCCTCGATACTGTTTGCCATGATCGAGACTTGGTTGGCCAAGAACAACATCGGCTTTGCGGTGGCTGATGGTGCCATGACTCGTCTCCAGCACGGTTTGGTTCGTATTCCGGATGCGTGTTTTATTCGTTGGGATCGAGTCGGCTCACAAGAGGTTCCTCAAGACGCCATTTGTGGGATCGTACCCAATCTCGCCATTGAAGTCGTCAGTCGAACTAACACGCGGGCAGAGATTGACCGCAAGCGGAACGAATACTTCGAGGCTGGCGTGGAACTTGTTTGGATCGCTTATCCGACGACCATTACGGTCGAAGTCTGGACCACCGCTCGCGACTGCCACATCGTCGGGATCGATGACATTCTCAACGGTGGGACTGTTCTGCCAGGGTTCACGGTCTCCATTCGTGAATGGTTCATCAGGGCCAAGAGAGGCCAGACATGAACCATCATGTACACCTCTCAACACGGATGACCGTCAAGCAGATCGATGAGGCCAACCGGCTGTGGGACGCTTATCAAGCGACTCACGATCTCACAGCGGAATACGGTCGAGTGGCTTCGATTGAGCCACATTCGAGGAAGATCCTGATTGCCGAAACAGCCAGAGACCTCCTTCTGATTCGAGGCAAAGACGTACCGCCTGCGTTACTGAAACGCATCGGGGCCGCAACATTCTTCCAGAAGGTCGGACGCCGATGTTGAACCGACTCGATCGATCACAAGCACCGTGCATATCACGCTTCCAAGCTGCGTTGAACCTCGTTCACTGACCACTCACTGATAACTGACCACTGACGACTGAAAACTCTCATCATGGGCAAACCCACCGGATTCAAAGAATTCCCCCGCCAGACCGCCACCGAGCGGGCTCCGG
>JAYSUV010000768.1:0-7104 GCA_043718945.1 Planctomycetota bacterium
TGGGCGTTGGTGAATGTCTCGCTGCGGGACGGGGCTCGCTGTCGCCGCTTCGCGGCTGGAGATCATGCGGGCTGCGGGTCCGTGGGCTGCGCCCACGGCGACATGCTGTCGCCGCTTCGCGGCTGAAGCCGAGCCTCACGATCCGAGTCCACTGGGGTGACCAGATTTCACCGACTTTTCGGACGCACACACATTGACAACCGGACCAAGCCTGCCAGAATCGACGCAGGTCCAGAGTGCCTCGATCCTTCGGGAGACGTCTTCCGACGAGCATTTCAGCAATAGACAGAATGCTCGTTTCGAATAGGCAGAATCCAATTCTGTCTAACCCTAGTTATGCAACTCGATTGCATCCCCCTGGACGAGGCATGGAAGCGTGATTCATGACCGTACAACGAATCGTGTTCCTGGCATTCGTTTGTCTCTGTGGATGTGCGCATCAAAAGCAATTGACTTGGCAGCTAAAACGCACTACGGATATGATAGAGCAAGTGGCGACGCTTGTCCCGGAAGGAAGTACAATCGAAGAAGCGATTCGGTTGATGGAGGCCGAAGGATTTAAGTGTAAAGTAGAACGCGACAGCACATTTGTTGCGGCGCAGCATTGGTCAAAGCAAGAGCCGAAATACGAACACCTGACTTTCATTCAGTGCAACAGACAAAACACGAACGCAGGATTCGGAATGTTTCGAGTGTGGTCCGTGGCAATCGTTTTGGATAGCGATCGGACGAGCAACCAAATACTTGTTGCACACTATATAGACGGACTATGAGTTGTCCAAGACCATGAAAACGTTGACCAACAAGGCGGTGCCCCGGAGCGGGCGAACCGCGAGTTTGCAAATGGTACGGTCAATCGCGCCCGCCGGGTTACCATTGGTCGTTATCCGACTTATACTCAGCGCGGGGAGGACTGAGACATTTCGTAGGACGGACGTCCGCGTCCGTCCGTGTGGAAAGCTTCGAAGAGCGACGGACGAGGACGTCCGTCGTCCGTCTCAATTGGGCCCATGCGAAGTATAACAACCAGCGGAGTAGATCCGATTGGCCTCTACCGGCGCTGTGAATCTGGAAGCGGTTCTTCGTCGAGAGCGGGGAGCCCGCACTCTGGTGAGTGCAGCTATGGGGCAAGTCACGCTTCATCCGCCGCTTGATTCCGCAGACACGTCACGACGATCCGGAGCGTCTCATAGTTCACCGTCCCGCCGAGGTGTTCAAACAGTGGGGTCAGCCGGTCGGAGGAACCGAGTTCCTCACAGGCGGTGACCACGCGGGCGGCGGTGGCTGTGTCGACCCAGGGAGACGGGTCGGTGATTTTGCGGGAGCGCAGGAACTCGCCGAGGTAGCCTTGCACGGTCGAGAGCGCGCGACCGGTTTGTGCGACGACCTCGGAGATGCTGGACCCCGCTTCGAACAATGGGAACACCTTCAGGGCCGAACTGCTGGCGGCTTCGCGCGTGAGTGAGGGACTGCGCACTGGGGCGGGCTTCGCGGACACGATGTCGGTCGCGACTTCGTTCTCCTCGCAATAGGTCGCGATCGCTTCGAGGAATGCCTCGCCGAAGTCCGCGCACTTCTTGTCGCCCACGCCGCGCACGCTGCGGAACCCGTCCTCTTCAGTCGGACGCAGCCGCGACATCTCGCGTAACGCCGAGTCCCCGAAGATGATGTACGGCGGAACCTCGCGCTCGCGGGCCAGTTCCAGCCTCACATGCTTCAGCTCCTCGAATAGCCCGGCGTCGACACCCTCCATCGAATCGGTCTTCTCCGGTCGGCGAGTGCGTCCAGAACCCGCTCGCTGGTATTCCGACGACTCGGGTTGATCCGAGACCGCGATTCGCAAGCGGACAGTCCCCTCGCTTTTGAGCAGCTTCCGTCCCAAGGGAGTGATCGTCAGCGTCTGATACTCGCCATCCCGTTCCAGAAACCCTTGCCGCAGCAGATCGCCAATCCAGTCCTGGACCATACTCATCGTATGGTCTTTCAGCAGCCCATACGTGCTGAGCTTCTCGTGCCCATTTCGAGTGACGCGGTCGTCACTGTTCCCCGTCAGTACGCGGGCGGTGTACTCCCCGCCAAAGCGTTCCCCTTGCCGATGGATCGAGGAGAGAATCTTCTGCGCCGCTGGCAGCGGATTCTCGACGAACGTCACCTCGCCTCGACAGAGATCGCAGCTGTCGCCGCAGTCGGCGGGGAGGTCTTGGCCGAAGTGCTGGACCAAGGCCCGGTGACGGCAGACCACTCCATCGGCGTAGTCGAGCATCGACAGCAGCGAGCGCTCCGAAGCCTTGCGAACGGCTTCCGGCTGATCCTTAAAAATGTACTTCCAGGTTTGCAAGTCCTTACCGCTCAGGAATAGCCAGCACTCGGCTTCGAGTCCATCGCGGCCCGCGCGACCGGTTTCCTGCTGGTAGTGTTCAATCGATTTCGGGATCCCCGCGTGGATCACGTACCGCACATCGGGCTTGTCGATTCCCATGCCGAACGCCACGGTCGCGACGATCGTCTGGATCTCGTCGCGGATGAATTGCTCTTGGTGCTTCTGACGGTCCTCATCCGACAAGCCAGCGTGATACGGGCGGGTCTTGTAGCCCATCTCGTTCAGCTGGGCACTGACGCTCTCGACCTCTTTGCGACTGATGCAGTAGATGATCCCCGCCTGATCCCGGTGCCGCTCCATGATGGCACTGATCTGACTGGGCAGCTTGTTGCGACGTTCCACGCGGTAGGTCAGGTTGGGCCGGTCGAAGCTCCCGACCAGGACTTGCGGCTTCCGCAGCGACAGCTGCTCGATGATGTCGTCGCGGACTCGTTCATTCGCGGTGGCTGTGAAGGCATGGATGCCGACCTCGGGGAACTGCTCGCGCAGGAACTTCAGCTGGCGGTAGTGCGGGCGGAAGTCGTGGCCCCAGTGGCTGACGCAGTGGGCCTCGTCGATCGCAAAGAAGCTCACGCCCGCGTCCCGCAGCCGCTTGATCAACCGTTCCGAGTCGAGACCCTCGGGAGCCAGATAGATCAGCTTGAGCCGCTTGGCATCGAGGTCAGCTGCAATGTCCCGCTTCTCTTGGGCGGTGAGGGTACTGTTGATGAAAGCGGAGGGGACACCGTTGGATCGCAGGGCGTCGACCTGGTCCTTCATCAGCGAGATCAGCGGAGAGATCACCACCGCGACGCCGTCCATGCAGACCGCCGGGGCCTGATAGCAGAGCGACTTCCCACCGCCGGTCGGCAGCACGACCAGCGAGTCCTCGCCCTGGATGACGCTGAGCATCGCCTCTTTTTGCAGAGGTCGAAACTGGTCATACCCCCAATGCGTCTGCAGCGCGGCCAACAACCGCTGCTCGACCGAAGCTTCGGCCAAGGGCACAGGGGGCGACTGAGGGACGGAGGTCGACTTTTTGGCCATACTGATGTGCAAAGGGAGAGAGAGTGTGCCACACGAGCGAAGAACTTGAACACGTCTACATGCAGGGGGATTGGAATGCAAGCCTCTCGCGAGTCGCGATCAGGGCCGATACGACATTTCCAACATTCAGTCGCTGTCATCGGCCAGACCAGTTAGATTGCGGCGAGTCTGGAACCGCTCCTTCTGCGTCTCGTCATGTCACTCCTGCACCCTGCACTCATCTATGGTCTCGGGCTGGCAGCCTTGCCGGTGATTCTGCATTTCCTGATGAAGCAGAAGCCGAAGCGGGTGATCTTTCCTGCGCTCAGGTTGATTCAGTCGCGGCAGAAGCAGAACTCGCGGCGGTTTCGATTGCGGCATTGGTGGTTGCTGTTACTGCGGATGGGTGTGCTGGGGCTGTTGGTGTTTGCGTTGACGCGGCCTTCATTGCCTCCGGCCAACTACAGCTTCAGCGGGCTGGAGTGGGGCGTACTGGCGGCGATCATTGCGGCGGGGATGGGGACATACTTCACGTTAATCCATCGCTGGCGGAAGCAGGGAGTCGCCAAGCCCGACCTGATTGATCGCCGGTCGAAGGCGCGCGTCTGGACGACGACGGCGGTGCTGGCTCTCCTGCTGCTCTGCGTCGGTTGGCCGTACCAGCGACGGGTGATGGGGGAGATCAAAGACCCGCGACCGATGGCGGCACTCGATCTGCCGGTCGCAGCTGTGTGTCTGTTTGATACGAGTCAAAGTACGTCGTACACGCAGGAGGGAAAGACGCGGCTCGATCTGGCGAAGACGATGGCCAAGAACCACTTGGGCGATCTCCCGACCGAGAGCCGTATGGCGATTGCGGACTGCGCGGGTGACAACCCGATCATCTTTCAGTCGACAATGGGAACGGCTCAGACTCGCATCGACGCCCTCGAACCCCGCCCGGTCGCCCTGCCCCTCAATGAGCGATTGCGGTCCGCGCTGCAGGCTCAAGCGGATGACCGCCGCCGGACCCTCGAAGCTCAGGGCGACATCGCCGAAGACGCCCGACGTGACCGGTATATCCGTCGCATCTACATCCTGACCGACCTCGCCAAATCGGCGTGGAGCGCCGGGGTCTCCCAGACGTTGAAAGCGGACCTGGAACGCCACAAGGATGTCGATGTTTATCTGATCGATGTCGGCGAAGAGCAACCGCAAAACGCAGGAATCACGCAGATCGGACTCTCCCGCGAGCGGATCTCCGTGGGCGGCAGCCTCGACGTGCAAGCCACGATCACCAGTACCGCCATCACCGAAGAGGTGACGCTCAAGCTCGCCCTCCTCGATGGCAAAGAGCAGCTGGTCCCGCGCGGAGAGGCCCGGGTCAAACTCACTCCGAACACGACCGTGAAGGTTGACTTCCCTCGGCTCAAGGGACTGACCGGTCCGGTCGTTCATGGCGTGGTGCAGATCGACCGCAGTGACCCGCTGGCTGCCGACAACATGCGGCACTTCACCGCGTTTGCCGGGCCGCCGACGCCGGTACTGATCGTGACGCCGCAGGCCAACCGGGCCATCGAGATCGCTCTCGCGCTGGCCCCTTTTGAAAAGGGGGACAGCGAGACCAACGTCTTCCAGCCGACCGTTGTCACCGCTGGAAAGCTGACACCGGCGCTCATCGAGAAGAGCCAGGTGATCTGGCTGCAAGACATCCCCGCCCTGCCGGACGCCACATGGAATCTGATTTCTAAACATGTCGAGCAAGGACACGGGCTGGTCGTGACTCTGGGCGACACCAAGATCGATTCCGTGCAGTACGACCGGACCGCAGCGCAGGTGTGCCTCCCCGCGTCGCTCGATCATTGGAAGCCGCAGTCGAACTACCGGTTACGATTTCCGAACCGTGTGCATCCGCTGTTCGCGGAGTACCGGGAGCAGGAGCAGAACTGGGCGGTGCTGGAGAACAACATTCGCATCTCGCGGTTCTGGAAGGTGAAGCCCGCCGGAGGAGCCAGCGTCCTGGCCACCTACGATGACAAGGAGCAGTCCCCGGCCATCCTCGAAAAGTCGCATGGCAAGGGGCGCGTGCTGATGTTCACCTCGGGCACGCATCTGCCCGTGGAGACGCCCGTGGCACCCGGTCCTGACGGGGTTGCAGCTCGGCGGTCCTCCAACCGCTGGAACAACTTCCCCAGCCCGCTGCTCGATTCGTGGATGTGGATCGCGTTCGTGCAACAGTTCGGAGACTACGCAGCGGGCGGCGGGATCGAGCAGTTCAATCACCTGTGCGGGGAGGAAGTGACGCTCTCTTTGACCCCGCATGCCGCCGAACGCCAGCTGCTGTTTCGCGAGCCGGGGCTGCGTCAATCACAGAAAGTCGTGCCGCCGGATGAGGACCACTTGACGGTCTCGCGAACCGACACTGCGGGGGCCTATACCTTACTGGAGGGGGCCGAGGTCCTGCGCCCGCTGACCGGGTTCAGCGTGAACCTGAAGTCCAACGAGTGCGACCTGACTCGGCTGACGGCGGATGACCTGAACGAGATATTGGGCCCCGACCGGTATCAGCTCGCCCGGTCGATCGAGGAACTCAAGTCGCACATCCGGTCATCGGATCTGGGGCAGGAAGTCTTCCCGATCTTGCTCGTCGTGCTACTCGTCTTCTTCTGCGGGGAACACTTAGTCGCGAACCGTTTCTACGAGGAAGAGTGACCCCGTTTAGCTGCGACGCGAAGGCTTTGCGTAGCGGAGCATCGACCCACCGAAGCCCCTCCCCCACTCACCCAGAGTTGAATCTCCACGCGGGACTCTGCTACACCATCAGTTGATTGCCGATTCCTCAAGAGCCTGGCCACCATGAGTATTCTCGTCAGTTGCGATGCGTGCGGAAGAGAACTGCGGGCCAAGGATGAGGCTGCGGGCAAGCAGGCCAGGTGTCCGAACTGCAAGGCGATCATCCAGATTCCTCTGGCCGAGGAGTTTGCTCTGGCGGAAGAGTTCGGCAGCGCACGGCCTGAATCTCCCGTGGATGAATTCAGTGATGACCGCCTGCCTTGCCCCGCCTGCGGTGAAATGAATGCGAGTTCTGCCCGCCAGTGCCAGCATTGTGATGAGGACTTGCTGGAGGGATCGCTGCGGAGGAAAAAACCGCGTCGATCGAGTCGTTCCTCCCGCAGACAAGAGGGGGAATATCCCACCGCCGATCTGGGGAAACGGCTCATCGGGAAGCTGATCGACGGATTTGCAGGTTTGGTATCCGTGTTGCCTGGGGTGGCGTTGCTGATTGCGGCCGCGACCAGCAACAACGGCAAGGGGGACGGACAGTTGGCCGTCGTGGGAGTGGTACTCATGCTACTCGGGATGCTGACTCTGTTTGCGGTGAATGTTTATCTCCTCGTGACCCGCAGCCAGACGGTCGGCAAGTGGTTAGACAACACGAGGATCATGGACTACGAGACCCACGAACCCGCTGGGTTTGTCAAGACGTTCATCCTCCGCAGCTTTGTCAACGGGCTGATCGGATCGGTCGTGCCGTTTTACGGACTCATTGATATCTGCGTCATTTTTGGAGACGAGCATCGCTGTCTGCACGACCAGATCGCGGGGACGTACGTGGTCGATATTTCTTAGAGCAGTTTCAGACCTAAATGCCTCCCCGCCCAATCGAAAGCGTGGGATCAGGCGTTGAGCAGATTGCGGTAGGCTCGGCCTTCGATCTGGTGCTTTCGGTGTTTCAACCA
>JAYSUV010000769.1:0-7102 GCA_043718945.1 Planctomycetota bacterium
CTCGCAAGAGGCGATTTTCGACTTCATCCACACCCGCTTCCCCGACCACAAGTTCCTCGGCGAAGAGGGGCTCGACCACCAAACCGGCACCAGCGAGTATCGCTGGGTGATCGACCCGCTCGACGGCACCGGCAACTACGTCCACGGCTTCCCGTACTACTGCGTCTCGATCGGGCTGGAGTGTCGCGGCGAACTGATCGTGGGCGTGATCTACGACCCGACACGCGACGAGATGTTCTCAGCCATGAAGGGTTCGGGAGCGTTCCTCAACGGGCAGCGGCTGCGCTGTTCCGAGGTGAACCAGCTGTCCGAAGCGATGTGCATTGCCAGCCTGCCGGTGAAGACCACCTCTGAAAGTCCGGCCATCGCCCGGTTTCTGAAGGTGATTACCCAAGCTCAATCGGTCCAGCGTACTGGCTCCGCAGCTCTCAACCTCTGCTACGTCACCTGTGGTCGCATCGACGCCTTCTGGTCGACGAATCTCATGCCGTGGGACATGGCCGCCGGGGTCTTGCTGGTCACCGAAGCGGGCGGACGAATCACCACCACCAGCGGCGGTCCCTTCGCCTTGGAGACTCCCGACCTGCTCGCCACCAACGGGACGGCGCTGCATGGGCAACTGTCGAAGTTGTTGACGGAGTAGGCAGCGAGCCATCTGTCGCCGCTTTCGCGACTCTAAGAAGTAGGTGAAATCGGTCCGGGGCATCGATCAATGGTGACTCACACCAGCAAGGGAGTGGATGAATCCGGAAAACGCTGGCAGGCACGGCCATCGAGAAGCCCATCCTCACGCGGGGTTCCAGAGTCGTCCTGATAATACTGCTTGAAAAAGTGTGCCACACCAGCGGTACTGCACTGCGAGTCGATATCTCGCACCCAGTCTAAATCCATCACCCGGCGGGCTCCTTTCTTCGCCCGTTCACAGCCGGTAATCACCCAGTCAATTCCCCACAGGTATGGACCGAAATCGATCGCCTCGATCAGGGGTTCAGCAGAGATAAACCGAATCGCCGCCGGAATGGTTAATAGTGTGTCAACCCGATGCAGTGAATCCTCGCAACCGGCTGTCACACCGAGCCAGACATTCGGGTAGCCACTCCCCCAGTCTTCGGGCAGGCAATCGGCGATGCGATCCGCCCGCTTGGTGAGAATAAGCCAATCAAGGTGAGGGCAATCGGCGATAACCTTCCACGCTTCATCTCGCCACTTGTCCGCCCCAGGATGAAAAAAGTCGGACATCGAACAGGTAAAGACCCGCGCTCGCCGCCCCTCTTCTTCCGCCCGGCGATTCCAGCGGATCGGGTTGTCCCAGTTCTTAGTCCGCATCGGCCCCTTGAACGGCTCGTGTCCGCCACGCCGCATGATTGTGTCAATGTAGCAGAACCGACACTCCTCACTGACCTTGTGGCAGCCCCACCAGAAGTTCTGAGTATGGTCAGTCCAACCAATCCCTGTGTGTTCAGCCATGATTCACCTCTTCCCTGCATCCAATCAAGGGAAGGTAAGAACAGTCTTCGGTCCCAGTGTCCCGGATCGACGATCGGACATTGCTGGGTATGTCTGAATCTTACCCGATCGGTCAAGTCCAATCAGAACTTCTCGATAGTTTTTCCCAATGAATGACCGTCCAATGCTGTGTCTTTCGTAAAGTGCTTCGAAGCTGATACTTTTGCCCGCAAACTCAGCCAACAACAATGCCTCCAAGTCATCGAGTGGACGAGACAGCTCGAATAAGAGTCGCTGTCGACTCGTCGCTGGGTTGTACTCGAACTGAGGAACTCCCTGCTCATGTGTCGAACTGGCAGATGCCATGATCCCCTTCATGATGTCGTAACCCCGAAACGCCTTTGTGACAAAGATGAGGTAATGGCTGGTCCGGTTTCCGTCCGCTCGCCGAAAGCGAAATGGAAGAGCGAACTTCGCTCCCATCTCGTTGAGTGACAACACAATGTTCTCCAAGACATGCGACTCTCGTTCAGTCGCTGTCATCTCTTCAATCTCAGTCCGCAAGCGATTCGCTCTTTCGGCCCCAAAAAGCAAGTCGATGTGGTAACCCACCGAGTCGTTTCCCAGTCCCATGTTAATTCGGTTGTAGTTGAAAAAGAAAACGCAGTCACAGCCCCAATCTTTGATAACTCCCTGTATCAATCCAAGTGAAAGCCCCTTGTAGCCGAATGGATCGACGAAAGAGAACGTCGGAGTCAGCCTGCTCTTCCTGAAATGCTGAACAATGTTCTCGTCGATCGGTGAGCAGTGGACCACCGGCTTGTGGGTCAATTGATCAATGCCCGACAATCCGTCGATCTCGCGTTTCAGCGATTGGCTGTGGTCTGAGTCTCCATCATTGAACACTGCCACAAGCATCTTGCGAAGATCAGGGTCTTTGATCGCTTGCTGTAGAACCAAAAGCGGCGTGGAAATCGAACCATTGCGGTAGCGTCCAGGACCTGCGAAGAGATCGAGATACGATATCGACTCGCCTTTCCGCTTGGCTGGACCTTTGACCACGTTAGCCCAGGCGGCGAAATACTTAGAGACAATCTCCGCCTTTACGAGAGAATGCTCCTCCGCTTCTTCAAAGAATGGATCAACCATGTTGGGCACCGCGACAGTCGAGACCGAATCGGAACATTTGTACACATTCGCTTCGGAATGTCAAGCGTGTCGTCTGATGAACGCAACTAGGCTTTCAGTACTGGCTATCGCGTGTCGTGATCGTGTTCACAGATGTCCAACAACCTGTCGATCCACTCGCGATCCGGAAGCAGCGCGATTTCCGGAGAGTTTGGCATCCGGATGACCTTTCTTTCAGGGCCATACGCAACCTGAACGTCTTCGGGAGCCAAGACCGAATGAAACAAGTGCATCATGACATCGGACAGCATCGTATATAACGCAGGGAGTTCGGATGAAGCAGGCGCGTAAACCGGTACAATGGTGTCATACAGGTCTTCCAACATAAAAAGAGCAGACCGAGCTTCTCTCGTCGTCTGGTCTTTGACTCCCCAGGTTACAGTGCCATGTCCCAGCACGCACAATCCTCTGACTACCTCCAGCCGTTTGAGGCTCTTGCAAATATCGTAGAAGCGATTGATCAGCGACTCGAATGTTACTCCGTCGCTCAGTCTGGTGGCGACGATGAACGAGTACAATGGATTTGAAAGTCCATGTGAACATACACCGGACTCGCGATTCTCTACGAGACGCTTCGAAAATGTTCTTGAACGTTCCAGGCGATGAGCAATCACAAGTTTTCGCATCGCATCATCAAGAGTGCTTTCGGAGAGCGTTTGCTTGATTTCTCCAATTGCATAGGCACCCTCAATGGGCAGAAACACTCGTCGAGATCCACTCGCTGCCGGTCCTTTGACGATTGGGAACCACACATCGTTGAAGACTACACAATCACAGTCTCCACAAGTCTTTCCCAATCTGTCGACAACAGTTCCGTTAGTTACTGAATACCGTTTCGGCAACAGCTTCTGCAATTCAGTTCGAAGAATATCTTCAACATCCAGCCCCGAATCATAATTGTGCAAAGTTGCACGACGCTCATCCTCGGCTCTTCGGAGAATATCAGATTCTATGGATCGACAACGATTTCGAAACGCGGAACTGATGGTCTCAGAGGCGACTTCGCGTGGAATCCAAGTCGATGTGTCTGGAATCTTGCTCTCTTCCACTACGGCCTCCAATTCTCTGAGTTGCACGGCTGCATGAGACTATCAGGGCCACGGATAATCGGAAAGGAGCCTCCTGATTCCACATGCCTATCTAGGGTTACGCCAGAACAGCACGTCGGGCAATCGCGACTGCCAACTTGCTTGCTTCCCTGTTCTGGCTGACTGCTGACTACTGATGGCTGACCGCTCCCCCTTCACACCCCATGCTGCGGATGGATCGCCTTCCCATCGGCGTTTGAGAGTTCCGGTAGGTCAGGTTCTACCTGATCACTCGTGTTGGCAGGTCACGCACATCGGGGACGGGCAGGAGTGCCCATCCTACTTCTCGGGAGCGGCACGGCGTCAGCCTGCCGAGGCGTGTTCCGTCTCTCCGCTGACTCCACAGCCAAACACGCAGCGATCTGGCGTTTCCCTGGTACGAATTGGCCACTCGCGATGCGGGGGACTCGGCAGGCTGACGCCGTGCCGCTCTCGGGGAGACTCACATTGCCGCGCGGCGTCCCGGCTTGTCCTTCTCGATATGTTCCATCCCACAGCCGCCCGCAGTCGGCAGCAGCTTGCTGGGGCTGCACAGGCCGTCGGGATTGAAGACCTTGCGGATGTCGCCCATGACTTCGATGTCGGTGCGGGTGAAGAGGTAGTGGCGGTGTTCGTGGGGGGCGTGCATGACGCCGTGCTGGGGGGATTCGCCTTCGGCGGGGGGGCACATGAAGCTGATCTTTTCGACGCCGATGCCGTGTTCGCCCGTGACGCTGCCGCCGAGTTCGATGCACTTGGAGAGGATGGCGTCGCCCGCTTGGATCACGCGCTGGACCTGGGCCTCGTCGCGCTCATCGAAGAGGAGGATCGGGTGGATGTTCCCGTCTCCGGCGTGGAAGACGTTCACGATGCGGAGTTTGTACTTCTCGCTCGTCTCCAGGATGAAGTCGAGGATCTCCGGGAGCTTGGTTCTCGGCACCACGCCGTCCTGGGTGCAGTAACTCGGGGAGAGGCGGCCGATGGCGCCGAAGGCTTGCTTGCGGCACTTCCAGAGGAGGGTTCTTTCGTCTGGCGAGTTGGCCATGCGGACCTCGCGGGCACCGTTGGCTTGGCACAGGTCGACGATGCGGGTCGCCTCGCCATCGACCGCGACCTCCAACCCATCGACTTCAATCAGTAGCACCGCTCCGGCATCGAGCGGGAACCCGAAGTGGAACGCAGCTTCGAGGGCCTCGATGATCCCGTTGTCCATCATTTCGAGAGCAGCTGGGACGATCCCGGCTCCGATGATGGCGGAGATGGCCTCGGTCGCGCTGCGGACGGTATCGAACACCCCGAGCATGGTGCGGTAGGCCACCGGGTCGCGACTGAGCCGGACCCAAATCTTGGTCACCACGCCGAAGGTGCCTTCGCTGCCGACGAAAAGCCCGGTGAGGTCGTACCCCGGCGTGTCCTCGCAGGGGCTGCCGAACTGGACCTTTTCGCCGGTCGGGAGAACGACTTCGACGGCGAGGATATGGTTGACTGTGACGCCATACTTGAGCGTATGCGGCCCGCCGGAGTTGGTGGCCACGTTGCCGCCGATGGTGCAGGCCCCTTGCGACGACGGGTCGGGGGCGTAGTGGTAGCCGCTCCCCTTTAGGTGATTGGTGAGATGCACATTCACCAGCCCCGGCTCGACGATCGCGTACCGGTCGCGGAGGTTGACCTCTAGTATCTTCCGCATCCGGGTCAGGCAGATCATCACCCCGCCGCCGACGGCCAGCGTTCCGCCCGCTAGGCTCGTCCCGGCCCCGCGCGGGACAAACGGGACATTGTGCTCGCGACAGACCTTCACGATCTGCTCGACCTGCCCCGCTGTGGTGGGAAAGACGACCAGATCGGGCATCTTCTTCTCGACGATGTACCCATCACACTCGTAAACGAGCCGCTCGTCCGCTTCGGAGAGGAGATTGGCATCGCCGACGATTTGGCGGAGTTGGTGGAGGAGGTCGGACATGGGGGGAGGCCGTTGGGGCAGCGGGATCGGAGGGAGTAGTCTATTGCATCGGTGCGTCGATTCGACAGTTCGACAGTTCGACACATCTTCATCTCGCATCTGAATCTCGCGAGATTGACCATGTCCGAAATTAACGCAAAGACGCCAAGGCGCGGAGACGCCAAGAAAGAGTCAGGCATTTTCCGTGGTTTGATTTACACGCTGCCAGCGGCTGAGGGATTCGAATGTTCGGAGGCTTCTCGGCAGTGTGCGAGGCTTTTCCATCCTTGGCGACATTGCGCCTTGGCGACTTTGCGTTGACCTCCTCAGATTTGTGGATAAAGGTCAGGCAATCCTGCCCGTCCCTGAGCAACCACGAGAATCGAAATCGGGTGGCATGGGGCGGAGGTGGTGGCCTGTACATGTGGATTCTGTTTAGCAAATCCCGGTCGTCGTGGACGGGCAGAGTGTCCCTGCCACAGGAATGTCAAGTGGCTCGCCCCTCTCATTACACTCGAAAAACCCGTTGACATGGATGTCCACAACATGTAATCGTAATTGCACTTATGGAGATATTCCCTCCTGGTATCCACCCAACACATCATCCCATCCGAATCTGTGCATTTGACTTTTTTCAGCCAAATGCATCTAATCTAATAGCCGATGGTGTTGTGTAGGGAACAGCACACAGGAAATTACTGCGCCCACTGAATTGCATTCGGGGGTGGGTAACACTGTCGGAATCAATCCACACTCGGAAGTCCGGAGACATCAATGAAGAAGCTCATCGCGTTCATGGCCGTTGCCGCAGTTGTCAGCTGCCTGTTCGCCTCCAGTGCCCAGGCCCGTCCGCAGTACGGCGGCGGAATTAAGAAGGCGTATCCTGACAACACCAAGGTCAATGTCGAGAAGAACTGTGGCGTCTGCCACGGTGGCGAAAACGGCATGAACAAGAAGATGGTCAGCGATTACGGCAAGGCCCTCGCCGAGGCCCTCGGTGCCAAGAACGAGAAGGATGCCGCCAAGGTCGCCGAAGGCTTCAAAAAGGCTGGCGAGAAGAAAGAAGGCGAGAAGACCTACGACGCCATCCTCAAGGCGGGCGATCTCCCAGCTGCCGCGAAGTAGTTCCCTCGCGAGTTCATCGAATCCCCAGAAAGCCGCCTGAGTTCAGGCGGCTTTCTGCATTTGAGGAGAACCAATAACCCGCTGCGTCAGCGAGGGCGGATGTCTCCCGATGTCCTCATTCAAATCGCCCCCCAGGCGTATTCGATGCAGTGGGCTACCTGTCGTGTGTTCATCAGGCTTGTCGGCGGTGGCATGTCTCTGCCCCCTCTCCCCACTCGTAGCTTGAATTTCTGAGTGGACTCCGCTGTGGGGAGAGGGCCGGGGTGAGGGGCCAGAGCGAGCGGTGTAGCCCCCTCACCCCGGCCCAGGATTCGCTCGTTTCATCAGGCCAGGGCCG
>JAYSUV010000770.1:0-2566 GCA_043718945.1 Planctomycetota bacterium
CTTTAGCCCACGCGATTGACGGATATCCCCTGGTACGCGTGGGCTAAAGCCCACGCTACTGAACCCATCTGCGCCTTGCCATTGCACAATGTTGGTCGACTCTGCCTGGCCATTCGATGACCTCGGGGGTGCTTAACTGACAGCAGTCCTCAACATTCCGTCGACTGGCCGGCTTGTGTAAGCTGAGGCTGTGGGGCCGGGTGCTGGATCGCTCGGCCCGGTTTGTGGCCTGCGAAGACTCTCACCATGTCGATCGAATTCCCCTGCAAAAAGTGCGGCAAGAAGTATCGGGTCGATGCTGAAAAGGCGGGAAAGACCTTCCGCTGCCGGAAGTGTGAAACATCGCTCACCGTGCCCCACCCGATCTCTCGCGACACCGATGAGGCCGAGTTTACCGCGGGCGGTTCCCAGCTCTTACGCCATCAGGAACGCAAAGTTCCTTTTGAGATGTCGCACGGGGACGAGGACTCGATTGAAGCGATCTCCGACCATATCGAGGAGCACATTGGCCCCGTCGAATCGGTGTTTCACGAGATCATCTCGGACCTGGTTCACATCGACGTGCATCTGGTCATCCCCACCCGCAAGCAGCCGTTCTACACGCTGATCACCAGTGGGATGAGCGAAGCACCGATGACCGTACCCGATGGTCTAGAGGAGTTTCGATTTGCCGAGTTGGCGATCCGGCTCCCGAAAGACTGGCCCATGACCCAAGAGGACTTCGAGGATGAGAACCACTACTGGCCGATCCGTCTGCTCAAGATGCTGGCCCGACTGCCGCACGAGTACGACACCTGGCTGGGAGAGGGGCATACCATCCCCAACGGTGATCCGGCAGAACCGTACTCGCCCAAGACCAAACTCAGCTGCGCGCTGGTGCTGCCGCTGATCCATGCCCCCGACGAGTTCCACCGACTGGAACTGTCGGAGGACAAGGTGATCAACTTCTACGGGGTTTACCCGCTCTATCCCCAGGAGACGGCCTTCAAGCTCAACAAGGGAACCGACTCGTTGGTCGAACTCTTCATGAAACACGACATCAGCGAGGTCGTCGACATTCGCCGCAAGAACGTCTGCAAGAGCAGTTGGTGGCCGTTCGGATGAGTCCGATAGTTTCGAATTCGCTCCGCTACGCAAAGCCTTCGCGTCGCGGCTAATCGGGGACAGTCGACTTCTTACTTCCCCTTCGTCCCGAACCGCTCGATGGCGGCCTTGTTGAAAGTCGGCTGGATTTCGCCGCCGTCGGCGTTCGCATACCCGGCGTGCTGGACCAGGTAGACCAGCACGAGGCCGTGCTTCTTGTCGATCGTCATGTTGGTCGACAGTGCCCCGCCGTGGCCGAATGAGTGCTCGGAGACGCTGAGGCCCAGTCCGTAGCTGTCCTTGACGGCGGGTTCGGTCTGGCGACTGCTCAGGGCCTTCACGGATTCAGGCGAGAGGACTTTCTTCCCTTCGAACATTCCGTCGTTGAGCAGCATGCGGCAGAAGCTCGACACGTCTTTCGCGGTGGAGAACAGACCTCCCGCAGGCATCGGCTGGCGGGTGCGGAGGTTCAGCGGGTAGGTCAGCTGGCTGATCGTCGTCTCTTCGAGTCCGGTCTTGTCGGCGTTCGGTTTGTAAGGCTTGGCCAGCCGGGTCAGCTGTGCTTCGCTGGGCCAGTAGGTGGTGTCGGTCATGCCCAGCGGATCGAGGATGCGCTCCTGAAGAAACTCTTCGTAGGGCATGTCGCTGACGACTTCGATGATGCGGCCCGCGGTGTTGATCCCGGCGTTGCTGTACACGTACTTCGTGCCGGGTTGTTGTAAGAGTGGGGTCATCGCGTAGCTCAGCGTACACTCTCGGAGTGTCAGCGCATCCAGCGTCGGCTTTTCCATCAAAGAGGCAAACGGCATCCCGGAAGTATGGCACAACACCTCCCGCACCGTGATCTTCAATGCGGGCCGTTTGAGCAGTACGTGCTCGCCGTCCAACTCATTGATCACCCAGAGGTCACGGAACTCCGGGCAATACTTCTCAATCGGGTCATCGAGCTTGAGCAAGCCTTCATCGACCAAAGCCATCACGGCGGCGGCGGTGATCGCCTTTGTCATGGAGGCGATCCACACGATGTCGTTCGGCTGCATCGCCCGTTTGTGGGCGATGTCGGCAAACCCCACAGCGGAGAGGTCGAGGATCTGGTCCTTGTCGGCCACCAGAGTCACTGCCCCGGCCAGCGTGTGCCGGTCCACAAACGGTTGCAGCGTGGAGGCGAGGCCGGTCAGCGGCTTCTCCTCGGCGCTGATCGAGGTGAGCGGGGAGATGGCGAGAACGCCGATGAGCAGAATTGAGGTGAAAACACGAATCGGGGTCATGAGTGAATCTTCCTGGGAAATTGTCGCGAGGTCAGATGTCACTAACCCTCGCAAAGTTGTAGAAGTCAGAGTCTCAGACGTTCCTCATTTTTCTGTCCCTATTTTTCTGTCTTTTCTCTTCTCATCCACTCTGGCCATCGGCCCGCTTTTCCAGGCTTAGAGGATGACAGAAAAATAGGGACAGAAAAATGAAGAGGTTGGTGGCTGTGGACTGT
>JAYSUV010000078.1:0-2250 GCA_043718945.1 Planctomycetota bacterium
CCGCTTCGAGCGGCACCCGGACTACCGCGTCGAGGGCAGCGACCTCATCTCCGAGGTCGAGATGCCCGCGTGGAAGCTCGTCCTCGGCGGCGAAGTCGAAGTCGCCACGCCCGACGGCTCCGTGCGGCTGAAGATCCCGCCCGGCACGCAGCCCGGCCGCAAATTCCGGCTCAAAGCCCGCGGCCTCCCCACCAGCACCAGCGAGCGCGGCGACTTCTACATCCAGATGGAGATCGACCTCCCCACCCAGCTCACCCCCGAGGAGCGCACCCACTGGGAAGCGCTGGCGAAGCTCGGGAAGTAGGAGTCAGGAGTCAGGAGTCAGGAGTCAGGGGGCAGGGGGCAGGGGTCGGGAGTAAGCTGTGAGCAGTCTGCCCCGAGCGCGCAGCGCCATGCTCCCACTTCCTAAATCTTACTTCCTACTTCCTACTTTCCCCCTCCCCCGTCTCGCTGTCCGGGCCTTCGCCCGCGGCGCGCTTGCACAATCCTGATGGACGGAGCAAGGCTGCGAGATGTCGCATTCGATTTTCATCGAGACCACCATCCCCAGCTACTACGCCTCCCGGCCATCACGGAACCTTTTGCAGTTCGCACGACAGGAACTCACCAGAGAGTGGTGGGATGCCCGGCGGCACGAGTTCGATCTTTTCACCTCACAACTCGTCCTCGACGAAGCCAGCGAGGGCGAACCCGCCAAGGCAACCGAACGTCTCGAACTGCTCGCAGGGCTTGAGCTTCTGGACCTCAACGAGCAGGTCTAGGCTCTCGCCACCAAATTGGTGCGCAGCGGCATCCTGCCTGCCACCGCTATTCGCGACGCATCTCATCTGGCTGCTGCGGGAGTTCACGGAATGAATTTTCTCCTGACTTGGAACTGCAGGCACATCGCCAATCCTTTTATCGCCGACCGCCTCCAATCTTGTTTTTCCAGCATGGGGGTTCATCTTCCCATTATCTGCACACCTGAACAGTTCTTTACCGATGACGACAACGACTCCCAAAACCAATCCTCCAAAGGCAACTGACTCGGTGATCGCGGAAGTTCGCCGGGTGAAGGACGAACTCGCGAAGCGCTTCAACTACGATTTGGCGGCAATGCTGCGTGACGCCAGGGCACGCCAGGGCAAATCCGGCCACAAGGTCGTCACGAAATCAACCGGGGCCTGACCATGCGCTGCTGCGAACCGCCCCGTGCGTCACGACGCCTCCTTCCGCCGCCGCCTTTCCGCCCACCATGCAGGTGCCGCGCCGCACTCCGCGGTCGCTGAGCTTGGGGTCGTTAGGCGACTAGCCACGCGCTCACATGATCGACACCAAAACGGAAGAAGTATTGGCCGGCATTTTCGGACGTGTGTCCGGCTGGAACTCAGATGACGTGCGGGCGGCAAAGATGTGTCCAGGATTTGACGACATCCGAGATTTCGCTGGCTTACTCTCCACCGAACCCGGCGAAGAACAGATGCAGAAGTTTGTCGAGGAGCACCCCCAATTTCTGTTGGGTCTCTTCGGTCAGGGAGACGACTGTGATGTAGCCTTCATTACCAAGCCGCCAATTGGCACGGGCTATCGGGCAGACTTTGCGCTCCTCAATATCAATCAGGGCGGATGCCGCATTACCTTGGTTGAGCTTGAACGTCCTTCGGAACCACTTTTTACGAAGCGAGGCACACCCGCCAAGACTCTTCAAAGCGCCCTTGGTCAGGTTCAGGACTGGCACGAATGGATCACATCCAATAAGCAAACCTTCGTGTCCGACACCGTCGAGGCAGCCAAGGCACTTCCTGAGTTTCCAGACCGCTCACCGAATGGAAGTTTTCGACTTCGCTCACCAGAAGGAATTGAGGACGGCTGGAGGGCATTTGCTGGATACAAAGATCCCTTTATCAACTACGGAATTGTCATTGGCCGCTGGTCTCAACTCGACGCTGAACACCGTTCGCGCCTCGTTTCTATGAACCGGCAGGATCAATTTGTTCGGACCATCTACACCTACGAGCAGGTTGCTCGGAGAGCATACGATCGACCTGCAGTATGGCCCTAACGTCGCCTAACCCCTATGAAAGGTGTCAAGCGTGAGGCTGTCAGTTAGCTGAGTTTTTTTGGGGTGGGTTACACGGTGGGTGGGTGGGTTGGGGGTTGGCTTGGGATCTTTGGAACGCTTCCGCTTCGGTGGATTGGGTCGATTACGTGTTTCAACTTCCATTCTCCTATCCGTGCATGACCCCAGGGGTGGGTCAGCACAATATGACT
>JAYSUV010000771.1:0-22266 GCA_043718945.1 Planctomycetota bacterium
AACCTTCGGCTCGGTCTTCTTCCCCGGCTGGAGCGAGACATTCTCGAACTTCACCTTCGGGCCAAACGGACGGACGCGGAGTTCGAAGTGGTCGAACTCTTCTGGACGCACGCCGAACCCATGCAGAACCTCTTGGCCGTCTCCCGAGCTGCGATTGCGGAAATGCTCTTTACCCGTTTTATCGATCGCGATGATCCTCGATTCGCCGGTCTCGCTGCTGGAACTGAAGGGGCGAGTCCAAATGGCGACGCCGTCTTCCGACGGGCCAGCCCGCAAGACCTCCACGGCGCTGCGCAACTTGGTCAACTCGCCGGTCACCTCGGGCGCATCGAGTGGTTTCCCCGCCAGATCGAACTTCCAGGCTGTCCACGGAGCTGTGGCCACTCGGACTTCCAGTGTGGTCGTTGTGGCATCGCCGATCGGGCCGAAGGCAAAAATGGAATTCAGTCGTGACGGTTCGTTCGCAGTGGGCGGACTGTGACTGGTCGCCGAATTTGACCAGCCCTTGGTCTCCAGACTTGTCACATGCAGTGAGGCGTCGGTCTGTTGACTCGTCAGTCGAAACAAAGCCTGCCGCCCATCGGCCTGATCCTCACCCAATCCGAGATTGTTTGGATTCTGGACCGGATCAGCCAGCTGTGTTCCATTGGCCTGCCACCAGGTCCGCTCGTCCGGGCGTTTGACCTTGATCGGCGGAGTGGTCATCCCGAGGAGTTCCAGGACACTCCCATCGGGCAGCGTCACGGACAGTTCGGGTGGTACGATCGACTCGACCGAGACCTTCGGCTCGGTCGGCTTCTCGGGGTCGAGCGACACGTTCTCGAACTTCACGAGATGCCGATAGGGCCGCATGCGGAACTCGAAGCGTTCGACTTGGTCAGGCGGCAGATTGAACGACTGGGTAAACGATTCCGTCCCATATCGCATGCCATGCTGGTAATCTCGATCCCGGCCATCCTTCGGGATGATTCGCAGATGCAACCGGCAAGAGTCGAAGAACCCTTTCGGAAAGTTCAGTTGGAGTTCTGAGCGAGTCGTGTTTTCCTGGCTCTCACCCGCGTGACCGATGGCGATCTTGTTGTAATAGGTCGTGTGCCGTTTCTGCTTGGAATCCGGGTTGAGAATCTGCCCAGTTGGGCCGACCTGAATCCACTCACCCCACGGTTCGTCGGCGACTTTGGCGGTGAACGTCATCGGAGTTTTGGGTAGGGCATTCCCGATCAAATAACGCGTCGGCACCTCGGCTGCGCCCTTTTCGGTGGCATGCCCGCCAAATTGATACGGACCGCGAACATCGACGGTGGGTGAGTCGCCGCCACGAACCTGATACAAGATCTGATCGTCAAACTCTTTGATCCCGAACCTAAGATCGTCGAATGAGTTACCGCTACCTTGCAAGTAGGGCTTCAGACTCGGCAACAGACTTCCATCGGGAGCCAGGCTGAGTCGATCCAGGTTCTTCAGTTCCCGGATCGTGCCGAGCAACTCGACTTCGATCCCACCGGGAACCTTGGCGATGTATTTCTTGCGTGGTTCAATAGAGACTGCTGGTTCGCCGGGATACACAATCGGCTCGACACTCACCCGCACCTCAGTCGGCTTCGCGGGATCAGTGCAGATGCGGTCGAACGTGACCAGATGCCGATACGGACGCAAGCGGTATTCGAAGCGGGCCAACTTATCAACTGGCAGGTTGAACCAGTGGGTCAACTCGTGGAGCGGTCGGTTGGTGATTTTGTAGTTCTGATTGTGGGCCTGATGAACATTACCATCGTCATCAATCGCCCGGACCTCCATGCTGTAGAGTTGCTGCTGTGCGTTGGGCAGGATCAGCCACTTGATCCAGCAACGATCAAGGTTGCTCTCATCAAGGCCCGCTCCCGCGAGAGTGATCAGCTTCTCTGGTGAATCGGGCCGGTCGCTCAGTGCTTCCGGATTCAGGATCTCTCCATCGGCTCCGACCTGAATCCACTCGCCCCAGGGTTCGCTACCGACTCGCAGCTGGAACGCCGTGAGTGACTCCGTGACTCTCGGGAGCATGGTGACCAGTCGCGGGCCAATGGCAGGGGAGGACTGCGAACTGGATGCCCCTCCCTCGCCGATCACATCCACAGAGACGAGTGCCTGTGGACCAGAACTGCGAACCTCATAGACGACATCCCACGCTCGGTCGCTACCCGCCCCGTCACTGCTGCTGCTGTATCCGTTTCCATCGGGCTGGACTTTGAAGTGTGACCGCTCCGGCCAGTCGATGAGTCCCGGTGAGGGCCTGCCGTCAGGCGTCCAACTCTGATCCTCGGGGAGATCGTTCCGCACGATGCGGAGCAGTTCGACCTCGATTCCGCCCGGAGCCTTTGCCGTGAACTGCGGGTCCGGATCGCTCGCCGGAGGTTGAGGAAGCGAGCGCTGCTTCACGGCCACTCGCCCCGCAGCAGCTTTCTCCAGCGGGACATTCTCAAACGTGATGAAATGCCGGTAGGGCCGCAGCCGGAACTCTGCATATGCGAGTGACTCCAGCGGGACATTGCCGCCCGTGGTCCAGGTGACCGTGCGGCGACCGTCCTGGATGGGCGTCACTTGGGCGTAGGTCGCCCAGACCTTTTGATTCTGATCGACGAACCGCACCTCGATATTGAAAATCCCGTTGGAGTAGTCATCACTGACAGCCGGTTCATTCAGGACCAGCTCCAGTGGACTTCCTTGGTCGGTCTTATTGATCGAAGCCCCCAAGCGAAGGATCTGCATCTCGCTGTACAGCTTCTGGTCGGGGGCAAATGTCTCAATGGTGTTGATTCGCTGACCGGTCTTATCGATCCGCTGCCACGCTCCCCAGGGGCTGTCGGTGTAGGCCATCTCGACCGTCGTCTGTACGGCTTGATCTCTACTCAACATGGTTAGCCGTTTGCGCAGCCCAGCATCAGTGCCGAGCGTTTGAAAATGCGTCAGCCCCGACTGCCGAAGGACCGTCCAACTCGGTGGGGAAACCGCCCCCCGACACTCGAACAGGAGATCGCGGGCCAGCGGATCGGGCGTCAGCTTGGTGGCCGTGTCGGTGGTCTGCGTGTATCGATCACCGTCCTTCGAGAACGTCGCCCCGCGCGGCCAGTCGCCCGCGTTCACGATCGGCTGCCCATCCGCTTGCCAACCTTCCGAGATCGGAGCAGCGTTGGGAGTGATCCCCACGAGTTCAATCTCCAACCCGCCAGGAAGCTTGGCAACGAGCGGCTGGTCGGTTTCGAGTGGGGGAGTCGCGAGGGGTGTCATCTGGACTCGTGGTTCAGTCTTGTGCCCAGCTTGAAGCGCAAGGTGGCGGAACGTCACTTGATGTGTATACCACTGGACGCGGTACTTAATCTTCGCGACCTTTGATTCTGGGACAGAGTAATATCGGCATCCGAGTTTACAAGTACCGACTCCGCCAGCTGATTGAATTTCATTCCCCGCAGCGTCGAGGGCGACCTGTTCGAAGCGAATCTCTCGATGCACTCCATCCTGGAATTGAAGACCGATTTCGCATTGTTTCGAAGCAAGGCTGGACGGCGTTCTTCCGACGAATAGCTTGAGCGGCCCGTCATTCTCACTCTGATACGGGTCCACCAGATCGATCGTCTGCCAGGCTCGCCAAGGCTCGAACGAGAGCCGGACGATACAGTCCCCCGAGGTGGCTTGCGGGTCGACATTTGTGGACTGAAGGTAGATATTCGTCTCATGATCTACAGCCTTGGGGCTTTCGGATTGGCCAGACCATTCGCCGAATCCTCCATTCAGCGGCCCCTTCACCTCTCTGGGGGCTTTCAACTTAATTCCGACCTGGCTCAGTGATTCGCGTCCTCGAAATCGTGCGAGAACACCAAGTTTATGGCCGTGATAATAGTCTGGTGCGAAGTCGTAGGAATCCGCCGCCATCTCTGGGTCCAGGGCGTCCGCCATGCTCACTCCTTCGGGAGACCACCACTGGGTGCTTGATTCTCCCAGACCCACGAGTTCGAGCGTTCCGTGACCGGGGATCTCAATCTTGCTGCCTGGAATTGCCCCTTCGTCCACAGCGACATCACCCGTTTCGGCAATCGCGACAAAGGCGAGTACGCCCACGACCAGCAGCACTCCCAGAGCCAAGCTGCCATGAGAAACACGTTCGGGGGCGAGATCTCTTCCAAACAGTCTCCTCACCCGGCTAACCAGCGAACCGCCGTTAGCTCCCAGGGCCAGGGGTGTGGGGGCGGCTCGCAGCTCCTCCAAGGCCAGCAAGGCCCGGCTGTAGTCGAGGCGGCTGCCGAGGGCGGAGACGGCGATGTCGTCGCAGCAGTTCTCGCGCTCGCAGCGGATCTGGTGCGAGAGCCACCACACGGCGGGGTGGTAGAAGAAGATCGTTTCAATCAGCGTCTGCACCAGATTGACCAGATAGTCATGCCTGCGGATATGGGCCAATTCGTGAGCCAGGATCGCCTCTAATTGCGAGGCGGGCATTCCGGTCACGATGCTGACCGGCAACAGAATTACCGGCTTGAAGTACCCCGCGACGATCGGCACTTGCACCACAGCCGATTGCAGCACGCGGACCGCTTGCGTGATGCCGAGCCGCTGAGCCGTCGCAGCGAGGGCAGCCTGCACGGCCTCGGGGACTGGCGAGACTCCATGGGTTCGCAAACGACGGACGGTGAACCAACCCAGCAGCGGCCTCATCGCAAAGGCCAGCACCCCGAATGACCAGCCCCACACGATCGTCGCCAGCCAAGGGGTCACGGACTCCTGAATACGCTCGCTCCAAGTTGGCCTTGGGAGTTCCGGCAGGGGAGCCGAGGCGACTGGCGGGGAAGCTTCAACCGGCTCGATGGGAGCCGGGGCCGTTGGTGCCGGGAGCGGGACCACCTCGATAGCGACCGAGATTGGAGCAACTTTCGGAGAGGCAACCAGCTTCGGCAGAACAGGCGGCTCGACCGCCACGATCACCGGCTGCGGGACCTCGACGGGGAGTAACTCCCAGGTCGCGAACGGAGCCGCCACGACGGTGCCGAGCATCGCGAGCAGAGCGATGTAACGCGCTGACGCACTGGTTCGCCGCATGGCCCGCTGAAGGACGAACGCCACAGCTGCGAGCAGTGCGAACTGCCACAGCGAGTGAACCAGCACCCAACCCAGTCGTTCAATGAATGCAGACATCGGTCACTCCCGGCATGGGGACTCACGACTTGTTCGTATGACGGACGTCCTCGTCCGTCACGGTTGATGTAGGGTGGGACAAGCTCGCTTTGGAGCGCTGGCCCACCATGTGTGACGTGACTTCCGAATGGTGGGCCTGCGCCGCAGAGCCGGCTGGTCCCATCCTACGGTCTCGACGGACAAGGATGTCCGTCGTACAGGCCACTTACGGGCGTTCCATCTGATCGAGCAGCTTGCGGACCTCGTCGAGTTCCGCGCGGGTCGCCTTCGTCGACGATAGCGCTTGCAAGACAAGGCTCATCGTCGACCCGGCGTAGACCTTGTCGACGAGGTCAGTGAGCATTCGCTTGCTCGTTTTCTCGCGGCTGACCGTGGTGCGGTAGATATGCGGACTGGCCAACTCGTCGCGTTTGACAAGGCCCTTTTCCAGCATAACCGATAGCATCTTGACCGTGGTCGAGTAGTTGGTCCCCTTCTCGGCTTCGAGACGCTTGTGGACCTCCCGCACCGGACTGGGGCCCAGCTCCCAGAGGATGCGCAGGATTTGCAACTCAACTTCGGTCGGCTGCGAGGGACTGGGTTTGGTCATCGCGATACTCCCGAACACACATAGCGAAACTCTTCGCCATGCAGTGTAGCGAAGAGCTTCGCTATTGCAAGAGGAATAGCGAATGTTTTCGCTATCGGAGAATTGCCATCCGATTCGGAATGATTGGAGAACGAAGATCGCATTGCACAAGCCAGCTGACGGGCGTACATTGAAACCCTTCGCTGGGTATGACGAAGAGATTCCCGGATGACAGGGAGTGCTGCAACCATGTTCGCGAGTCCCCCCATGCTTGGTCCGACGACGCCACTCTCTCGCCGGAATGCACTCCAGTGGGGCGTGGCCGGAATCGGCGGGTTGACTCTGCCGCAGTTGTTGCAGATGCGGGCCGAGGCGGGGACAGGGAAGCGGCCGCGATCGGTGATTATGGTGTGCCTGGCGGGCGGGCCGAGTCATCTCGATACTTATGACCTCAAGCCCGAGGCACCGGTCGAGTTTCGCGGCGAATTCAAACCGATCGCCACGAACGTACCCGGATTCGACATTTGCCACCTATTCCCTCGACAGGCCCGGATCGCGGACAAGCTGGCGCTGGTGCGGTCGTTGCAGTTCGTCGAGCCGATGCAGCACGAACTGGAAGAGGTCTACAGCGGATATCCCAAATCGCAGCAGCGCCCCTCATTCGGCTCGGTGGTGAGTTATTTCCAGGACAAGAAGCAACTGGTCCCCTCGTACGTGAGCCTCGAATACGCCGAGCGGCTGACGAGTTATGAGAACCCACGATACCTCGGAACATCCCATTCCCCACTCCATGTTGCGGGCGGGGCGGGAGTGCAGAATCTGAAGCTGTTGCAGGAAATTTCCGCCCAGCGGTTTGGTAGCCGCAAGGAGCTGTTGCAGTCCTTCGACCGGATCGAACAGTCGGCCAGCTCGCAGTTGAAAGACGCCGACAATTATACGGTGCGGGCCTTTGAGATCATGAACTCGCCCCAGGTACGCGAGGCGTTCGATCTCACCAAAGAGCCGGATGTCGTGCGCGAACGCTATGGCTACAACACCGACAAATACATCTACGTCGGGCCGCAGGCCGACACCATCTGGAACAGCCAGGATTTCCTGCTCGCCCGGCGTCTCGTGGAAGCGGGAGTGCCGGTCGTCACGCTGCGGGCGGGGCTGTGGGACCATCACGGCAACGTGATCCAGCAGGTGGGCGGCAAGAGCATCTGGCACAGCCTGGAGACGATGCTGCCGCTGCTCGACCGCAGCGTGCATGCCCTGGTGACTGACCTGCATGAGCGGGGACTGGACCAGGAGGTCCTCGTACTCGTCTGGGGCGAGTTCGGTCGCACGCCGAAGATCTCGCTGGCGGGTCGCGACCACTGGCCCGATGCCAGCTTTGCCCTCCTGGCCGGAGCCGTGAAGACCGGGCAGGTCATCGGTCAAACCGATCCGCACGGCGAGCGCCCCACCACCCGCGCTCTCGGTCCGCAAAATATCCTGGGGACGCTCTATCACGCGTTGGGGATCGACCCGACGCAAATGGTCCGCGACTTCTCCGGGCGCCCGGTGCAACTGCTCGATTCCGGGACGCCGATCGTGGAACTCGTGACGTGAAATGAGTCCGCAAGCCGGAAGCGTCAGCGCCCGGAGTCATCCGTGTGCGACTCACTCCGGGCTCGCTGGAGTCGCTCACCTCGCGGCGTTCTTCTTCGCGAACTCGGCGACATCTTTCGCCGCTTTGGTCTCCGTCCCCGGTGGATTCAAGAACCCGAGATCGCGGAACCAGTCGATGTAGCGGTCCTGCCAAGTGCCCAGCGGGATGCCGTCACGGGGGCTAATGGAGCCGCCGTGGGTGCCTCGGCCGTAGATGTGCATCTCCAGGTTGGGCACCCGGTGCTTCAGCATCGGCGTAAAGTATTCAGTGGCCCAGATCGCGTGGACCTGATCGCCGGAACCGGGGCAGACGAGGAAGCTCGGTGGAACTGTGGCAGGGATCGCGGTCTCCGGGGCCTTGGTGAACGGCGTTGGGCCGGGGTAGACGATACCTACGAAATCGGGGCGGGGTGAGATGGTGGCGAGCGGGTCGCTCGGATCGCTGTGGGTCTTCTGGAACTCGTCGAAGAAGAGAGCCGTCGGGGCCGAGAGTTCCGCCCCAGCCGAAAACCCCATGATGCCGATCTTGGAAGGGTCGAGCTTCCACTCGGTCGCGTGCGCCCGCACGATGCGAATCGCTTGAAAGGCGTCATTCACCGCGTCGACCGTCGGCTCATACCCATCCACCCGCAGCCGGTTCCGCAGTACGATCACTGAGACGTTGTGCTGGGTAAAGAACGGCACCAGATCGTACCCCTCCGGCCCCACCCATAGAATCTTGTGACCGCCACCCGGAGCGATAATGATCGCTGCCCCGTTGGCTGCGCGGTCCTCGGCCAGATGCACCTCGATCGACGGGTTGTGGATGTTCAGCGTGTTCAGCAGCTTGGTCGTCTGCTGCCCGGTGGTGTTGTACTTCTCCGCCTCATGAATGCGGTCCTGCTTGAGCAGCTTCGAGTCGGGGGCATACAGCGGCAGGACGATTCCGCCGGGCATCGCGGCCTCCGGCAAGAACGGGCCATCGGCAGGTTTCCGTTCGGGGACTGAGGGCTTGTCCTCTGCCCAGCCAATCGATGCGGCACAAAGACAGAGGGCAATCAGGAGTGGCTTCATGAGTGAGTCCGAGCAGTGCTAGGGGGAACGGATCCACTGATATGTACGACGGACATCCTTGTCCGTCAATGACGCCACGGACTCGGAAGTCTGACCTTTCTTCACAGCGCCTTCGCGTCGCGGAATCCCGCGAGACTGACCACGGAAGTCAGAATTTAACGCCAAGACGCCAAGGCGCAGAGTCGCCAAGGAGGAGGCAGGCATGATCCGAGGGTGGATTCATACACTGTCTGCGGCTGGCACAATGAGGATGTTCAGAGGCTTCTGGCCTTCCCGCGAGATATTTCCCACTGGGCGTCTTTGCGTCTTGGCGTCTTTGCGTTGACCTCCTCCGATTTGTGGAGAAAGGTCAGACATCCTCGTCCGTCCGTCCATCACAAATATCTCAGAGACCGACGGACGAGGATGTCAGTCGTACATCTCAATCTGGACCGCATGAGGTATATTGTGGGGCGTGAGAAATCCCAGTCGCGGAGCGACATGAGCTACGGCCAGCGATGTCGCTCCGTGACTCGCAGAGCGGCTATCCCCCTCTCCTCGGACAACCCATGACTCTCCAAGAACTCCAGACCCTGATCGACACGATGTACTCGCGCAAGGACGAGGAGCGCGGGATCGAGGGGACCTTCATGTGGCTCATGGAAGAGGTCGGCGAATTAGCGACTGCACTCCGCAGCGGCACCAAGGAAGAACTCGCGTTCGAGTTCGCCGACGTACTGGCCTGGCTGGCGACTATTGCCAACGTCGCCAAAATCGATCTCGGTGCCGCTGTGCAGGCCAAATACGGCAACGGCTGTCCAGGGTGTCAGGCAATGGTGTGCGTCTGCGGGGTCGAGGAGAAACCGTAGGCTCCTGCGGCCTGTTGAAGTGCATTCGTCAGTTCAGCGGCAAGTCAGCTGGCAGTACAGGGAGGACTCGATCACCTGGCACAGTGTGAATCGGCATTCACCGCTTCGTATGGAGCATTCCGCGCCGTGCCAGCACATCGAAGTACACCTGCCGAATGCGGGCGGTCATCGTCTGGTGGCGGAATTGGTCGGTGAAGCGGCGACGGCCTTCGGTTCCAAACTTCTGGCGTTGCTCTTCCGAGCAAACCAGCCGGATGATCGCGGTGGCCAATGGCTCCACGCTATCGCGGGGGAGCAGGTAGCCGGTGGCTCCGGGGAGGACGACCTCGCGAGCCCCGCCCACGTCATAGGCCACGACCGGTTTAGCAGCGATCAGTGCTTGCGGCAGCACGCGGGCTAAACCTTCCCACTGGCTCGTATGGGCCACGATATCCATCGCTTGGATCAGCTCCGGGATGCGAGTCGGTGGGACCAGCCCGGTAAATACAAACCTGTCGGTCAGGCCCAACTGGGCGATCCGCTGCTCGAATTCCTTACGCAGCAAGCCATCACCGACGAACAGGAACCTCACCTGTGGACAGGCCCGTACGATCGATGGAGCAGCAGACAGCAGGAACTCGTGTCCCTTCAAGTGAAACAACCGGGCGATCTTGCCGACCACGATTTCATCGGGCTTCAGGCCGAGTTCGGCTCGCACATCTTCACGACTGCGGGGCGGATGCAGGAACGGCTCGACATCGAAACCGCTGTAGATCGTGGTGAATCGTTCTCGCGGCGCGACACGGGCGTGGACGTACTCATCGGTCATGTCATCGGCGACACTGATGAAGTGATCGGTCCAGCGGCTCGCAAACCGCTCGGCCTGTCGGTAGATCCCATAGGCAATGGGGTTCTGGCCGTAGTGAAACGCCGCCCCGTGGATCGTATGCACCGCCGGGATGCCGAGCTTAGCCGCAGCTGCCCGCCCGATGATTCCGGCTTTGGAGCTGTGGGTATGCACCACATCCGGTTGGATTTCTCGCAGGAGCCGGAGTGTCTCCTGATAGCTCTTCCAATCACGCAGCGGGTGGAGGCTGCGGCGCATCTCGGGGACGAGATGGATCGGATAGCCACCGGCCAGCGCGCGGGGTTCGAGCGAGCCTTCTGGTCCGAGGCCCGGTCCGGTGATCAAGTGGACCTCATCGCCATGCAGAGTGTGCTGGTCCTCGACTGTGTGCAGAGTGTTCTCTTGTGCCCCGCCGATTATCAAGCGGGTAATCAGATGCACCACTCGCAACGGACGACCCAGCGGTTGGCCCGCGTTGTGGGGAGGGGCAACACCGGTCGTCATGTGTAGATCGCCCGCAGCGCATCATGCCGACTGGCATACAGCGGCCAAATCGTGAGCAGACGCAAGTCATTCAGCGACTGGTGCATCTCGGGCGAGGCTCCACAGAAGACGGCTTTGTCGGTCGCCTTGCGCAGAAAATTCGTGATCGCGTCAAGGATCAGTGTTCCCACCAGGCGTGATTGACTGAAGTCCACAATCACCTTGCGGTAGCCGTGTCCGACGATCAACTCGTTCACGCGCCCCGTCTCGATGTGGACATCGTGGTACTTGAAGCTTTGATGATCCCCCATGGCGATCACGATGAGTGTGTCGCCCCACGTCTCGACCTTAAAGATGCGGTTCTGACTGGTCAGGAACTGCACATTCGGCTTCCCGATTGACTGCGGGGGAGGCGGCGGTGGTGGCGGCAGAGAGGAAGCGGCTTCGACCAACACCTGTGTTTGCGCGATCTCCGGATAGTGAACCCGAACGAGGTAGTCGCCGATCTGAAGTTCACTCCCTTCGGGCAAGGCCGAGCAACGGACCGGCTGCCCGTTGACCTTAATCCCTCCCTTGCCCAAGAGGTCAATCACCCACAACCCCGAGGGGAGCAGCAGCAGGCTGCAATGCACGCGGGAGATCCGTTCATCGGGAATCGTGATGCGGCAGTTCTCATCCCGACCGATGAGTGTGATGACCCGGTTGATCGGCCACAGCCGCCCCTTGGCCGAGGTGTTGAGCAACTCGAGTTCAGTTTTGGGCAAGGCCCCGAACTCCACCCGCACCTCTTCGCGCGCCTTGAAATCGAGCGGAGAGGGCACGGCCTGATCCGCGACCCACTTGTCACCTTCCAATTGCACCCAATGGGTTCCGACTCGAAAGCGATGTCCTGCGGAAATCCATTGCGAGGCGGCGGGGGGAGAGATCTGAGTGCCGTTTGTACTGATCAAGTCCAGACAGGCCACACGATTGGCGAAGACCTGCAAGTACACATGCCGATAGGCGACGACCTCTTCTTGAATCACCAGATCGCAGTTGCTTCCCCGTCCAATAACGGCGAACGGGTGGGTGATCTCTTGCGTCTGAACCACCTGGCCCTTGGCATTGGAAACAACCAGGCGCAACGGCTCGATCTGGCCGCTGGCATATCGCAACAGGGCGATGATCTGGTCTTCCATGGGCGACAACACAAACCGGTGAGTGACGCTGACTTCCACTCGATTCAGCACCGAGAAATTGATTATGGAGACTGGGTTCGTAAGCGTCAATTCGGCGACGAATTTCCAGAGTCCGCCATCACGATGATGGCTGGAGAACTATCCAGCTACTCACCAGGGCCGGGATTTGCGATGTGTGACACCCACTTCGGAGCGGGCACGGCGGGACTGCGGACCATGAGCAGTAGAATCCCTGACACGATCACCAGAATCGGGACTTCGACGTTGAACTCGATGCGCCCCGTTTGCCGCAGCACAGACAGCAAGCTGGTCATGACAAAGAACGGCCCCACCACCAGCGTGACCTTGTCAACTCCCCCGATGACAAACGTTAACACGCCAACCACCGCCAGCCCGAGCGTCCAGATCCAATCAATCGCCGGTGCGAATCCCAGTGTGGTGAGCAACCAGCCCGTCCCGATCGTGATGAGCAAGATCGGTAGCAGCAGTGATTTTCCGGATGACATGGAGCCCTCGATTTCCACATGGAGGTCAATTGGGAAGACGCAGTCGCGCCATCCTCCGCTTTAGTGAGGATGTCGTCAACCGCAGGGTCGCAAGATGAAAGCCAGGGAATGTATTCTCCCTTGAAAATGAAGGGGGCGACTTATCGCGACTCAGAGATCGACGAATGGCGACTGAATGGATTTCCCCAGGCATCGTGGGGAAGTCCGCTCAGCTGTTCCGCGCCTGACCGCCCAACGACCGTCCGCTCCAAGGAGTCCGGCAGTCTTCTGAATGAGAGATCCAGTCCGTTCGAGAATGGATTTCCACTCGGGTGACAAGGAGTGTCAAATCTTGCTCCTCAATCCAGCGAAAACAGCTGTCCCTCGACCTGAATCACCACAATCACCAGCGGCGGTGGATCTGCACCGGAGCAATCCATTGACTCCCCTTCCCCGACTTACCGATTCAGCCGCTGTGTTCCGTTGGGGCCGGATCGAATTTCCAGGCGATTCCACAGGACACTGACTGGCTTCGAATCGGCATTCGAGCTGCCCCAATTCCCAGCTCCCAGCCGAATGCCGTCGAAACGCACGGGGGCGTCGGTGACATTGGCCTCATGAATCACTCGGAAGAACGGGGAGTCCTGTTCGGCGATCAAGAATGACATGCGTTGGCCCAGACGGACGACGCGAAGACGCCCGGAGGTGCAGTCTTCGGAAGTCACGCCATTGAATTCAATACTCGCATCTCGTCCCTTGCCGTAGCGATTGAACTCCGCCTGGGTGGCATGTCGCAGTTCAATATTGGGATGGGCGTAGTTGCCGTGCCAGACTCGGCTGTGAGTCGTTTGTTCGTCTTCGGTCACCACAATCAAAGAGATGGCGTTCGTGCCGTTCGTCGGAGTGGCCAGTTGCAGGCCCTCGAAGGTGGCCTCGATATCGAAGTCGCCAGTCACTCGAATGCGCGGTGTCACCCAGACATCGGAGAACGCCGCCGTGCCGGGGCGAGTCATCTCTAACCCGCTGGCTTTCAAGGCCACCTCCCCGCGCTGGTCTGAGGTTTGAAACTGAAACGTCTTGTCGGAGTAGGTCGACGAAGCAGGCTGACCGGGCTCGCTGACAAAATCAAAGACGATGCGGTTTGTGAGCTTCGCGCTCCGTGCCTCCAGATCGTCGAGATGGTGGCTCCGCAGTTCCTGTTCGATGATCGGCGGCAGCACCTTCGGCCAGCTGCCGGTCCACTGCATGTGGCGAACGCGGACAGCTGTCTGGTCCGCGTAATGGAAGAGTCCGAACGTGCGGTCGTTGCCCGCAGGGATATCTCTTTCGTAGACCTGGGTGCCGTTCAGAATGATCCGCACGAGATCGCCAGCCACCACTAACTTCAGTTGATTCCAACCCGGTAGCAGTGGACACGCAACCGATGGCGACACGGTCTGGCGATTCAGCGGATCGAGGCCCGAAGCATCATGAATCCCGTTCGTGGCTTGATGGAGCGAGACTTGCTCCGGCTCGATCAGAAAGACCATTTGGTCGAGAGTTGGATGAACGTGAACGGTGTTCGACGAATAGAAGAACTCGTACTCAATGACGCCATCTTCCCCCATCGGGCGAACATACCGCAACAGGCTCTCTTGAAACGTGTCCTGAAACCGGGTCTTGCGATGAGCCACGATTTCACTTGGGGAGTCAGCAGACTCCACATAGTCCCAATCGGGTTCGACACCGCCGATGTTATCGAGATGAAACCGAACCCAACCTGAGAGATCCGGGTCCGACGAGAGCGAGATCGTCTCGGGAATCTCTGGAGATCCAGTGATCTGAACATTCCGCACTCGTCCGTTGGCAAAGTACGGGCTGCGGAACGCGACCCAGGGAAACTGATGCGGCCGCACGGGCTCGGTCTGCAATAGCCGTCCGTTGAAGTCGCTCTCACGCTGGCCATTGCGAATCACAGCCCGATGCCGACTCCAGTCGCTCACCAACGAGAGCTTGGGCATGAGCGGATGCCGAGCGGTCATCCCTCGCAGTGTCCCGGTTTCAAGCACGTCATGTGTGTAATGCGGCGAGAACCAATGGCCTCCGATGGTCAGTTGCATCTCGCGGTAATCAAACAAGCTCGTATCACATTCGACGGTGAAGTTCCCCCTCAGTGGAGTTCGAAACATCAGGTAATCGTCTTGATGTCCGATGACTTTCTCGTACTGATTTCCCGTTCGCTGCCAGTGCAACGCGGGCATGGCCAACGCCCTCGTGGCCTCGTCGCACCCGGCCACGGGAATCCAATCACTGGACCTCGGATCGATGGTCACTCTTTGAGTATCTGTCTTCGCCGAGTGGAGATGTTGCTTCAGCTTCAGTTCCCCCATCAAAGCCGCCATGTGACGATCCCACTGCATCGGGCCACAATGATTCCCCTTTCTAATCTGCTCAGTCAGCGTCCTGGTGATCATCGACTCTGCAATGTCTTGCAATGCGACATGCTGCACCGCCACGGTCAGCACCAACGTCTCCGGCCAGCGATCTTGCAAGCGGGGAAAGGTCTGCCGGGTATGACGCTCTTCAAGAGCAGTCATCCACTTCGCAGCCTCGCCGAAATCGCCTCGCCGGATTTCGATCAGGGTCATGAGCGCGATTCGGCACCGCTCCGAGACTTCTCCGGACGTTTCGCACGCCTCGACCCGAGTTCGCAATTCGTCCAGCCGATTCATGCGGACTGCGAGTTCAACCAGCTGCAACGCTGGTGAGATCAGAAATCCCCCCGTGGCACTACTTCCGTGTGTCGTGGTGCTGGTGACTGTGAGGTATTCAGGATTGGAGTCGAAGTCACAAGACAATCGGAAACCGGACCGCCTCGCTGAGGGAAGCACCCCATCGACCAGTGCCTCATAGCGATCAGACTCAGCCAGGGAGGAAGTCTGCCTGAGAACCTGCCGGAGATTCGCCTGCAGGATGTCGTCGCCGAAAATTGTGGCCAGCGAGCGATTCCGTGCCGCATCGTCAGCAATGAGCGGGGAGAAGAGGGTGACGATCCACACGCCACACAGTAACCAGCTCAGTGTTCGTAAACGGAGCCCACGGTCTCGATCAAGCGTGAGCATCGTGGACATATCGAACCTCAAATACAACACGCGTGACACTGTCATCTCGGCTATCTCTGGTAGATGGGCAGCAACTGGTAGGCTGGCGTCAACGACAGGATGGCGAGGGACGTACTATAACTCGGCCCATAGGCTCTCTCGATGCCTCCGCCCGGAGGCCAGTTGCCGTCTGGGGACTGCTCCGCCAGCAGATTGCTGGCGATCTGTGGGAAGATCTGATTCCAGGAATCGCCGCCGACTTGCGCCATCGCCTGACTACTATAATACGAAGCCAAATAGAAGTACCCCTCCTGCCACGGCTTGGGGTAGGGGTGGGCATGAAACCAGGTCACTCCGTCGCGGACTCCGACGTGGTCGTGGCGGCCTCCCAGGATTAAGGTCAGCATCGCCGAGGCTGTGTTTGGCAAGGAGATTTGCGAGTTCGCGTTGGGGTCAGACTCCAACGGGCGATAGCGGAAGACCCCCTTATCGTGCAGCGCAGGGTCCTGCTCATAGCAGCGTTCGACGAAATCGAGACCCTCGTCGAAGTACTGCTTGGGAACATTGAACTCGGCATTGCGAGCGGACCTTAAGAACATCAAAGCCCAACCCGTCACTGACATGTCCGAGGAGGCATTCGGCCCTTCGGGATAGCCGTAGCGGAAGCCGCCGAAGTCGCTCGGCTTTTCTTTCTGCTGAGTTTGAACCTCACGATGATAGATCAGCGCGGATGTGAGTGCCGTTTCAATGCGGGCTGATCGCTCTCCATTGGTCATGCCGTAGACCTCGCCCAGCATCAGTCCCGCAATCGAGTGGTTGTAGGTCACGACCTGAGCGGGAGTGTTATGGCCCGCCGGTGGAGCGACGGGCAGGAGCGAAAAGTAGCCGCGGCGCTTTTGGGTCGACAGCACGAAATCGATCGCCTTGGAAATCTGCTTCCCATAACGGCCTTCATCGGGCATGTGCCCCCGCGACAGAAACGCCATCACAGCGAGAGACGTGACGGCTGGCTGGGCGACCTCGTCGCTGGGGAACCGGCCATCTTCTTCTTGAACGCTGGCTAGATACGCCAGTCCACGATCGACAGATGACTCGACGCGCGTCCATTCCGATGCAGGGAGTGCGGAGTAGAGTGATCCCGCAGTCGCAATGACCGGCGGCGGTTCCGGCCTGGGTTCCTGCGCGGATGTGATGATGGGCAGAACGCAATGCATCAGAAGGCATGCGCTCACCAGTTGCCTGCGCGTGAAAGTCAGTGACTGTGAGAGGTGAGACCTCATTTGCGATCCTCCGCTTTACCGGCTTCCCGAGAGCTGCCGAATCCGTTCCTGGTACTGCTCGATCGACTTGCGATAGTCCTCCGACGGAACGCGACCGCTCACTTGCCCTTGCCCGTCACCCAGCGTCGAGAGCAGCTTGTTCCACTGCTCATCCGGGATCTGTTCGCCCTTGGCCAGTGCCTCCAGTGCAGCCTTGGCCTGATCGGCTTCGGCCATTTGCCGCCACAGCTGCTCCGGGGTTTGGCCCTTCTCCATTTCCTTGAGGGAGCGACTCAACTTGGCGGCCATGTCCGCCAGTTGACGCCGCTGCTGGGCAGACTTTTGGGGATCATTAGCTTGCCGTTCCAACTCCTTCTGGGCCTTTTCCATGCGTTCCTTCAGCATCTTCTGCATCTCTTGGGATTCGGCCAGTTGCTGCTTTTCTTCCTCCGTCATCGGCTTTGGATTCTTTTTCTTATCCGGGTCATTCTCTGCCGTGCTGCGCGGATTCGGATCACCGTTGCCGCTGGGGGGCTGTTCGCGCGGGTCCATCATCTTCTGCATCCGGGCCATTGCCCCTTCCGCAGAGGCCCCGAGCATCTGACCTCCGTTCTGCTGCCAGCTCATGGCGTCCTGTAACTCGCGAATGTTCCGTGGCCGACCAGGAATACCGAGTTGAGCTTCGATGTTCGGTTCTCGCTCCAGATTGGCCAGGAACTGATCCAGCGTGGGGTCCAGCAAATCGGCGATACTGGGATTCACGGGCTTGATCTTGTCGAGCGCCTCGGCCGTTTTACGGCGCAGCTTGTTGAGAATCTCCTGGGCCGTCTTGAAGCCCTGGAGGGCCAGTGCCTGCTGCGAGGCCCCATCGTTCAGGCGATCTTCGAGGAGAGCAAACGTCGCGGACGCCTGGGTGTGCGTGATCGACTCCATGACTCGCTGCAGCTCCTGCGTGAGGTTGATGACCTCTTGAGGCAGCTTGACTTCTTCGTTGAACTCCTCGGCCAGGTCGGCATCAATGTCGAGCATTTCCGTGCGCAAGAGTTCCGTGGCGATGGCGATCTGATGCTGGTCCAGGCTGGCCAGTGCCGAGTATTTCTGCTCCTCAACGGCATGTGCCGTGACCGCCCACGTGTCGGCCAGATCGGCAAACGCCTGGACTTCGATCCGCCTGAGTTGCACGTACGCCGGAACGCCGTCCAGTCCGGCGGCTTCCAATTCGATTCGATCGAGGGCTGCTGCCAGATCACCGATCTGATGGACCAGAGACTCAGCGCTTTCACTGAGCGATGTCCCCTTGGCCACCGGCTCGCCGGACTTCCGAATCTCACGGACCTCCAGATCACAACGCCTCGCATTCAGCGCGAGTTGCTTGGCTGCGGTAACCGCCAGGGCAGCGGCCCCCACGTTTGAATCGAGTACCAAGGGCAATTGTTTCTCGACCCGATCGGCCAGTTGCTGAGCGTCCTTGGCGAGTTGAAGAGGGGCATCCAGTCGCAGGTCGGACACCTGCAGCCAGTAGTTCCCCCGCTGATTGTCATCGACGCCGACCCAGCCCAGCACCTCTTGAGAGGTCTGATCCTGCCGCGCGGCGAGTTCGGCCAACTGATTGCTCAGCGAGCTGCGACGACGCTTGATGAGATCCAAATAGCGAGAGCGGAGCCGAGGATCGTCCGCCAGAATGCGCGCCAATTCGGACATCATGTCGCGCCGCATCCGCGTGACTTCCGCCAGCCGATCGAGATAGGCTTGGTCGACTTCGACGACCTCCATTTCCCGGTCCAGCTTCAACGGGTCGAGGTTTTGCTGAGCTTCCCGCATCAGTTGCTGCGAGCGTTCGACATAGACGGTGTACATCTTGATGGCTTTGTCGAGTTCCTTGGCGAGTTGCTGTTCTTGAGCCACCTGGTCATATCGTTTCATTAGGGCCTGCAAGAGTTCCCGAGCCGATACGACATGATGCAAGGCTTCTTCCGTCGGCACGTCGGCACCGGAATCGGGCGTCCGAATCGCGATGAAGACGGCATCGCGGGCCGGCGTGACATGCGAGCTGCCGATATCGACCATCTGGAGACCGACAAACTCAAAGGACGTTTCCCGCGTGCTTTCTTCCAACTGAGTAATGAACTGTTCGACATCTTTCAGCAGCGTATCGAGTTCTTGAAACCCCTTGGCACGCAGGGCATCCTCGACCTCATGCCGGTACAGCGGGGTGAGCTTGCCTTCGATGACTTCCAGCATCTTGTCGATCTGGACCACTTTGTCGCGGGCGGGCTTCGTCTGCTCGCGCCGCGGATCGTCGCTCTTCGCCACGGCATCCAGACGCGAAGTAATTCGCAGGCGTTTCCGATCGGTTTCTTGCTGCTGCCCCGCATCGTTCATCTGCGCATTGAGTCGCAGATCCTTCGTGGGAGGTGGCTCCGAGGAGGGACTGCCTCCCGGCATCGGTTTGCCGGTTGGGTTGGCGTTCGCCATGGGGGGAGAACTGTTCGAGGGATTCTGCGGGCGGTCCGATGGTTGAGCGCTGGAAGGATCGGGTGGTGTTGGCGAAGAAGGTTCGCCTACGAGGCTGATCTTTCCGACCGGTTGCGGTTCGCCTTTTGGCTCTTCACTGGTGGCCTTCGATGGGGTGTTTATCGGCTTCGCATTATCACCGGGTTGAGGCGGAGCATCACCGGGCGGCATCGCGTCAGCCGGTGTCTCATTTGGTGAAGCACCAGGTGTTTCGCCAGCGTTGGCTGCCTGCCCTTGTTTCGTCTTGTCTGAACGAGATGCAGCCAGCAGCCCTTCTGCCGGATGATCGTCCGGCTGCTCAGAGGATTTCGCGGTGCTGCGATTCGAAGTCCCCTGCTTGTCTGAAGTGTCCTCTGGGGTGTCCTCTAAGGTTGCAGTCGCCTTCGAACTCGACTTGGGTTTCGATGCCGAGTCAGATGCTCCGGTCGGCTTCTCTTGAGGTGTCGAGCTGCCAGGATCGTTCCCCGCTAGGTTGCCGGTCTTCTTAGTACCCGTGTCCGCCTTGGCCAGCGCGGTCTCTGAAGCCAGTTCGCCATTCTTGCCGCCTTGAGAGCTGGCATCGCCAGGGGGCTGCTTCTCGGACGATTTCTCGCCGCGCGGACCTTCCTTCGAGGCCAATGGACTTTGATCCTCACCCTTCTTGTCATCATTCGACGCGAAGGTCGGGCTGGCTGGATCACCTGGTTCCGACTCCATCTCGTCTCCAGCCTCTGCCGTGGCTGGACTCTTCGAATCCGTCCCCTTCTCGTTCGATGGGTTTTCTGTGGATGAGCTTTGACCCATCGAACGTTTGTCTTCATCGTCTGGCTTCTCGCTTTGGTCCATCGAGGCCAGCAGTTGATTGAGCGGGCTACTCGTATTGACCTCCAGATCGCGATTGTCGGTGACCCGCACGGCGTAGCTGATGTTCGTGCCTTCTTGCAGGCCGAGTTCCTTGATGTCCAATTTGATCTGGCCCATGACGTGCTTCTGCATCGCCTGATCGCCGAGCGGAATCTCGCGCTCGGCCAGGACTTTGGGGTGTGCGGGATCGAGGGAATTGTCCTCATAGATCACGAGTTTCGCAGTCGCGATGCCGTGGTCATCGTGGGCTTCGAAGCGAATGTCCAGCACCTCATCCAGGCTGGCCGAACTCTCGCCGCTGGGGCTGACGATGCGGGCCACGGGAGCATGATCCTCCACGACCTCCACGGCACAGACACGCGGGTGGCGGTTCTTCAGATCATGTTGACTGACCAGAATCGGTGTCAGCGAAAAACTCTCGACCAAAGCTGTTTCGAATCGATACCAGCCATCGTCACCGCGACTCAGGACCAGTGTCTTGACGCTGTACGCCTGACGATCGGTCGGCCCCTCATTCGCGGTTGCAGCAGGCTTGGCAGAGGGGACAGAAATCAGAAGCGTCAGCGACTTCAACTCAACCTGCGGCTTAATGGCCAGTTCCAACCGGCTCCCCTGGACAGCTCGCAGACGACTCGGAATCAACGTCTTCTCGGCCACCGGATCATCCACGTACTTCGGGGGGGTGACGGTCAGCCGCACGTCCTTGAGTTCCGGGTAATCGATGGCTGTCAGCGTGTGCCAAGCAGTGCGACCATCGCCGGCTTGAATGCGGTATTGCAGTGTCTCATCGACAGCGACCGGGAAGTGAATGAAACCATCCGCAGAGGACGCCGGAGTCACCGTCAGTAGTTCCTCCTGGTCCGGTGTTGAATCACGACGCAGGATCAGATCGACCGACTCTCGCTGAAGTCCCTGCATCGCAGCCACGATGTCCATCGACTGGCCACGGGGAACCACGGCATCCCCAGTGATCGCCTTCATCTGCGTCGCCGTAATGTTCAGCGTCGGAGACCAGAACCGCTGCCAGAGAATTGAAGTTTGTCCCCAGTGGCTGGCGAAGAAAATGCCCAGCGTGAGCAGCGCCGCCCCCAAACCGATCAGCGGACGCTTCAGCAGTTGACCGCTCACCACCCGCTCGGGGCGCACGAGGCGGCTCATGGCGACCGCTTCGCTGGTGACGCGAGCCAGCATCGCCTGGGTCGCGGGGTCTTTGGGATCGCGTCCCGTGGCTGCCAGGCTCGCCACCGTCAACCACCGTTCTTCCATCTGTGGAACCCGCTGGTCCACCTGCTCGGCAGCTGTCGTCCAGCCCAAGGCCCGACGAATCGGTCCCCAGCCAGTCCAGAGTAAAGCGACCAGCCCCAGCAGAAGAGTCGATGTCGTCAACAGCACGCGGTAACGGACATCAAAGAGCGTCACCCCCCAGTCGATCAGCATGGAGACCAGCATCGCGACCAGAAGGACGGTCAGCCCGATAGCCAGTGCTCGCACCAACGCGAACACGGTCCGTCGAGTCCGCACAGCGCTGAGCCGATCGCGCATCACAGCGGGGAACGTGCCATTGAGGTGGGTTGACATGGGCTGCTTCCAAAACGGTTGTGGCTTGTGAACACCAAGTGCAGGCGGGGCCGGTGTGCCTTACGACAGTCCCTTGAGCTTTCTCGCGATCCATTCGATCTGCAAACACCCGAAGATGATCCACAGGTATTTCCACTCGGCCCACAGAGGTCGCGTTTCCAAGCGCTGTGTCACCTCGGGTTCCAAGTTGAGCAACTTCAGCACTTCCTCGACAGCAGTCGGGGGGACCACTTGGCCTCCCGTGATGTCGGCGATCTGTTGTGCGAGGGCTCGATCCGAGCGCGTGTCGAGCAGCTCCATGGGGAGATTCGGCCTGACCGAGAATGAGCTGGCCGGGGCCGGATCTGTTGATCCGGGAAGAGCCTGCGTGATGGCCTCCCCGATCGGCTCGACCCGGTACTCACCGGGCGGCAGCGAGCGAAAGACGCCCACGTACTGTCCCGGAATCTTCTCGTCCGCCGTCAACACGACGGAATGCTCTTCGTCCCCACTGCGGGCGATGGCCTTCAACTCGCCGGTGGTCTCCACGGGGTTTCCAGTTCCATCGGCGAGCCGCACCATGATCTGCACTGATTCGCTCCCCACATACTGACTCTTGTCACTGCGAATGCGGACTAGCTCCGAACCAGCTGCCAGTTCAGAGGCCAGCGACCAGCGCAGTAGTTGCCCCCAGAAGCGATAGTGCAGTTGATCCCCTCGCAAAAACCGGAGTCGGTAAGTTTCCGGCCCCGAGAAATAGATCATGCGGCCTCGACCGAC
>JAYSUV010000772.1:0-22217 GCA_043718945.1 Planctomycetota bacterium
TCGACTGAGAGTCGCAAGACTCTCGTGAGAAGAAGCATACGTTGGTGCACTTCCTGGTCAGACCTAACCGTCTGATCGGAATTTCAACCAGCGGCCAAGAAGTATGAAGCACAGCCAGCTAAACTGGGTCGGAAGCATCTGCAACCGAGCCAAACGCTGGTGCCCAAATACGATCGTGTGTCACCAACCTGTTCATACACAACACCCCGGTGAGGCGCAAGCCCCACCGGGGTGTTTGTCGTTTGAGGGGGCATTCACTCGCAACGGACTCATACCACCTGGCGAACGTCCATCGACAGTCGGATGGTTTGTCAGTAGGTTCACACCCACGGATGCTCTGGGGCAATCGTTTCCGCTCCCACCCTCGCACGGCCACGCTGACGCTTCGGGTGAGTCAAATTCATACATCAAAGGACACACGCCCGGTCGCATTCCGAATCGAGTCGCGATGCTCATGTTTTGTTTGCCTCTGGCAATTGAGCGTTGCATCCGGCAGAATCCAATGAATCGCCGAAACACTCTGGGCCCACAGACGATGGCTATTCCTCTCGCACGCTTCATCCAGCAGATCGAAGAAACCGGCATCATCACCGGGGACACGCTGAAGGACTTCATTCCGCCCAAGGGCACCTCGAAAGATGCCGAGGACTTGGCACGGGAACTGGTCCGTCAGAAGAAACTGACGAAGTACCAGGCGGAAGAGGTTTATCGGGGGAAGGGCAAGTCGCTCACGCTCGGCAACTATCTCCTGATGGAGAAGATCGGCGCGGGCGGCATGGGGCAAGTGTTCAAGGCCCAGCATCGTCGCATGAAACGCATCGTCGCCATCAAGCTCCTTCCCGCTGCGATGACCAAAGACAAAGAAGCCATCGCCCGCTTCGAACGCGAGGTCGAGGCAGCTGCGAAGATCAGCCACCCCAACATCGTGGCCGCGTTCGATGCGGACTGTGCCAACGGAGTTCACTTCTTGGTGATGGAATTGGTCGAGGGCAGTGACCTGTCGGCCCTCGTCAAAAAGAGCGGGCCGCTCACCGTCGGCAAAACCATCAGCTACATCTTGCAGGCCGCCAAAGGACTGGAAGCCGCCCATAAGAAGGGCATCGTCCATCGAGACATCAAACCCGCCAACTTACTCCTCAGCTCGGACGGCACGGTCAAGATTCTCGACATGGGTCTGGCCAGTCTCAGTGACGAGGCCGACGCCCCGAAGCATGCGGAGCTGACCTCCACCGGAACCGTCATGGGGACTGTGGACTACATGGCCCCCGAGCAGGCTCTGAACACCAAGACAGCCGACAAGCGGGCCGACATCTACGCCCTGGGGTGTACGCTGTGGTATCTGCTGACCGGCAAAGCGACCTACGGGGGTGACACACTTATGGCCAAACTTCTCAACCATCGGGACCAGCCGATTCCCTCGCTCCGTTCGGCCTCCACTGATGTTCCCGAGCAGCTGGACGCTGTGTTCCACAAGATGGTCGCCAAGAAGACCGAGGATCGATACCAGAACATGACCCAGCTGATCGTGGAATTGCAAAAGTGTCATCATGGGGATGACCCGACGGTCATTGGCCGCGATGTGGTGCTTCCGCCCGCCGAGCCGGACATGATGGATTTTCTGCGAGACTTGTCAGTGACGCAGGCCACTCCGGTTAGGAAGACTCAGGCCGTCACTCAGTCCCTGCTGAAACAATCAGCGGGCAAGACGCCGATCGGGAACGATAAGAAGAAGCTGCTGATCGGCGGTAGCATCCTCGCCGCTCTCATCCTGCTGGCGGGTATCGTCGTCTCCCTGAAGACCAAGGACGGCACGCTAGTCGTCACCGTCTCCGAAGCCGATGCCGATGTGCAGGTGCTGAACGAAGCGGGGCAAGTCGAGGTCACTCGCAAAGGTGAAAAGGGACCGATCACCATCGCCGTCGATCCCGGCAAGCACCGGCTGAAGGTCACCAAGGACGGCTTCGAGTTCTTCACGCAGGACTTCTCCATCGAGTCGGGCGGCAAGCAGCCCATCACGGCGAAGCTGGTCCCGCTCGAAGAGACGCCCCCAGCGGTCGTCACCACGCCACCGCAGCCCTCGGCACCTCCCGTTGTCATGGAGAAACCACCCGCTGTGGCCGGGGTGAAGCAACCGCTGGCATACGAGACACCGGGTTTCGATCAGTGGGTGAAGGAAGTCTCCGCACTGACTGCCGAGCAGCAGGTCGAAGCGGTGGCTAAGAAGCTGGGGGAGTTGAATCCGGGTTTTGATGGGAAGGTGACGCATCAGATCGCGGATGGTGTTGTCCACATGGTCAAGATTCTGACGGATGAGGTCGAAGATGTTTCGCCAATTCGAGCCTTTCCCAACCTCTATAACGCTGATCTGTCGAGCAGCCGCATCAACGGAGCACTCAAAGACCTCGCTCCATTGCACGGAATGCCGTTGCGAAGTTTCGCTTGTTCACTGACAAGCGTCACAGATTTGAGCCCACTGCGGGGGATGCCTCTGGATGGATTTTCATGCGACTACACGCGAGTGGTCGACCTTACGCCGCTGGCTGGCATGCAGCTTACCTTCTTCAATTGCTATCGCACTCCCGTCTCCGACATCCGTGTCTTGCGAGGGATGCCCCTCACGGCGCTTCAAACGCAACTGACGCAAGTCACCGACTATTCTCCACTTCAAGGGATGCCGCTCGATAATCTAGTATTTGATTTCCTCCCGCAACGTGATACCGAGTTGCTCCGTTCGATCACCACATTGACGGCCATCAACGGTCAAACCTCAGCTGACTTTTGGAAAGACGTGGCCGAGTACAGCGATGCTTCCAAAACACTTGCTGACCCGGCATTCCAGCAATGGCTGAAAGATGTGGCCGCCCGGACAGCGGAGGAGCAAGTCGTGGCGGTGGCCAAGAAGCTGCAGGAACTCAACCCGAGCTTTGAGGGCAAGGTGGAGCACACGATTGATGTCGGTGTGGTGACGAGTTTGAAGTTCGTCTCCGACAAGGTGTGGAACATCGCCCCCGTCCGGGCATTGAGCGGACTCAAGACGTTCGACTGTTCCGGGAGCAAGCTGAATGGCCGAGAAGGCAAGGTGGCTGATCTGTCGCCACTGAGTGGCATGCAATTGACCGACCTCAAGTGCGTGGGTACGTTGGTGTTCGATCTCTCTCCACTGAAGGGTATGCCGCTGACCCGACTGGATTATGGAAGTGGCCCCGGATTCGATATGACTCCCCTGCAAGGGATGCCCCTGACGTGGCTCAACTTCAGCCTGACACCGCTCTCGGACCTGACGCCGATCCGGGGACTCCCGCTGACGTACCTGCAAATTGATGGGGCGCATGTGACAGACCTGTCGCCCCTGCGCGGAATGCCACTGACCCAGCTGAGCCTGCGTGAAGTGCCGGTATCCGATCTGACGCCGCTGGCTGGGATGCCACTGGAATGGCTGCAAAGCCAAAGTACAAACGTCAGCGACCTGACGCAGCTCAAAGACCTGCCGCTCAAATACCTCTGGCTCGACTTCCAACCCACCCGAGACACCGCCTTGCTTCGCGCGATGCCGACGCTGGAGTACATCAACGACAAACCGGTGGCGGAGTTCTGGAAGGACGTGGACGGGAAGTAGAGGATGTTCAGCGTACGCGGAGCTTGGCTTCCTTTGTTTTCGTGCCACCCTCGAGTGCGGGTGAGGGACTACTTGACTACCAACTTCGCCCGCTGGGCCGCCACGCCGATGCGAGCCATCGTCCCGGAGTTGAATTCGAGGAAGTCGGACTCGATCCCGTCCGAGAAGATTACCCCGTCCGCCGGAGTCTTCGACTCCAGTTCGATGGCGGCCCCTTGTTCGAGGACGCCCGCAATCAACGACGCCCCCGAAGTCCGGCTGACGAACGGTTCCCGCACCGCCCAGAGCAGCTGGGGGGCCTCCCATTTCAGCTGGCGGCGCAGGGGACCGGGGTTCTCGATCCCGAGTGATTGAGCAACGCCGACGGCCATGTTGAAGACCGACGACATCCAGCCTGAAGAGCCCGCTCCGGTCGAGACCAGCACGCCGCTGGAGGACTGCTGCTCCTCGCGCCCACCAACGCGGAGTTGATATCGAGCCGAGACGTGGGACTTCACTCCGATGAACAGATCGTTGAAGGCCAGCATCCTCTGGCCATCCTGCAGGGTGACTTCCGCTAGAGTCACTGAGCGGGTCTTCGCTTGCCGATTAAGTACGCGCGAGACCGCTGCCCGGGCCTCGTGGACTTGAAACGGAAGGAGGACACCATCGAACCGCGCTGGATCGGGATTCACGGCGACGATCGGAACATTCCCGACATACTTAGCGGTGTTCGCGACCAGTCCATCCTGGCCGACCACGACGACCGCCTCGCAGAGTCCGAAGTCATAAGTCGGCACGTACGCCCGGTCGATCACATGGACCGGCATCCCGAAATCGAGTTCGCGATTCAGGTGAGCCACCGATCCCTGATAGGTCTCATCCTCGCTCTCAATGTCCAACAGCAGAGAATCGACATCCTCCTCCTGAGCGGCCTCCGCAGCTGCCAGGTCACCCGACTGAACGGCGGCGGCCACGCGATTCCGCTTAAAGTTGAAGCCCATCATCCCCTTGGTGGACCAACGTTTGAGCAACCCCTTCATCCGCGTTTCGCGCGTGACGATGGTGATCCGAGGAGTGACGAAGGCTCCCATGTCATCCCCCTTAATCGGACACTCAAACTACTTCGATCGCTGCGGCTTCGTGTCCGAGTTGGTCGACCTCTCACGAGGCAGCAGAGCCTGTAACAGGTCGGGAGTGATGTTCAGCTGGCCGATCTTCTCGGCATTGCGAGAGAGCTGATCGAAGGCCGACGCGACCATCGTCGACGCGTCGGCATTCCCTTGCATGGCCAGCAGCGTCCGCCAGTCGACATCACGAACGGGGGCGAGAACCGCTTGCAGCGCGGCTCCGCGAGACTCGGCCTCTTTCCGTTCGTTAGCCACGCGTGTATCAACCAGCGAAGTACGTTGCCGCTCGACGGCGATCTCTGCTTCCATTTGAGCCTCCTTGACCTTGCGCTGCTTCTGGGCCACGGCGATCTCAGTCTGGAGTTCGTTCTCGCGAATTGTTCTCTCCAACTCGACCGAGGCATTGCGACGGGAATAGATCGCCTCGTCGGCTTGCTTGAGCAACTGTTCACGGGCTTCGGTTTGCAGAGCCTTAGCCATCTCGGGGTCGGCTTTAATGGAGGCGACCGTCACGTCGAGGACTTCAATCCCCAGTTGGGATACGGTCCCCGATTGCCCCAGTGACGAGCGGATTTGCTGTACCAGGCCATCCGACGACCCGAGCAGCTTCTTCAGCGGTTGCGACTGGATGAAAGAGCGGGCGGCGGTCTGCATCGCCTGGACCAACCGCTCACCGAGCTTCGAGGGATCTTCGCTCTGATACCGCCCCCGCACGTCGACCGTGTAGTCGAGCAGCGAGGCAAGTTTGACCGCATCGGCCACGCGCGAGGTCAGATTCCCCTGCACGGTCACGTCCTGAAAATCGGATGAGACCTCGGTGAATGCGAACGGCACATCGACACTCGACACCGGCACCAGAGCCATGACCGTCGTGGGGGCGAAATAGAAAAACGACAGCCCCGGCCCCTGGCGAACGATCTTTCCCGCCTTGGACTGCAAGACATATGTCGTCGCCGGAACCTTGAGATACCGAAAACCGAGCATGAAACATCGCCTTTCGCCGCGCATTCGCACGGAGAATTGGATCACTGACCGAACTGCACCTCTTTCAATTTATCTCATGATTGAGCGAAAGCGACCGAAAAAGGCGACACTTCTCGCTGAAGCCGCCAGAGTCTCCCGAGTGTTCCCCGCCGATGCCCGCGCACAGCGCAATTCCATCACGATCGTAGAGGCGGGTTGTGGGACACAGATTCCACAGATTTTCACCGATGCGACGCCAGTGGGGACGGTAATTGCTGGCAGGAGATCTCTCCTCTCCCCTCTCTGAATCTGTGCCAATCTGCGAAATCTGTGTACTAATCCTCTGTCTGGGGCAAGAGGTTTCAGGGAACAGGCGATGGACTCTCACTCCAAATGAAATGTGTTCCGTAAGAGGCTGTCGGCTGGGGCGAGGAGTGTCGAAAAGCGACGAGAATCTTTCCATTCCGAGACTACGCATGACTCACACCGGCTGGTTACGCGATGATCTCATGGACCACCCGGCCATGCACATCGGTCAGGCGAAAGTCCCGACCGGCGACCTTGTAGGTCAGCTTCAAGTGATCCAGTCCCAGGAGATGCAGCAGTGTGGCGTGGAGGTCGTGCAGGTGGACCTTGTTCTCGACGGCGAAATAGCCGTACTCGTCGGTGGCTCCATAGCGGATGCCGGGTTTGACGCCGCCGCCGGCCAGCCACATGGTGTAGCCCTGGGGGTTGTGATCGCGGCCATCGTCGCCTTGCGCCACGGGGGTCCGGCCGAACTCACCGCCCCAGAGCACGAGCGTCTCCCCCAGTAGTCCACGGGCTTTGAGATCCGCGAGGAGCGCGGCGATCGGCTGGTCGACCTCCAGCGCATTCCTGGAGTGATCGGCCTTCAGCCCGCCGTGCTGGTCCCACTTGTAGCTGTGAGAACACTGCACGAAGCGGACTCCCTGCTCGATGAAGCGGCGGGCCATCAGGCATTGCCGACCGAAGTTCTTCGTCTGCGGCTGATCGAGGCCGTACGCCTGCTGGGTCGCTGCGGACTCGTTGGTGATCTCCTGCAACTCCGGTGCAGCTGTTTGCAGCCGGTAGGCCAACTCGTAGGAGTTGATCCGTGCTTCGAGAGTCGAGTCGGGGCCGGTGCGTTCCAGTTGGCCCCGGTTTAGCATTTGAGCAAAGTCGAGTTCCTGGCGCTGCAGCGATCGCTCCAGATGGTCGGCATTCTCAATGAAGGGGATCTTGGCTTGGTCACTCGAAACTCCCGCGTTGCCGATCGCAGTGCCTTGGAAATCCGCAGGCAGGAACGACGATCCCCACGAGGTCGCTCCGCCGTGTGTCAGTGTCGGGCAAATCGTAATGAACCCCGGCAGGTTCTGGTTCTCGGACCCGAGTCCGTACGTAATCCATGACCCCATACTGGGCCGCACGAACGTATCGCTGCCCGTGTGCAGTTCCAGCAGCGCGGCCCCATGTCGCGAGTTCGACCCGTGCATTCCGTTGATAATGCACAGATCATCCACATGACGCGCGACGTGCGGAAACAGATCACTGACCCAGGCCCCGCTCTCCCCATACTGATGAAAGTCCCAAGGCGACTTCAGCAGGTTTCCCGTCTGCGAGGAGAAGACGCGCGGCTTGTTAAAGGGCAGAGGTTTTCCGTGGTCTTTGGTCAGCTGGGGTTTGTAGTCGAACGTGTCGACCTGCGACGGGCCACCGTGCATGAAGAGGAAGATCACTTGCTTCGCGCGCGCCGGGAAGTGTGTCAGTCTGGGGGAGAGCGGACCCGCCGGCGAGGCGGCGGCGGCCTGCTGCTGGAGCAGGGCGGACAGTGCCAAGCTGCCAAAGCCGCAGGCGGACTGCTGGAGCATCTCGCGCCGCGAGGATTGTGAGTGAGTCGTCAAGTCACGGTGACGCATGGCGGTTGTCCAGTGGTTGTGAGTCGCAGATGCCGCTTGCTCGACTTGCTTCAAGGCTGATGGCTGACAACTGACAACTCTCCCCATCAGTTCACATACAGAAACTCGTTCGTCGACATCAGAGCTCGACAGAACGCTTTCCAGGCCAGCGGTCGCAGCTGGTCTGGTGCGGTGCTGCGTTCGCTCAGACTCTTCTCATAGGCAGCGATGAACTCCAGAGACGAGGCGATCTCGCTCTGGGTGGGGGGGCGCGAGTAGAACCGTTCGAAGGCTTTAATGATCCGTCCGGCGTCGTCTCCCGGCTGAGAGAGCAATGTGCGTGAGAGCGACTCGGACTCCTGCGCGACCAGTTTGCTGTTCATCAGGAACAGAGCCTGCGGGGCGACGGTGGTGCGATCGCGCTGTCCGCTCATCGCGCTCGGGTCGCCGAAATCGAAAGCGGTCAGATAGTCGAAGATCGCACTCCGCACGATCGGCAGATAGATCGTCCGGCGAGGGACGTTGTAGATCTCGACATTGACGTTCGCGGTGCTGGTCACGTACTTGCGATTCTCGGTCGGGAGCAGATTGCCCCCTATGGTCAGATCGAGATCACCGCCAATCGCCAATAGCGAATCGCGGATCGCCTCGGCTTCAAGCCGTCGCCGATTCATCCGCCACAGCAGTCGGTTCTCCGGGTCGATTTCGACAGCCGCCTCATTCCAGTTTGTGTTCTGCTGCCACACGGCAGAGTGGAGTATCTTCCGGTGGAGCGCCTTAATCGACCAGCCACTTTGCACGAAATCGTTCGCCAGCCAATCGAGCAGCTCGGGGTGCGTCGGGTCTTCGCCGAGCTTGCCGAAGTTGTCGGGTGAGCGGACCAAGCCTTCGCCGAAGTGAGCCTGCCAGACCCGATTGACGAGCACTCTCGCGGTGAGAGGATGGTCCGGGCGGGTCAGCCACTCAGCGAGTTGGAGTCGTCCACTGGCGGTCGCGGCGATGGGCGGATCGCTCTCCATGGCGAAGACACGCGGCATGCGGCGACTGACCTCGTCCCCCAGCGTGGTGTGACTGCCCCGCAAATGGATGCGGAGATTCTGCGGCTTTCCCTCGGTGATCGACATCGCCTCGGGCAGTGCGGGTGTGGACTTCTCAATGGCCAACTTCTGGTCTCTCAGCATCTTGAGTTCCGCGACCACGGTCATCGAGAATGCGCTCTCGGCCTTCTCACCGAGCGAGAACGGCCCTTCGGGGACGGTCAGTAAACTCTGGAGTGGAGCAACGTCGGGAGCGTCGGTGAGTGCGGCCAGTTCCTGATACCGCTGAGCCAATTCCTCCCGGGTCGTCGGACTCGGCTCCGCGAGCAGCTTCGCCTGGAGCGGCGACGTGTCACCCGTTATGCCCTCCAGCGTCCCCTTGGTTTGCAGATGTCCCCAGAGGGAGAACGGCCCGTCGGCGACCTCGCGCTGTGCGATGAGAAACTTGACCCAGCGGGCCACGATCAGCGGTTGCAACTCCGCTGCGGGGACTCCCCCAACTGACGTTGGGGGCTCGCCAGCGTGAGTCGCCGGAGCGAGACAGAGCTTGTCGATGTGCGGGAACGGACCTGCGTTTTCGAGCCGTAGCACATGCTTCCCCGCGGCGATCTCGGTGATGGCTTCGACGAACCATTTCTGGCTCTCCGGAGTCCAACTGCCGGTGACCTGGCCTGCGGCGTTGGTCTGGATCCGTTTGCCGTCGATCATGAGGGACGTGGGACGTGAAGCTGCGGCGGCGTAACGCAGGTCAACTTGGAAGCGACCGGCCTGTTTGATCTCGATGTCATACTCTGTGAAGTTCGGCAGCTCTCCGCGATTGACGAGCACGCCGATCCCCACCCCGTAGTTGGTGGTGTCCTTCAGCACGTTGCCGCGCACGTAGTTTTCGGCTTCGAGCAGCATGCACCCCGGGGCGGTACGGCGGGCTTCGTTGTCTGCAATGGGCTGGGCATCTTGGAGAGACTCGTCGATTCGCAGCTGTCGATCGGCGGCGAGCAGGTAGGCCGCCAGCTGAGTGCGGGCCTCGGCGGTCACACGCTCGGATTCGGTCTTCACTCGCTGCGCGATGTCGGCTTGGATGGCAGCGGCTGCGGCTTGTAAGCGGTCCCGCTCCGCGACGATCTCGGGGACAGCGATCGGGCGTTCCTGCCAGCGGGCGACGACTCCGAAGTTGTCCATCGTCTTCGAGCTTTTGAAGATCCCGGCCAGTGCGTAGTAATCGTGGGCGGAGATCGGATCGAACTTGTGGTCGTGGCAGCGAGCACACCCCAGGGTCAGCCCCAGCACCGCCTTGCCCAGCGTGTCGAGTTGCTCATCGATGATGTCCATCTCCATCTTCACCGGGTCATCTTCCGCGAGCATTTTCGCTCCCAGAGAAAGAAATCCGGTGGCGACTACTCGACGCAGTTGGACCGTGGGTTCGGGTGATGGAGGCAGTAAGTCTCCCGCGATCTGCTCGCGCAGGAACTCGTCGTAGGGTCGGTCGGCGTTGAAGGCGTTCACCACGTAATCGCGATACCGCCACGCATTGCCATAGGCCAGATTCTCGTCCAGCCCGTTCGAGTCTCCGTACCGAGCCACATCGAGCCAATGCCGTCCCCAGCGCTCGCCATACTGCGGCGAGGTGAGAAGCCGATCGACCACTCGCTCGAAGGCTTGCGGGGAATGGTCGGCCAGAAAGGCGTTCACCTCATCCGGTGTCGGCGGGATTCCGATCAGAGCCAGCGTCGCCCGGCGGATCAGAGTCCGCTTGTCGGCGATGGCATTGGGCGCGAGTTGCGCCGCCTCCAGCTTGTGGAGAACGAACTGGTCGATGGGAGTCTGGACCCAGCCAGCGGGGTCGGCGACGCGGGGCGCAGTGGCCGACCGAGGCGGCTGAAAGGCCCAGAACTGCCGGTCCTCTTCGGTAGGGAGACGCTCCGTGGCAACCGGGCGCGGAGCGACCTGCACCGGCTCGGCGTTGGGCCAGATTGCCCCCTCCTGCACCCAGCGTGTCAGGTCGGCAATCACCGCTTGGGGCAGCTTCTTGTTCGGCGGCATTTGCAGCGTGTCATCGTGCCGCACCGCCGGGAGAAAGGTCCCCTCATTCGGCTTTCCGCGAACGATGGCTGGTCCGCGATCTCCCCCAACCAGAAGTGCGGCGAGCGAATCGACTCGTAACTCGCTCTCATGCTCGTCCCCCGAGTGACACTCAAAGCAGTGCTCGACCAGGACCGGGCGGATCTTCTTCTCAAAGAATTCGGCGTCTTGAGCAACTGCGGAATGAGGGAGTAATACGAGAAAGGTCGCAAGGCTCAGCAAACACAGCACCGCCAGACGACGAGGCTCGGGCATCGGCCAGTGACAGGTTTCTCGTTGACTCAGACGCTGCACAGACCCGTTCTCCCCAAGAGCCATCAACCGTAGCTGATCTATCCTCCCGAGTTCCGCGTGGTGAGTCAACCACTGTTCACGAGATGCTCAGGACTATCACCATATTGAATCCCGAAAGAGTAGCGTGGGCTTTAGCCCACGCGACTTAAAAAAGGCGAGCGCCCTACCGATGGACTCGACCAGACTTCGTCAAAATTTGCGGCGGTACTGCACTCCGAACCGCGAGGTCGTGTTCACGCGCGAGGTACGGACTGACTGAAAACTGACGACTGAATACTGACCACTCCCAAAGCAAGGAGTGGGTGCCACGACTGGAAGCTGGGGATTCCAGAACGTCGCACCCACTCTGCTCGCGTTTCGACTGATCGGCGGGACACGCCCCCGATCAGATCACATGCTGACAGTCTGCTTCATAAGTTCCTCCAGAAGAGTTACTCGGGACGCATCGAGAAGCCGGAATACCCTTCCGCTCCCATTTCCGGACCATCGAGACCCGCCACTTCGTCCTCGGCAGAGACACGAATCGGACAGATCCAATTACTAAACTTGAACCACACCCAGGCCATCGAGAAGCCGAAGATGATGACCGTGCCGCAATCGAGCAACTGGGCGTATAGCTGGGTCACGTCACCGTAGAACAACCCACGGACCCCGTCAGTCAGGACGCCATCCTCGGCTCCATTGGCATCCCATTGAGGACGAACCACTCCATTCCAACCCATCCCGTACTTGCCGTTGGCGAACAGCCCGACTGCGATCGTGCCCCACAGACCGTTGATCCCGTGAACCGAGATCGCTCCGACCGGATCATCCACTCCCATGCGGTCCCAGAAGAACACGCTTTCGACCACCAAGACACCAGAGATCGTACCGATCAGGCACGCCGCCCATTGATCGATGAACGCACAGGGTGCGGTCACAGCGACGAGTCCAGCCAACAACCCGTTACAGATCATCGACGGGTCGGGCTTCATGCCGCGGAGCATCAGATAGCCCATGCAGGCGGTTGCCCCGAACACGCTGGCAAGCATTGTATTCACGACCACAGTCGCGATACGCAGGTCAGTACCACTCAGTGTCGACCCCGCGTTAAAGCCAAACCAGCCGAACGCCAGGATGAACGTCCCGGTGACCACGAAGGGGATGCTGTGAGCTGGAATCGGACGTGGCTTGCCGTTGACATATTTGCCGATACGAGGCCCGATGATGATTCCGCCCGCAAGAGCAATCACACCGCCCATGGCATGCACCACACTCGATCCGGCGAAGTCGACTGCTCCGTGACCCAGTCCCCAGTTGATACCCGACTGCGCCAACCAGCCGCCGCCCCACACCCAGTTCGCGAAGAGACAGTACGGCAAAGCGACCCACAATCCGAATAGACAGAAATTCTTCCATGTCCAACGTTCGGCCATCGTCCCCGTCGGAATCGTCGCCGTGGTGTCCATGAACACCATCATGAAGAAGAACAGACAGAGAACGCTGACATCATCCATTCCGGCCAGACAGAATCCCTTGAGTCCGCACAGACCAAGTGATTTGCCTGCAATCGTGATCGAAAAGCCTTCGTTCAGAACGGAGGTTCCTGGCCCCATCGGCGAATACCACCCCGGAGCGACAGGAGCGTTGAACCAGTTGCCCCAGCCAATCGCGAAACCGTAGACGTAAAACGCGATACAGCCCAGCGGGTAGACCATCAGGTTCATCGCAAACGTATGCCCGGCATTTTTCGCTCGGCACAGCCCCCCTTCGACCAGCGCGAAGCCGGTCTGCATGAACATGACCAACGCCCCAGCGATCAGCACCCACACCATGTTCAGCGAGAACATATTGTGTGCGATGCGGTCGTACAGCTTCGGCGGGGTCATCTCAGCGGGGTCGCCGTCGCCCACAGGACCAGCCGATGGGGTAATCCAATACCCCGCAGCCCCTCCTCCGGCATCGGGCCACAACGGGCTCGCCGGGTCCGGACTCGTTCCAGAGAAGTAAGGAGGCAAGGCGGGGGCAGCTGGCGTTTCGGGGGCTGCTGTTTCCGCTGCCGCCGGGGGAGTCTCCGCAGCCGCAGCTGGGATTGGGACTGCCGGGGCTGCCGCTGCCGCCGGAGTCTCCTGAGCCTGGCACAACGGGAGATTCGGCGGTGCTGCCACCAAGACTACCGCACAAAACGCGAGCGCAAACAACCTCCGCATGATTCACTACCTCTCTGAGATTCGATCAAGGCCAGCACAACCATCAACCGCTACCGATCCACCCAGGATGATTTGCCGATTGACATGGATGTTGAAGCGGGCAGCGTGAACTGCCTGCTCCAACACATTCAACCCCATAATCAACAAACGTGCCAAATTCTTGATAACTTCGAACTTTACGCTCATACCCAGCATTTCTGCTCATAAACTTGGGATCGACGGGATCACGATCCCAACCAGTCGCACACTCCAGAGGCAGTGGATGCCCGAAAACCCATCATGCCTGAGACCGTCACACGCGTCACTTGAGGAAACTCTGGCAGGAATCCGCAAGATTGGTCCATCCGGTCGCCGATTGAACTAGCAGGGAACTCGGAAATCGGGGAGAGTCCGCGCACGGAGCGGTGCCCGGAATCGCATCCACTCTCACCGATTGTCCTCAGTTCGCCTCGAAACAGGCGACCCCGCACGTTGCAATACATTGCGGGACAACAGATCAGGGAAGATCACCACAAGATGTCCGAGCAGACGTTGCCCGCATACGGTCTGGAAACCGTCACGCCGATCCGCACCGCGATCTCGACCGAGACCGCCAATCAGTGGACCCATGGGGCAGGCTTTGTCGTCGGAGTGTTCGCAGCCACAGCTCTGATGGCGAAAGTGGTCTGGACGGGTGATCTGACGACTGTCCTCGGGTGTGCCGTCTACGCCGCTTCGCTGGTTGCCCTGTACGCCGCCTCGACGCTCTCCCACAGCTTTGAGTGCCCCGACAGGCGCCGCTTCTACCGCATGGTCGATCAGGTTTGCATCTTTTTGTTCGTCGTCGGCAACTTTACGCCGTTCGTGCTGGTTCATATGCGAAACAGCCTCGGCTGGGCACTTCTCGCCGTGATGTGGACCGGGGCTTTGACCGGTTGTTACTTTCGCATTCGAGCCCGCGAGAAAACGATCTCGCCGTGGTTCTTCGTCCCGCTCGCTTGGCTCCCCGTGATGACGATGGGGTACGTTCTGGTCGCCAGCAGCTGGTTTGGGCTGTCGATGGTACTGGCAGGTGGGCTGTCGTACATGGCCGGGCTCTGGTTTCTGATGAATGACCACAAGCATCCGTACTTTCATGCGGTGTGGCACGTGTCGACGATGACCGGAGCCGCGCTGCACTTTCTGTTTACGTTCTGGTACGTCGCCTCGCCGGTTTAACCGGGACGCGGAGTCTTCGTAGCGGAGCGCACGGCCCCCCCGTCACGGCGCGACGTACTGCCCGCTCTTACCGCCGCTCTTTTCGAGCAATCGAATCCCGGTGATCTGCATCCCCCGATCAACCGATTTACACATATCGTAAACGGTGAGTGCGGCGATGCTGACGGCCATCAGAGCCTCCATCTCAACACCGGTTCGGCCTTGAACCGTCACCGTGGCCTCGATCCTCAGCTGCCGATCATCGAGGAACTCGAAGTCGACCATGGCTCCATCCAGCCCCAGCGAATGGCAGAGCGGGATCAGTTCGGCAGTCCGCTTCGTGGCCATAATGCCAGCCAGTCGGGCGACCTCTAACACATCCCCCTTGGCGAGCTTGCGGTCGCGTATGAGAGCCATCGTCGCGGGGTGCATCACGACCACTCCCTCGGCTTTGGCTTGCCGCGCGGTGACGGCTTTGTCCCCGACATCGACCATGCGGCTGGCTCCGGAATCGTCAAAGTGAGTGAGTTCAGGCATGGGAGGGCTTTCCGGGAGCGGGTTGGAGTCCAGCCTTGAGGCTGCTCCTCATTCGAAGTACGGCGTGACGAAGAGCAGCCTAAAGGCTGGACTCCCACTCTGCGAGCCAGCCTCCGGTCGATCAACCATCAACCATCAACCCTCCCCAACCCCCTCTTGACCGATCCGCCTCACTTCCAGACACTCCCGGATCACCGCCATTCGATTCGCCCATGGAGGGGCAGGGCGGTGTTCCAGGAGGAACCGATGACGCTGCGGGATGTGCGATATCGCGTGGAATACGTGCTGTTCCGGCTGGCGGCATGCTTCATTGAGGTGCTCTCCGTGCGGCAAACGCTCTCGCTCGCGCGGGTGGGTGCCTGGTTGATGACACATGTCGCTCCCCGCCAGATCTCCCGCTATAAAATTGCCGCAGAGAACATCCGGACTGCACTAGGAGCTGAACTGTCTGACGCCCAAGTCGAACAGCACATCTCTGGGATGTGGATTCATCTGATTCGTTTGGTGGTCGAGACAATCCAGCTGCCTCGCAAAATGAATTTGCGTAACTTTCGGGAATCGGTAGTGTTTCGCGACCGGGATGATGTCGTCAAGGTCCTTTGCTCGGGTCGACCGGTGTTCTTCCTCGGCGGTCACTTCGGCAGTTGGGAACTGTCAGTGGCGACGTTCGGGATGTTTGGCTTTCCCTTGGGGGTGGTCGTACGCCCACTGGATAACCCTTACCTGAATGCTTGGTTTCAGAAGTCCCGCGAGCAAACGGGACACAAGCTGTATATGAAGTCGGGAGGATTTGATGGCATGGTGAATCTGGTGCAAGCGGGTGGCAATCTGGCACTGCTGATGGACCAGGATGCCGGTCGACGGGGAGTGTTTGTGGACTTCTTTGGAAAGCCCGCATCAACCTTCAAATCGATTGCACTGATGGCGTTGGAGTATCGAGCGATCCTGGTTGTGGGGTACGGAATTCGATTACCGGACGACCTGCTGGAGGCTCCGTGGGCTCGGTTCGAGATCGGCTGCGAGGAAATCATTGACACGACCCGGATCGTGGCCCGCGACGAGGTCAAAGAGATCACGCAGCGCTTTACAGTCGCCCTGGAGCGGTCGATCCGCAGAGCTCCCGAGCAGTATTTCTGGGTGCATCGCCGGTGGAAGACCGACCCGGTGACGCGGCAGAAAGTGAAAGAATACGAGTCCAAGGCCGCGTAAGAGGTCATTGCCATGCTGAGACGTGTCCTCGCAGGAATCATTGTCGCCTCGAGTTTCACAGGTATTGCCATCCTGATGTTCCACATCTGGAGCGTGGACGCGACAGGGAAGGTGAATACGCCACAACCCATCGGATTGACGTGCCTTCTGTGCGTTCTCACAACATGCATTCTGGGACTCGTGCAACGGAAACGATTCGCTGAAATCCTGGTGATCGGACTCGGCGGACTGCTGGTGGGGTTCTTCCTGTTCCCCTCAACTTCCATGAGGCCATCGACAAGAAATCACGCGGTCCTCTCGGGGGGAATTCAGTTGTTCATACCGTACGCCGTGTGTCTGGGAGCATGTCTAGGAACAATTGTCGGCCAGAACCTGGTTGAAATCCGTCGCCTGATCGCACGACTCAATACACTTTCGCCTCGCCTGCGAAGTGAGAAAGCAAATGAGGAAAAATCGAAGGGGCAGCCCTCGAAAGATGCCCCGCGTTAATGTCCGATGCAGTGGCGCAGTCAGAGTGAAATGAGTTCTCCGAAGACCGCTCGACCAAAGAAGTGAGCAAATGGTCTGCACGGACGGGCAAATGTGCCCGTCCTACGGCGAGCGACCGGCGATTCGCTATGACCGTTACTTCAAACACTGCTTGCCAGACTCTTCCTTAGACTCCTCAAGACCCGCACAGTCCCTTGCTTTCGTTGCAGCCGGACCATCTGACGATTCTCGGGCCGCATTCTGAAGATTCGTTGAAGAGTGGGGATTGATCCGGCGGCAGTTTCCGGGCATCGTGGCCTAGGTTCATGGAAGTGATGCGTGTGTGCCACATACGCCATGACTTCTTGAGGGAAATCCTCAACACCATCGTGGGTTGTTCGATGGCGTCCGAGACGTGTGATCAGAAACGCGACATTCGTCGATTCGCTTCTGCCCCCACGCCCGGTCGCCCTCCTCGAACAGCCCAGTCCCGAGGGGGCTCGTCGGACAGCGATTGGTGCCATTGTGCGAGGGGACGGCGATGAAGCGTTTCAATCTGTTGGTCGGACTTTGGTTGGTGACAGCTGGGTTCCTGGCTCCGATGTCGTGGGCATTGGATCTTCCGGCGACGAGCCGTGATCCAGAAACGGCCTATGTTTCGGGCCGGCGATTGGAGAGCGAACGTCACTGGAGTGACGCGATCGAACACTACAAGGGAGCCCTGAAGAAGTGGCCCGATAATGCCAACCTGACCTACGGACTGCGTCGCTCGCAGTTTCAGTTCTCCATCGAACGCCGCTATGACGATCTGTCATTCCGGGAATCGCTCAAGACTCAACCGATCGAGAATGGCATCCAGCTGTTCACTTCGGTGCATCAGATGATCCAATCACATTATGTCGAGGCGATGGACTCGACATCGATCGTGGCTCATGGAACGGAGAGCCTGTGGTTGGCCCTGGAGAACGAGAAGTTCTTGGAGAACAACCTGTTTGGAGTGGACTCAGGCCGCTTGCTGTCGTTCCGCAAGGAACTCAAAGATCGGTACTGGAATAAGTACGTTCGCGGCGAGTACGAGGCAAAGATCCTGATTCGCGAGATTTGCCAACTGTCGATGGACCGAGTTGGCTTGGATCCCGGTCCGGTCTGCATGGAGTACGTGTTCGGAGCCTGCAACTGCTTGGATGACTACAGCAATGTGATGACCCCCGGGCGGCTGCGGGATCTGTTTAACAACATCGATGGCCAGTTCGTCGGTGTCGGAATTGTGATGGAAGCGGACTTGGGCAAGGGGATGAAACTCCGCCAGGTGTTGCCAGAGAGTCCCGCCGCGGAAGGGGGCCTCAAGTCGGGCGACCTGCTCGTGGGGATTGACCGCCACGATTGCCGAGTCATGACCACCGATCAGGCCGCCAACCTGGTCACCGGTCAGCCCGGCTCACAAGTCACTCTCATTGTGGAACGTCCGGGTGTCGGCAAAGTCACGGCCAACTGTACCCGCCGCGAGGTGGTCATCCGCAGTATCCCGCTCGCCAAGATCGTCGACTCGACGAACGGCATCGGGTACATCCAGCTGACCGGTTTCCAGAAGAGTACTGTGATGGAACTCGATATGGCCCTGAATAAGCTGAAGCAGCAAGGGATGAAGTCGCTGATTCTGGATGTGCGTCAAAACCCAGGCGGACTGCTGACCACGGCGGTCGACTTGCTCGACCGGTTTATCGCGGATGGCGTGCTGGTCTCGACACGCGGCCGGGAGCAGAACCAGAACCAGACTCACACCGCCCATGCACCAGGTACATGGGATCTGCCGATCGTGCTGCTCATCGACGAGAACAGTGCCAGTGCCAGCGAGATCGTCGCCGGAGCCTTCCGGGATCACCACCGAGCCAAGATCGTGGGCCGCAAGTCCTATGGCAAGTGGTCGGTCCAGAGCATCTACGACAACGATCTCGGCTACGGTTGCGGGATTCGGATGACGACAGCCAAGTTCTACTCCCCGAATGGAGACACGCTCGGTAAGATCGGCGTGAAGCCGGATATCGAGATTCCCGCCGACCAAGCGGCTCCGCACATCATCGGCGAGGTCGACGCGGTCGCGGACGCCGACGTTCGCACAGCCATCGAGCAACTCAAAAAGGTCGAGTACACCCAGCGATGAGCGACAAGCCCCCGTCCTTCGACTCCATCTGGCTACGCGAAGGACAGGGGTTGCCACCCACTGTGAAGTGGTCGTTTCGCGGGGATGGGGCCATCACCTCCCTGGCCATGGCTCGCGAGTCGGGCGACGTGTTCGTCTGCGACGCCTCTTCGACGCTGTACCGACTCACTCGCGGCGGCAAGATCGCAGCTGTCACTCACCCGAAGGCTCCTTACACGCAGCTGGTGTGGAGCGAAGACGGTCAGTGGGGCTACGGGGTCAACGGCGATCGGTCGCTGGTGCGAATGGACCGCAACCTGCAAATTGATTGGGAATACGAGACCCACGACGACATCTTGAGTCTGGCCGTGGCTCCGTTTGGGCATCATGTCGCCGTCTCGCATGCCGATGGGTCGAATATGATCCTCAACGAACGGAAGCGCAAGATCGCCCGCTTCGAGACGGTGCGGCCCCTGCATTTCATCCAGTTCTGCGGGACTGAGCCGGTCTTGTTTGGCTCCGCCGAGAACGGTCTGCTCTGCTGCCACAACCTCGTCGGAGCGCAGCTGTGGCAAGAGCGAGTCTGGTCGAATGTCGGTTCGATGAGCGTGACAGGGGCGGGCGATATTATTTACCTCGCCAACTTCAGCCACGGAGTGCAGGCGTTCGACGGAGACGGGGTCAGCCTGGGAGCGTATGTGCTGGAAGGGACCGTCGAGCGGGTGGCCGCGAGCTACGAGCCGTACCGTCTGATCGCGACCACGATTGAGCAGTTTGTCTACTGGCTCGACTCGGATGGGGATCTGATCTGGGCGAGCGGAGCCCCGGCACCGGTCGTTGACACCGCATGCGACCCGCTCGGGGAGTGGGCGCTGATCGCGTTTCAAACGGGCGATGTGCTGAGGTTGGACTGGGGCGTGTAGTTCGCCGTCTCGATGGCACGATCTCACACGGGTGCCGAACGCGGCATGACCTGGAGCAGAAGTTCCACTTTGGAATGCACGCCAAACGCCTCGTAGATTTTCCGCGTATGGTTGTGGACGGTCTCGACACTGCGCCCTAGGATGACGGCGATTTCCTTTTCCAGGTGCCCCTTGACCAGCAAGTCGAAGACCTTCGTCTGAGCGGGAGACAAGGGGGCCGGCGTACGCTGGTCCAGCGGCATCACGGAGCTGGGATCGCGGGTCTCCTCATCGGGATCCTGGCCACTTGTCCCACGGGGATCACGAGACAGAACGAACTCGACGACACCGAACTGAATCAGTTCACCGGGAAACACCGGGGCGTTGTGGATCCGTTTGCAGTTCACCCACGTCCCATTGCGACTTTGCAAGTCGGTGACAATGACCCCCTGTGTGCCGACGCTCACTCTCGCGTGATTACGAGAAATCGTGTCAATATCCAAACAGATGTCGTTCTTATCCGAACGACCAATGGTCAGATCACCGAGTTTCAGTCGAGTGGCGAATGACGGATGGCCCTTGGATTGCAACACCAGAAACAGTGGGGAACTCATACACGCCTCAAGCGATGATTGAGGGGTGAAACTCCGTGACAACTCACCCGCTCATTGTTGCAGCATGACTGGGCCCCTCCGTGCCGTTGGCCGGTTCCTACAATAGCAGCCGACTGGCGGATTCGCGAACTGCGGAGACGTGCGAAGTGGCAGAAAATGCCACTCAGGGGCCAAAAGAGCCTCAATATCGCCCATAATCTCCAAATATTCATCTCAAAATGACCTACACAGGTCATTGCAGGACACCTTCCGAGTGTCAATATGTCTCTCAGACGCAACTCGCTGAGCCGGGTTGTGGATCCCACTCTCTCAACGGAGGAGGTCCACCATCAGGAATGTTCGTCGAGGTTGCGGGCCAGTTGCGGCGGTAAGCACTTAACTTACCGCCGCAGCCTTATTTCGAGTCGCGGGTCAGAAGCCCGGGGGGGGGCCACCCCTGGGCTTTTTTTATTGGTAGAACGAGGTGTTCAGCCCTCACTCTGGTCTTACGCGACGGTGTTTCCCACCATCCCTCACTGGTGACTCGCGGGTGCCCCTGCTGCAACTCACCAGACCCTTCCCGGCCCTACGGTGCCCGCCTCTTCCAGTGTTGCGACTTGCCACAGCCGACCCTCTGGAATCTGCGTAAATCTGTGCCATCTGTGGACAAAACCTCCGTACTGAAGAAGCCCGATCAAGAAGGGATTGGTCCACAGATTTCGCAGATTGACACAGATTGAATTCTCAGACAATCGCACGATTCGCGGTCACGGAGCGAGGGAGTTTGAGTCATAAAACCACATTCACCGAGACGCCCAGATTGCCTTGCATTCGATCGTTTCATCAGGCCACCCCGGTCCTTATCCCTCACTCCTTAATTGCCTCTGCACCTGGCGGCAGAACTGATCCAAAACGCCTTGCGGATCGACTTGCGTCACGACATCGATATTCTGCTGCCAGCTCGCGATACCCCGCCGATCAAACACTGTCATCCCTCGGGTCAGCTCGCCGCACAGTTCGACATCGATCGCCCCGGACTCCTGCTTGAAGAACTCCGGATGAGTGACAGCTGCGAGGGCGACCACCTCGGGCAGGGTGATCCCCTCGGTCCCGAGATGCTGACGGGCCGCTCTTAAAGCAAATGGAATGGTCCAAGCCAAAATCTGACCGAAGCGAGTTTCCGCCCCCGGATTGAGCCGCTGGAACTGATCAAAAGTCAGCACCACTCGCTGGGTCACATCCAGAGGCACAAGCGTCTTGGTGCAGGGTTGACGAAGGACGTACCGAGCGGCTTCCGGGTCCGCCTGGATATTGAACTCAGCGGTCGGGGTCACGTCACCGGGACTCGCGTAGGCCCCCGCCTGGCAGACGAGTGATTGCAACTCCGACAGGAACGGCGGATAGATTTCCGCAGCCCGGTAGACGTTCGTCAGCGGTCCCAAGGTCAACAGCGTGACCTCGGACGGATGACTGCGAACCAGATCGACCATGACCTTGGCCGAGTCATGTTTCTGATGCAGCTGGACATCCAGAACTGGAAAGTCACCGAGACCGTGAGCCCCATGAAACGCTGTCGGAGGCGGCAAATCAATCTCTGACCACGCGGCGACGGCTCCGTCTGAAACGCCAAATCGGGGCCAGCGCGCGGGGTCCAGCAGGGAAATCAGCGCCAGCAGGTTCCGGGTCGCCTGCTCCCCAGAGACGCTCCCCGCAGAGGCGGTCACCGCCAGGAGTTCCACAGCTGGGTCGCAGGCCGCCAGGATGACGGCCAACGCATCCCCAATCCCCGGATCGGCATCGATGATCAGTTTGCGAGCCACAGGTTCCTCGGAGCGGGCGGGCTGTTGGTGAGAGTGTCTCCACTATCCGCGAGGCCGCTCGGCAAGTCAAACAGATTCCGGAGTGTCGGCGAAATCGCTGATGGTGCGTGAGCGGCACGGCGCTAGCCGCCGGTTCCCAAATCGCTGTCTCACCAGAACTCGTGATTCTTGTGAAATGACGCTGAGAAGA
>JAYSUV010000773.1:0-7025 GCA_043718945.1 Planctomycetota bacterium
TATCGGCGTTTTCGTAACAATCAGGGCAAAAGTATCGAGTCTTGTTTTTGTCGACCAGGAAATACTTTTTGGATTCAGAGGGAGTCAGAATCTTGAGTACCTGCTCTACCTCAGAGCACATGACATTTGTGTCGTAATCCTCAGAACTTAGAAGGTTGCGTACAGAATCACTGACGAACTCCTTTCGTGTTGATACCCATCTCACATCAGTTATCAACTCGCTGTGAAAAAAGAGAACCATCCTCAGCACTTCGGCACCTTCTATCACGAGTGCCTTGTTAACGGTGTGGGATAGCTTATTTCGAACATCACGAAAGGCGTTGAACTTTGTACTGAACTCATCAGAGAGCTTACTTACGCACACGGTGTTATGGACTCGAATCAGACTGCTGGCATCAATCGTTCGAAAGTCAGAGAACTGTAACGCCTCTGACTTTCGAGGCCATTTTTCCGGAGAGTCCGCCAGTAGAAGAAAAGGCGAAACCAATGCGATTCTTCCTTTCAGCAAGAATTCGACGCCTTGTTGTGCAATTGTCAAAGAGGTAGCCAATTTGCGACGTGACGCAGTCCAATAATCAGCAGCAATATCATCCAGCTCGAACCCGTGGTTCTTTTCGGCATCACTGAGATTCTCAAATAACCCAATGACTGTCTCCCAAGCCACATCCAGCAATCCCTTACCTGAATCGGTGAACTCTTCAGCGGTAGGAATGTCCTCGATCAATTCGCGATCCTTTCATGGAGAATGGAGACTTGCCGACACTGTAACGACGAGCCAGCTACCGCTGGCCTACCGCTTCCCCACCTTCACATCCCCATACGCATGCACCTGCTGGCAGATCATCCGCAGGGACTCTTCCAGGTTGCCGCTGGCGGTCTTGAAGGCGTCGGCGTCGATCGTCAGCGGGGCACCGAGGACCACCAGCGGGGCTCCGTATTCCGGGGTGCGGATGGCTTGTTCGAGGGTCAGGCCGCCCACGGCTTGCACCGGAATACTCACGGCTTGCACCACTTCTCGCAGCTGGTCGAGGGGGCTGGGCTGGCGGCCTCCGTTGGCGACGATGCCGCGGCGTTCGTCGTAGCCGATGTGGTGGATCACGAAGTCGCAGCCGAGGTCTTCGAGGCGTTTGGCCGACTCGATCATGCAGGGGGCGGCCATGTTGTCGCCCATGACTTTAACGCCGTGGTCGCGACCGGCCTTGACGACGCACTTGATCGTCTCGGGGTGGGAGCGTTCCATCACGACCACGTGCGTGGCCCCGGCCTGGGCCATCATCTCGGCTTCGAGGTAGCCGCCGTCCATCGTCTTGAGGTCGGCCACGATCGGCACACCGGGGAACGCCTTCCGCAAGGCCCGGATGCCGTGCAGCCCCTCAGCCAGGATTAGCGGCGTCCCGGCTTCAAGCCAGTCAACTCCGGCCCGCATCGCCATGGCGGCGGTTTCGAGGGCCTCGTCGATGTTGGTCAGGTCGAGGGAGATTTGAACGATCGGGAGCATGGCGGGCTTGTCCGGTGGTGGGAGGAGATCAAATAGTTTGTATCGAGTGCCCAGAGTACCGGAAAGGGAGATGAGGAGTGAAGGAGGGGGGTGAGCGTCCCGCATAACAGTCGGCAGCCGACGTGTCCGGCCCCTCTCCCCGCGATCGATGTGGCTTTCACTGTAGACATGTTGCGGGGGAGAGGGTTGGGGTGAGGGGGCAAAGCGAGTGGTGTGGTCCCCTCACCCCGGCCCTCTCCCCACAGTCACGTCCCTCCCAGAGGTCCATGTCGCCAGTGGGGAGAGGGAGCAGGACTTCCGGTGCCGACAACGTGAATGCTCACACAGGGGAGAGTATTCAGTCGGCCCGAGCAGGGCATTCTGACTGACTGCTGACCGCCGATAGCTGACTGCTCTCCCACCCGATAGAATCCCGCGATGCCCAGAGAATCACTCATCTTCGGAATCGGCTCGGCTCTGATCGGTGCAGCACTGTTCTGGAACCGAGACTGGCTGCTGGTGGAGACTCCGAAGGGACGGACACTGGTCGAGGCCTGCGGGGTGGCCAAGGCTCGGGTGATTCTGGCGGCATTCGGTCTAGTTCTGGTCGGGTTCGGAGTTCTGCTGGCCGGAAGCTGGCTCGCTCCGCTCCGCTGGTGAGCCGCTCGTCGCCACGTTCGCCAGAACGTGGGCAACCCGAACCCGCGTCCGCACACGGCGAAGACTTCCGGAGACTTCGGAAGTCTGGCGGCACCGATGTCACCTCCATCGGTCGCGCCGAGACAATTCGCCCACCTTCTGGCGAAGGTGGCTACCCCTGCTTCATCTTCCATTCCTCATCAAGGCATCCCATGCTCCTGCAAGGCAAGACAGTTCTCATCATCGGCGGCGGAACCGGCATTGGAGCGGGGTGCGCCATCGCCTTTGCCGAGGCCGGGGCGCAAGTGGCCATCTCGGGCCGACGGATCGAGAAACTCGGCGAGGCAGCTGCGAAGTTTACTGGGAAGAATGCGATTCTCTGTCATGCGGCGGATGTCGCCAATCGGGAGGAGGCGCGCGAGTTAATCGAGTGGGCGACGAAGGAGCTGGGGCGGATCGATATTCTGATTCACTGTGCCGGGATCAACATTCCGAAGCGGGCGATGAACGTCCTCGACCCGGCGGACTGGGACAAGCTGATGCTGGTCAATGCGACCGGGGCTTTTAACGCGATGCACTTTGTGTTGCCGCAGATGCGAGAGCGGAAGGATGGGTTGATCATCAACGTCTCGTCGATCGCGGGGCTGCGAGCCAGCATTCTGGGCGGGGTGGCGTATAGCGCGTCGAAGTTTGCGATGACAGCTCTCGGAACCACCATCGGGGTGGAGGAACGCCACAACGGGATTCGAGTGACCAATGTCTATCCCGGCGAAGTCGAGACACCAATCCTGGATGCTCGTCCGGTGCCCGTCAGCAAGGAACATCGGGCGAAGATTCTTCAGCCGGAGGACATTGCCTCCGTACTGGTCGCCGTGGCCGCGCTGCCACCTCGGGCTCATGTGGCAGAACTGCTGATCAAGCCGACGACGCAGGAATATGTGTAGGTTGAGGGTTGAGCGACAGAGAAGCGAGACTGATGACCGTTGACCTCGGTCACGAGCTGGAGCTTGGCAAGAGGATTCATACCGGATGCTCAATTTAGCGTCTGGGTCACCCCGTCAAAAGAAGTGACAATCGATGTTCAAGCTTCCTCGATGGTATGAGTTCAGATTGCGTGTCTTCGAGACCAACTATGGACGAGATATGGGGTGGTATGTCGTGAGAGACGAGCAGCGTCTGGCGGAACTTACCGAGTGCCGATGGGAGGAGATGTTCTGGAACAGTTATCGAGTGACTCCTCTCACACATGATCCTCAACTGAATCAATCGTTGCTGACCGACTACTGGGAATCCGCAGGAGCCGAAGGGACCTACTTTCTCTGTCGCGAGTTTCCAGAGTACGGTGTTTCAATCTACTTCCCATCTGCTGATCCGACGCGAGAGCCAGGCCGGGTCATATTGCGCGGGCTCTACTTCATGCCATTCTTTGCAATGCCGTGGGATTATCTGATGCTGTGGTGGCGAAAGTACTGGCACGGCGGGTAGTTTGAAGTCGTGACGGACAGGATGTCGAGGCGTCGTCGGGCACGCGAAGCGAAGCAAAGCTTCGCGGATAGGCGTTCCCAAGCCGGAGCTTGGGAACGAGAATTGCAAACCAACTTGCCAATCGGCGGGAAAGTTGGGCATCCACCAGGAACTTCATGGCCCCACCGATTGCAGCCGCTTGGTCTGGCTGAGCCGGGTCGCGAACCACAAGACCGCCAGCAGATCGTCCCGCTGCAGGTCTGCGTAGTCGGCCAAGACCTCATCCGTCGTCATTCCAGAACCGAGCAGTTCCAGCAGCATCTCCACCGGGTAACGCAACCCTCTGACACACGGCTTTCCGTGACAAATGGCGGGATCAATTGTGATTCTGGAGAGCAGGTCTTCCATTTCACACCCACAGAGCCTTGGGCGACAGCACCGTCGCCGGAGTGGTAAACAACAGGGCAAGTCCTCAAGATTCCACAATACCACTGCATCGAAGGCCGGTAAACTCCGAGGGTCTCACGATGGTATCCAGGAACACACATGACAGAAGCTGCGTCTAACCTGTGGCTCGAAACGTTTCATGCGGCGATCGACTCGTCGCTGGGCCGCCTCACGCCCCAACTGATCGCCACCCGGCGGCATCTGCATCAGCACCCGGAGCTGAGCTGCCAGGAGATCGAGACCTCGAAGTACCTGCTCGCTCAGCTGGAGGCCGCTGGCATCCCGGCTCGTCTGGCGAAAGACGGGTTGGGGGTGATCGCCGATCTCGACTGGGGAAAGTGCGACGCGAAGAGTCCCCGCATTGCGCTGCGGGCTGACATCGATGCGTTGCCGATCCTCGATGCGAAGACCTGTGACTACAAGTCGCAGGAATTGGGACGCTGTCATGCCTGTGGACATGACGCGCATGCGACAATGGCACTGGGCGCGATCCTGGCAGCGAAGGCGACATCAGCTCACCTGACCCAGCTGGAAATGGGGTGTCGCCTGCGCGTGATCTTCCAGCCTGCGGAGGAGAACTCGTGGGGAGCCCGCGCGATGGTGGCGCAGGGAGCAGTGGACGACACGCAGATGATCTTTGCTCTGCACGTCGACCCGGAACGCACCGCCGGGCAGGTGGGCCTCCGCTATGGGGCACTGACCGCGAACTGTGATGAGGTTCACATCTTGATCGAGGGGCGCGGTGGTCACTCCGCCCGACCGAACCAGACGGATGACACCATCGCCACAGCCGCGCAGCTCGTGACGGCCCTCTACAACTGGCTCCCGCGTTCCGCTGACTGTCGTTACCCGGCGGTGTTCAGCATTGGCAAACTGGCCGGGGGGCATGCGTGCAATGTGATCCCCGACCGCGTCGAGATCATGGGCACGCTACGGACCACCGATGCGGCCACTCGGAACACCATGCAACGCAGACTTCGCGAGATTCTGGATGGCATTGCGGCTGCGAGTGGGACGCGGATCACACTGACGATCCCGGCTGATGATGATGCGGTGATCAACGATCACGCCGCGATGACTTGCCTGCACGAAGCCGCGCGCGGAGTGGTCGGCGAGGCGGGGTGCCAAATCGTCGAGCTACCGAGCATGGGGGCCGAGGACTTCGGCGGGTACATGGCGAAGACACCGGGAGCGATGCTGCGACTGGGGGCTGCGATCCCGGGGAGAACGCCGAGCCCGCCGCTGCACTCGAACGATTTTGATATCGATGAAGCGGCGCTACCAATCGGGAGTCGGATTCTGCTGCGGGCGGTGCTGGAGGCGATTCGCGGTTGATGGCATGCAGTTGAGCGGCACGGCGCTCGCCCAATGGCACTTACTGTAGCTCACTAGCCCGACGCGTCAGCGAGGGAAACGCAGAGGGGAGGTTGCTCCGCAATCGTAAAATCGCTTTCGCTCGCCCTCGCTGACGCTTCGGGTTGGTAAAGTAAGTGTCACTGGGCGCTCCGCCCCGCTCGCCCTGCATCAGACAGAAGTCCTCTCTCCATGCCACTCGTTCCCCTGTCCGGTCCTGCTGAAGTCTTGATGGCCAGTCTCCGTGCCGAGCGGGTCGCACAGGTAGATGCACAGCGGGCGATTGAGCGGTTTCTGCACGCTTGTGCAGGACTCTCCGGCGAGGCCCGCCAGACACAGTTCAACTCGCTACTCGGCGTCGTCGACGAGTCCCCCACCGGGCCAGCCTGCTTCCTTTCCGTCGTCTGCGGAGCGCTGCTGGAGCAGGGGGCCACGCCGGGACGCATGGGTTCAATCGTGCATCGACTCCTCGGAGAACTGCTGCCGCCAGCCTCGTACCTGATCCGCGAGAGTAAAAAGCGGGAGGATGCGGCGGTTCCTCCCACCAGACTGATGACGGGAGACGAGGCGGATGAGTACGAATCACAACTCCAAACCCAGCTGTTCGAGGAGGTCTCCGCCGGGAATCCGCTCGCCCGCGAAGCGTGGGACAACCTCGGTGCATTCTGGCCCGCATGCGTCGCCCTCTATAGCCGCGAGGTGCCAGCGCGGGTGAAGGCTCGGGAGTTCATGCCGCTGGTCAACACGCTGGTCGAGCGGCATGAGGGGGGACATTGGCTCCAGAAGCTCCTCCCCGTACTGGACAACGAGCCGCTCGTGGTGATCGACCCGTCTCGCTCGACCGGAATCATCGCGAGGATGACCGGGGTGGCTGACAATTTCCAGCTGCACACGTTGTTGATGCATCACTTCCCTCGCCGCTGGTATGAACGGCGGCGAGTGAGCGATACCGCAGTGGCCGTGGCCACCGGTCACGGTCCCCAGCAGACCAACGAGGTCATTACGGGATACTGGAACTTGTATCAGGCCGCCGCCCTCGGGCCGGACGAGCGCATCGCTAGAGCCCAACGAACAGATTCACGGCATTGGATCTGGGGTGAGGGAGCGCCGACGGATCTCTCGATTGTCGATGGCCATCGAATCGTATTGCTGGGATCAGTAAGTTACGTACGCACCTGGCCATCAGCGCGGCTATTCGGCAGCTTGACGGCGGGGCTGCATGAAGTGCAGAGACTGGACCAGAGTGTGGTGCGTATCTGGTTGCAAAAGATTCTCGACGCCTAGGCGAAGTAGACCGGGCTCTCCCACAGAACCCCAGCGAGCGGGCGGACGTGACGGCCTGTTGTTTTAATTCTCCTCTCGATTACCATTCTGCCCGTCTAGGGAGGCTGGCGGCACAGGGAGGGGTGGGTGATGGAGTATTGGGCGAAGGCACCGCAGGTGCGGGGGCAGATGGTGTTGTTTGCGGAGCGGCTGGATGAGGTTTTGGCGGCGGATCATCCGGTGCGATTCTTGGATGAGATTTTGTCGCGGATCGATTGGTCGGCGTGGGAAGCGGGGTATGACCTCACGCGGGGTCAGCCGCCGATACATCCTCGGGTGTTGGCGAGTGTTTTGTTGTATGGGTTGTTGACGCGGATTCGGT
>JAYSUV010000774.1:0-6998 GCA_043718945.1 Planctomycetota bacterium
ATTTCTTCCAATCCTTTGTCAGTCACAGGAGTGTTGATTAGGTGCAATGCCCTCAACGACGGAAGTCCAACAAGATGTGCCAAACCAGAGTCAGTGATGCCTGTTAGATTGAGGTCCAGAATTTCGAGGGATCGCAATCCCGAGAGTTGAGTCATTCCGCTGTCAGAAACTTGCGTTCCGCTCAGGTCAAGCCATCTCAGAGTGCCGACCCTTTCGAGATATTTCAACTCAGCATCTGTTGCATCGAACGGAAAATCGATTGCTGAGACCGGATCGAAATAGCGTTGCGCCAACCACGAGCGAAGCCACCGCTTGAGTCCTTTTGGCTTCGATTCTGGCTTGATGAACGATACCGAACAATCCAAATCCATGAGCGCCCCCACTGCTCGGGCTTCATTCGTGCTCAAGTAGAGGTACGTGCCTAAAACAATTGTTGTGGCAGCCAGCACAGAAAATACGATCCTTATCGTTCTTCGCTGGCGCACACCCACCTCACCTGTCATACCCAATCCTCTCGTCGCCGAGGAGGCGGTGCTGGATGCGCCGCCTCGGTGTGGATTATTGCCAGTTGGCGGCAGAGGGCAAGGGGACTGGCGAGGATTGTGGCACGCAGCACCAGCGCTGCGGTGGTCCAGCGGCTCACATGGGCCTCGATTCTCGCTGTGAGCCCTCGGGGCTCGCAGTCGAAAGTGGTTCTGGCCACGAGAGTCGTCACGGCAACCAGCCCGCTGTCATCATCTGTTCGGGGACAGCGAGTGAACCTCGCGCGCGACATCGAGCAACCCGAGGAGTGTTTCCTCCGTGGCGTGGGACTCGACGACCTGGCCGGGGAACCGCCGTTCGATCAGTTCGCGAAGGATCGGGACCGACTGGGTCAGGCCGCCGGAGAGGACGACGCGCTGCCAGTCGCCGCTGGGCCAGAGCACGCGCGCGAGGCGATCGTAATTCTCGGCCATCGATTCGAACGCCGCCCGGAACAAGTTGCCCACTGAAAGATTCTCGGTGGTGATCCCACTGATCTGGCCCTCGCGACCGAGCGGACCATCGAAGAAGCTGAGGCTGCATTGGAGACCGCCCGCTCCATCGGGAGCAGCGGCAGCGGCGCGGGCAATGAACTCCCACGGGGAAGGTTGAGGGGTGAGGGTTGAGGGGTGAGCGATGGAGGCAACTTGCTGGCCCTGGGCCTCTCCTCCTCCTCGCAACTCCAACAACACATCCACCAGCGCGTTGAGCGACCTCCCGGCGGGGACGTGCGTGATCGTGTTCAGAAATGTCCCGTTGAAGTAGTACCGCGACTGATACGGCCCCGGTGTGAACTCGCGCGTGATGCAGCTGACCTGCGATCCGGTGGAGACGTTGATCGACAGATCGCCGATCTGGAGACCGGCCCCGCGGAGGGCGCACTGCTGATCGCCGAGTGTGGGGTAGACTGTCAATTCCCGGCCATCGAGGGTGCAGGTGCCGACGGGGTTGTGAGCCCGGACGAGTGGGGGCCAGAACAGATGATCGATTCCCCAGATCCCAAACGGAGAGTCAATTGGAATGTCATCATCCGTCAGTCGGGCCACACCGATTGCTTGAGTGAACTCCATTTGTGGCGGTCGACATGTCAGTTGACTGGCGACGAAGTCCCCAATGCTGGACGCGTGATTACTCGGGAGAATTGTCGCGGTGGGGTCAGCGTTCTCATGAATCCACGATGTCAATGCGGTCAATGAACCGGGCTTCAGTTCATTTCCCAACACGTTCATCACCGTCGCAAAATCACCTGAGTACAGCAGGCTGTCGGTGGGTTCGAAATCGATTCTCCTCCGCATCTGATCGAGATGATTGCCTCCATTAGGGTGCGGCTCTAACGTCCGCTGATCCCTCCATGAGATGTAATTCGTGAGAGGCCGCAGGTCGTCATGGTCGACAATAACCACACCGCCCATCTGTCCGCACAGGAACAGCGACTTCGCCTCGGGAGCGTGAGCCAGCAGCTGGGAGATCACTCGCCGCGAACGGGCCGCGACCTCCAGTGGATCAATCTCGAACCACCCGGTGGGCAAACCGGGAAGCGGGTCGGGGAACGGCTCCTTGACAATCGACTGGACCTGTCCGGACTCCAGGTCGAGGACGGCTCCTTTGATGGAAGTCGAGCCGATATCAAGTCCCAGGCACTGCATGGGGAGCCTGTGCTTTCCAGCGAGTCGATGGTGCGAGATGGCCATCACACGATGCCACGGCGAAACGGAGCATCCGGTCCGACACTACTCTTCCGGGGCATCTTTCGGCGGCAGCGCCGCCTTTCTCGGATACCCGATCCAAACGAGCGGTTTGGCCAGCTTATTGGCAGCTGCAGTTTCGAGAGACTTGAGAATGTCTTGCACCGTGCGGTTGCTCCGCAGATCCTTTTCCAGCTTCTTCACAGTCTCCACCGAGACATGTTGTGCCCCTGGACCGGGGGCCCCTTCCAGGAACTTTCCCTTCTGGTCGAAGACGGCCCAGAAGATCGTGCGGGCATGCCCCTGGGCCCCGTCGCGGGCCTTCACCGCGTCGCCGCCCTTGACCCGCTGACCGCTGACCGTGAACAGGTCGGTCCGTTCGAAGATGACTGCCAGAACGTTCCAGTCCTTGCCGCTGAGAAATCCGAACATGCGCGGGGCCTTGCTGTGTGGTGGGGGGGAGATCAACGAGACTATCGTAGAGTGTTGTCGCCCCCGTCGAAACGGAGTGCTGGATTCCACAGCGTGTCTACGGACCAGGAGAGATACCGTCCCCGGGGGGTGATCCCGATATTGATTTGAAAGCGTGTTGGCGACTCAGGTGTGCCTGGAAACTCGAACATCCATTCATGAAAACGGACACGCGGAAAGCGTGCCCCACGAGATTCCACAACTGGCAAAACGCCCCACCAAGAGTGTCGGGGCGTTCGGCGACTCCGGATCGCTACTTCTTGGCGTCGGGCTTGACGACCTTCTTGTCCTGCTTGGGCTTCTTGTCTTTCTTGTCGTTCTTTTTACTGTTGTCGCCTTTTCCCATGATTCTCTCTTTCTCCTGTGTGTTCAGCTGGGGCGGACCGATACCGTCCCTGTGAGGGAAGATATCAGATTGGCGGAATTGCGAGAGGTCAGTTTCTTGTTTTTTTTCGGTCTAAACGAAGGCTGACCTGCAATGACCTGCGACTCGCTACTCAGATTGTCGGGTGGACTCCCGCTACTCTTCCAGTAACTTCTCCAGCTCCTTGAATTCGGGAGTCAGAATGAACTTCGAGTAGACCGGATCGGACTGTATTGACTCCGCACTCAACGTCACCATCAGTTCGTCGTGGATGTACTTCAAGGTCTTCAAGAGGGTGGCATTGTCCTGTTCGGCGACGGCGATGGTCACCCGTGTCCAATAGGATGTCCGTAACTCCGGCTCAGTCGCGATGGCCTTCTCCACAGCTGCCTTGGCACCAGGTATGTCGCCGGTTTCCAATAAGGCATTGGCGAATAGGCACGAGAGACAAGCATCACCTCCGACCGACTGATCGAGCTGACGAATCGCTTCGATCAACTTCGGGTATTCTTTTTTGATGGCGTAGTAATTGATGGAATGCAAAGCAGTCGCCGGATCAGAAGGATACTGCGAACGAAGTCTCTCAAAGCTTTCCAGCGTCGCTGCGTCGTCATTTGCTCCCTGTGCCGCTGAAAGTCTCATCACCAGGATGAACTTCTCGTTTTGCAGCTCGATCGGGAGCGAATTGAGTGTCTGCAACGACTGTGGATACTCGCCTCCCTGAATTAACTTGGTGGCCTTCTGGAGATCCCCGAGGTGATTCACTTGGAGGATCTCTTTCCCTGACAATCCATCCAACAAGCCGCGATTGTCATGTGCGACGATGGGAATCAACATTCGACGGAATGTTTGAGACATGTCTTCGCCAGTGGCTGCGATGTAAAAATCCACCGCGTCAATGTGGCCATTCCTATCCTGAATCAAATAATCGTGGTAATTGAGACCACCCCCAGAAAGCATCAACCGCATGGTCACGCGAGTTCCTTCGGCGGTCTGGTGAGTACGGATATGTTTATAGTTGCCTCCTTGCTTGATGAGATCGCGAACTTGTCGCAGTGATCCATAGGTTTCAACCCTTGATATCATCCCGGCCTGAAAGCCAGCCAGAGAACTCGGCTTCATGTTCAAACCCGACGCCGCACGATTTAGCAAACCATCCCAATCGACAAGGTCATCCGAGCCAGATTCAATTTGGACAACCCGTGTAACTTTTTCTGCGAACGCCGTGGCCTGTGCGTCAGAAACCGGTGCAATTTGGGCTGGTTTCGCTATTGGAGGAGGGGGTGACTCGGCCCCACTGACTGGTGGCTTGGCGTCACAGCCAGCACACAGCAACGCGACCGACAGTGCCAAACACTTCCCAAGAGTACGAGTCATCACAGGCCCCTTTCTGATGTCGTAAAGACCACTCTACTTCCGCCCCAACACGCCCGCCATCTCACCCGCGTGGTAACTCGATCGCACGAACGGGCCGCTGGAGACGAGTTTGAAACCGAGGCGGCGGCACTGGTCGCCGAGCCAGTCGAACTCCTCGGGCGGGACGAACCGTTCGACCGGGAGGTTCTGCGGTGTCGGTTGCAGGTATTGCCCGATCGTCAGCATCTCGACCCCGACCGCGCGGAGGTCCGACGCCACATCGAGTACCTCGTCCATCGTCTCGCCCAAGCCGAGCATCAGGCCGCTCTTGGTCGGCATGTCGGGGGCCTCGTCCTTGACCTGCTTGAGGAGGTCGAGCGTCCGCTGGTAAATCGCGTTGCGACGCACCCGCTCGTACAGTCGCGGCACCGTTTCGGTGTTGTGATTGAACACATCGGGCCGAGCCTCGACCACGCGCGAGATCGCCGCCCGATTCCCCTTGAAGTCACTCGTCAGGACTTCCACAGCTGCGCTCGTCGCCTCGCGCACGGCGAGGACGCAGCGATAGAAGTGTTCGGCCCCGCCATCGGGCAGGTCATCGCGGGTCACGCAGGTAATGACGACGTGTTCCAGGCCGAGTCTCCGAGCCGCCTCCGCCACACGTTCCGGTTCGTCGAGTTCGATCTCTTCGGTCTTGCCGCGCGGGACGGAACAGAAGCCACAGGGGCGGGTGCAAACATTGCCGAGGATCATGAACGTCGCAGTGCGCTGCGACCAGCACTCGGTGCGGTTCGGGCACTTGGCACTTTCGCACACGGTTTCCAGCCGCAGGTCTTCGATCACCTGGCTCGTGAATAACATCTCCGAGGTCGGCATCGGGCGCTTCAACCACGGCGGCAAACGGCGACGCGGGGCCACACTCCCGTCGAGAGCTAACGCCGCATCTGAAGAACAACCCCCACTGGAGGCCGGTGCCCCGGATAGAGTGTCGTCGAGCGAGAGAATCGGAAGTTCAAGCATGGGGGGAGGAGCTTTCAGCGGTCAGCTGTCAGCATTGAGCCAGAGGGTGAGTGGATACGAACTCCCATGGTAGCAAGCAGGCCACGCGGCGGACAGAATCGCAAAGCGATTCGCGGCGGTTTCTGGATAGGTGTAAACGACAAAAGTTCAGTGAGACTTCACTTGTGTCTCGCGTTCTGCTCTTCAGCCGCGAAGCGGTGGCAGCATGTAGCCGTGGGCGCAGCCCACGGACCCGCAACCCACGCAATCTCCAGCCGCGAAGCGGCGACAGCAAGCGTCCACGTCACTCGTGAAGGCTGCTTATAACTTCACGCGGTCTCGAGTAAGTCGTAGCTGCCCCTCGCCAGAAGGCGGGCACACACGCCAATTCGCCCACGTTCTGGCGAAACGTGGCTACGAAGAAATGTCTCATTTCCGCCCGCGTGCTGCATAATCCCAGCGATTCGACTCCGCACTACTGTCGCCGCTTCGCGGCTGAGATTGTTCCGGGATCACGAATACCGTGGGTTTCACCCACGGCTACATGCTGCCGCCGCTTCGCGGCTCAAACCTTGGCGATGACGTGCGGAGACTCCACCGACCCTTGGGATGCACACACCCGGGATTGGCCGAAGGCTGATCGCTGACAGCTTACTTCGCCAGATCCTTCCAGTTGTTGATATCGTCCCCTTCGCCGTTTTCATTCTGGCGATTCGGGCCGGACGACCAGATCGCGGGGCGATCGGTGTCGGGGGCCTTGGAGTTGGGGTATTCGTAGAAGAGTGGCTGGTCCCAGGGGTCCTTGGGAAGCTTGTCAATGTATTGCTTCATGGGCTTGCCCTCTTTGTCGAGCGGCTTGAGGAAGAGGGGCACTGCCACATCCTGAGACCCGGTAGGCGGCTCACCATCGTGATCAACTGCATAGTTGTCACTCGCCTGCTCAACGCTCTTGATGGCAATTCGGGCGAGCTTGACAAGAGCCCCCTTTTGTTGAGCCAGGAAACGCGGCACCACCATGGCTGCGATCACGCCAATGATCGCCAGCACAATCAGCAGCTCCAGCAGTGTAAAGGCACGGCGGGACGGGCGGTTGGAGCGAGGGTGGACAGCGGAACGGTGACAAGACTGCATGACAAACTTTCGGGCGGTCGAGGTCAGTGGGAATCGGTCGAGACGACACAAGTGTAAACCTTGCCGAGTGTTACCTCAGCCAAGCAGATTCGGTTTCAGAATCGTCATTCCCTAGTACGGATACGTTAGCAGGTCGTCGACCGCTGTGGGAGATTTCGATACATTTTTGTGCGAAACGTTCATTTTGTTTCAACGTCTGGTTTCGCGGAAATCAAATCGGAGGTTCGTACGTCAGAGTGGGTGAACCAGCCCCCGACCACTCTCCGGAAAGTGAATACCATGCCTCGCAGGAACCTCAGCCAACTCATACTGCTCAGTGTCGTCCATCCCAGGGCCTACGCATCGATCTGACCCTGTTGGAAGACCTGTAGTAGGTCGTTCGGATCGAGGGCGCAGGCGAAGCGTTTGGCTTTGATGCCGCGTTTCAGGGAGGTGTCTTGGCGGAGGAGGCTGAGGGACAGGCGGCGGAT